>NZ_JBHTHC010000014.1:0-211735 GCF_042676285.1 Paenibacillus sp. GCM10027626 | reverse complement strand
ATAATATTTCCCATTATGAAATATGGAATGAATTGAAAAATCCCCCTACCCAAGTAGGAGGAAAACAAATTTGATGGTATGAGGAAACCCTTGTCCCATCTGCCTCGGCGAATGCCGAGAGGCTATTTAAGTAAAAGGAGGAATTAACTCAAATGAAGTTGCGGTTTCTTGTGGGAGCCATCTTCATATTGCTGCTTGGTGCTTGCAGTAACGATGCAGGGCAAGCAATAAACGATGTCACAACGACAATCAAGGATCAAGCTGACAATATACGTGACATCAATGACCCTCACGTCCAATCCATAAAAAACGGCCATCTGAAAAACTATCCGGACAAATCAGTTGGAGACGCCTTTAACGATTTCTTCGGAAGCCCGACCTGGAAACATTTCAAAGCAGAAACAGGTGAAGAAGTAGTTGAGTTTACAGGGCACATGACGTATAAAGAGACGAAAGTAAAAGCAAGGTTGCAATTTATTGTAAACGAAGACGATACATTCGAGGTTGGAGCACTATCTTTTAATGATGTCCCCCAAAATGAACTGATTAAAAGCGGAGTCCTGCTCGCAGTATTCGATAAAGAAAACACCGACTCCAGTAAATCGAATGATGGAGTAAATCATGTGCAAGACACTTCAAATCGTAGTGAATCTAAAGCAAAAAAAGATACCGAAACGACCAAGCGCACATCCGATGAAGAAAACACTAAGTCCAATAAATCGAACAATGAAGTCAATCACAAGCAAGACAACTCAAGCCTTAGTGAATCCAACTCAAGCAAGCATACCGAAACGACAAAGCAGCATACGCAACCTCCAGCAGATAAACCATCTAAAGAATTAAATGGAGATTACTATTACACCCCTGAGAATGGAAATCCATTAAGCGAATTATCGTTATCTATCAAAGGTAAACAAATTACGGGGACAGTAGTCATTAATACAATTGATGACAAAACTGCGGTTGTAAATTTTAGCGGTGCTTTGAAGGATGGGAGTGTGAAAGCCAAGTTTGACGATGACGGTTGGGGAGAAAGCGGTACGATCCAGTTAAGGCTTAACGATAACACTGCTGTTGCGACGATCACAACAAATGAGAATGAAAACTCCACTGGCTGGGGTGTCGAAACCGGAAGCTATAAGTTTCAAAAATCAGAACCATAATGGAGATGGTCTCAATTGGTGCTTGTTTTCATCATTATCGGGCTTTTAATAGTGTCAGTGATTGTAAAAATCGTCGCTGCATCGAAAAAAGAAATAGACTTGTCAATGGAAGTTGAAAAGCTGGGGGCCAAAGAAGGCCTCCTTGCTACGCATGTTGAAGGTCTTGGGCTAGGCCCTGTGGAGTGCAAAATTTTCCGTTTCGATGATCGGATACTTATCGATGCAAACACACATAGGTTTGAAATTCCATTGGAACGAGTGCGTGCTGCCGTAGCGTTAACCGAGGAAGAGATCATACAGAAAAATAAAAGTGTTGTGGGACGCGCTTTGATCGGAACTTTAATCGTTCCGGGACTGGGAACTATTGTTGGCGGGATGTCAGGCATCGGAACGAAGAATAAAGGAAAGAAAAATAATCACTATTTGATTCTAAATTTCCTCGATTCGAATGGTCAAATGGCCGCAGTATCCTTTCAGGATCAGGTAAGATTTATTATGAATAAATTTTGTAAAAATGTGAACGAATCGATTCCGGCAAATTCTGATGTGATCCGATTGTAAGTCTGGTATCCGCGTTTACGAGCGTGAATAAAGGAAATTCGAAAATTACTAAATGTTCGAAATGAGGTTCTCAAGTGGCGAAAAAACTTATGGCATTGTGCATTTCCATTGCTTTTGTACTCACGATCTCTCAAGCAGTTTCCGCCGCGGCGGACCTTGAAGTGAAAATTGTAGGACAAAAAGAAGGTTTTGTTCATTCACCAGTAGTCGTGGATGGCATTACTCTCTTTCCAATTACTCAAATCTTGAATTTTCTTGACCCTTCTGGAGTCGAAACTTTTTTTTCGGAAGAGCCGGACTATTACTCCTTCATCAGCTTTCAAGGGCAATGCTACAAAATTACACATGATCAAGCAACGGTACAGGAGTATGAATTTGAAGATTCTGGGGCTTGCTCGATGCCAACAGGAACAGTCTTTCAAATGGAAACACCAGCCTTGTATTTAGACGATCCTAGGCTCGGAATTTTTGTCCCACTCAGCTTCATTGGCGATTTATTGACTAATTCAAAATATGGGAATAAGTTTGACATCCGTCAAACTGCAAGCGATTCATTGGAGTTCAGTGTGAGAGCCTCCACTACAACAGATGGAGAGACAATGAATCCCAAACCTAATACAACCCCTGTCATTCTTGCTATGAAAATCAACAGCCCTTGGTTGCTTACTGAAGATGACGGTAAGATGTTTGACGATGAAAACCACAGCGTCACACCGGTTGTTAAACACGGATCTACCCTGCTCCCGATCTCTCCCATTGTAAACAAACTGGGAGGAACTGTAAGCTGGAATAAAAAAGAAAAGAAAGTAACGATTACGCTGAATCAAAATAAAATCGAACTCTGGCTGAACAAAAATTCTGCAAATGTGAATGGTGTGAAAAAGACATTGAACGTTCCTCCAAGCACAATCAAGGGACGTACAATGCTACCTGTTCGTTTTATTACCGAAAACCTGGGAGCTAAAGTAATATGGGATGGAAAATCGCAGATGGTGCTGATTTACTACGGCGGGGTACAACCGCAAGAAACGGATTTGCCGGTTTACAGTTATAAGATTTCGTTGCTGGATGCTTTTCAGAAACAAGAGGATAATCGGGTGACTCTTGAAGATGCGGTTAAAGAGATACAAAAGGAACACGAAAAAGTAAATTACAACGATTATGAGCCACTCGACTATAACGGAAATCTGATTCACGCGGGCAATATCGTTGGAAAAGGTACTTTTAGTGGGCAGGTCAAAAAAATTAACCGCACAAAAATTTTGGTGTATTGGAATCACGCTTCCTTCTTGGTTGACAAGGGAAAAGAGGCGGATACAGCTTTATTCTTTGGTATCAACTGGATGGCTGAGCAATGGGTCGAAGCTAAGACAGTCGTCATCGAAAGCTCTGGATACTAATAATGAGCTTTGCAGCGAGCGCTACATTTTAGAAGAGGGAGCCCCCTCTTCTTTTTTTGCTTACCTCCTTCCCATTCATGAAATGCTTGCTTTGATCAGATCAAACAAATTCTCTAGTTTTGTTATCCCCCACTCCGAAGGTAACACGACTGGATTTATACCTAACTTTCGCAACTGATTAAGTCGCTTGCTAAACTTGTCTGCCGCTCTACTGCTATCCTTTCCTTGCACGAAAAGCTCCTTTGCCTGCCACACTCCTGATGAATTGGCAATTAGGGTTATTAATCTTTCAAGTTCGAGTTTTTTTCGGAAGCAGTCTACTTTTGAACGGATTAATTGTATCGCACCATCTAATGTGTAATAATCCCCTTTACCCACGATCAGCTTGTAAAACTTCATGATCTCATTCTCAGCGCGAGTACAATTTAAATAGTCTTTTACTACACCATAACCGCTCCGCAGCTGAGTTTCAAACCGTAAAACCCCTCTCGTTATTGAGAAATCAGCAAATTTCTTTTTTGACTGCTTTTCTTTGGTTAATAATGTGTTGTATCGATTGTACCAATTTACTGTGACAGTGGTTGCCATAAAGTAACAGTTAGTCTGTGAACCCCAGTACTTTTGCGTCTCCTGATTGATGAGAAAATAAAGAGGGAGATTTCCCTTTTTGAACAGGAACAAATATTTAGGAATTAAATCCTCTTGAACGTGAACATCAGCAGCATACTCTACTCTGCGAACTTGCCATTGAAAAAAATGCGGAACCGTCAACCCAAGGATGTCCTTAAGGATATGATCGAAACGCAGAGCCACATCTTGAAATTCTGATAATGCCGTCAATTGATAATACGCTTTTACTTGGAGAAGCAACTTTGGCCGTAATCTAATCTCCAAAGCATGATAGCCCCATTCATTGCGCCTAAATCTAATTTCTTGAAATCCTAGTTTGGCGAACCCATTAGTAATATAAGCCTGCTTGTCGTACCCGTCTTTACGAAGTTTGCTCGATTTATCTACATCTTCAAAATACCTCTGGACTCCCTTGAATGCTGTATTGTACTCAGCGCGGGTCATCCGATAAAAGATGTACAGCATATCAATCATGTCAACATCTCCCCAGCCCCCACTGCACAGCGAGCAGCACCCTACAGCCCTCACTGGCGGAGGGGGTATATTATCTAAGTCGTCAAGGGGATGTTGGCTTCAAAATAAGAAAGTACATGGGAGAAACACCCCATATACTTTCTACTTTTATTAAAATACAGTGGCCCTCGTTATTTAGTTCCTAAATAGGCCAATTCGTATCCATTTTCAATCAACAGCGCTTTCATATGCGGTATACTGTACATAATCGCTTTTGTCTTTGAATTAATCTGAATTCCCCAGCTTCCCTTCCCCTTCTTAGGAATAACTCCCTTTTCGAAAAGAAATCGATAAATCTCCGCGCTTCTTGAGATCAGTTCTTCATTGCTTTCCCGTAAACGCTCGTTGACTGCTTTAAACAACTTCTCGTTCATCAAGTATAATTCGTTTGGACCAATCCAACCGAACTCTGGTTGAGTTGCTTTATTATCAATTGCATTTAAAGTTTCGTCATTAAGTAATTTATCTATCGTGTGAACAAAAGTAAGGGAGTCTCGTTCGAGTTGAGATAGACATGGCTCACCGTTTTCAGACTCTTTGCCCAGATCAAGAATGCTTAATCGGCGGAAGATATCAACAGCCTCGTTAATTGAATCTGTATATTCTTTGTCACTAAGCGCTTCTGTTTGATATCCGAATTTTAAAAAGTATAGATATCCTAATAACAACCATGCATAATGCCGCAATCGATTAGTATCGAATTCCGCTTGTTGCTCGGTAATCGTTTTATTGCAAGTCTTATAGAACTTATCGATGTTCCCTTTTATTCCCAGACCCCAGTGTTCATCTTGGAAACTGGTCTGTATGTGTTGCAAAAAAGAACCAAACCAAGTTGAAAAGACAGATGGATTCGCTTTGTGGAATTGGAAGATGCTTTTCTCAAAAGACGCCTTGCTAATATCGATGGTAATGACTGAATCATGTAGAACGGTTTTATTGCTGATAAGCAATACGCCATTGATCAGTTTATCTTGGTTCATGAGTTTCAAGTAAGGCTTTACGTCGTTCTGTTTCTCAATCTTGGCAATAAAAACAGCATCTTTTAATTTCCCAGCCTTGTTTGGTATTTCAGACTTCATGCTGTAATTGGCATGGAGTCTTGAGTCAAGAACGTATATGTTTGTTGATCGGTTATAGATATTGCAAAACAGATTTGACAATGATTCTTTATTTTTTCCATTATCACCATTCAGACATAAAATAAATCTAGGTTGATCTTTATTCTTGAGCTTTATCAGGCTTAGCAGAGAAGATAAAATGGTAAAGGACAGTAAAGGCACAGTAATTTCTTTTTCTGTAACACCTAACAGTTCCCATACTTTTCGAAAGGCTTCCCTGTCATCCATGTTTAGCATCGGAGCGAACTCAAATGTCCGCTTGATAGCTTGTTGACAGCGGATTTCATCTTTACTGAAGTCTGTAATTGGAACGTAATGGAACTCACTGTTTCCTTTCACCCATCCAACGCTTTCAGTAAACACTCTCCGTTTATAAGTCGGTCGGCGTATGGTTATTTCCAAAAGCTTATTGACATGAATTCTATTCTCATCAAGATTAAACTTTTTCAAGGTCTCCCTGCCATTTAACCATTCTCCCTTTTTCAATACATCATTCGGAAAATTGAGGCTGACTGTTTCCAGGTTATCCTTTTTCGTGCGTCTTATAAAACAAATCCTATAACCGATCTGCCTTTCTGTTCTTCCGTCATACAAGTATATCGTGTGTGTCGGGTAAAAAAAGAAGTTGCTTACTTCTGCGTAATCCGCATCAGTAAGCTCCATTTTAAATGAATCGCTATCGATAGCAATATTCAACCCTTGCTTCCTGTAAGCTTTATTGATTATTTCAACAAGGCCTCGAAACTCTTGATGTACGAATTCAAAAGAAACTTTATCAAGCACCTTTTCTTCCGGTATTTCGAAATCTATCATTGCTCTATCTCCTCAGCACTTTAATTACAGAATTACAGGATTACGGGATTACAGTATAAATCCATTTCAACTACTCAGCACAGATGTCTGCACCTTTTGATTAAACTGTGGTCAAAGGCACTTTCCCTTTTCACTTTGTTATAGAACATATAAGAAATCAATTGCTCCATATTGCACACATGAATACTCCGGAGCGTTTTGAGCCATCGTTCCGGTTAGAGAGAGCCACGTCTCCGGCTTTTTTGAGACAGCCCTCCGGTGTAAAAAGCCACCTAAGAAACGGGTGGCTCTCTCTACCGGTCTTATAAATTGAACTATCGTTCCCGTTTGCTTAATCACAAACATAATATGATCACTTTAAAAGAAGCTTCAAAAACTGACTCTTTGTCATATGTTCCTATGACCTTTAACTCGCTTCTTAATGTATCGTATGCTTGATCACCAATCAATACCTGTCGGACAGTCTATTAATCAAGAACGCTAAAATCCATTTTTGAAAACAATGTTTCGAATGGTATTCCTTGTTTTTCTAAAAATTCGACTAGGCTAGGGACTAAAGGCCAATCCGCACCTTTGCTGGTCACATAGTAATAGTCTCGATTGTCTTGGTTGTCGTGGTAAACAAAACCAGCTTGTTCTAAGACAATATATTCGTCAAATAACGCTTGACTGCTCATTCGAAGGTAAGACTCTACTTCTTTGACGAGGGCGACCCTATCTTCATTAAACGGCTTCCCTGATGGCCTAGAACGTTCTAGGATGCCCGTAAGAATTTCCCTTGAATTCTGCGTTAATTTGCTTAATTCTAAAAGGTATTGAATGATACTCGCTTTAGTTTCCTGCAACTCATGGCTATTTAAGTTCCACTGCAAAACAGTATTCATCCGAGCTGCGGTTTGAGGCTCCGTGTAGCTGTACTCTTTTCTTCTCGCCAGGTAGCCTTCAGCAGTCTCATAGTCTTTCTTGTTTAATGTTTCGCTTAACATTCGCTTCAATTCTTCAATGTTATCGCGCTCATATGCATACCGCTGATATTCAAGGTTAAATTGTGTTTCATCCAGCGTATTAAGGTTTGTAAAGAGCGCAGCGGTATGATCGGGTCCAAATACGCAGTGATACTTGGTTTTCAAGCTGCTTAATTCGTTGATCAAGTGGCTGATTTTCATCGCGTAATTATTAGTTCCGTCCTGTAGTGGACTACAGATTAAGATATAGTATTTATCCAGCGCATGGTAAAACGATTCCGCGAGTTGCCGCTTTACTTTGGATTGAAATTCTTGTTCTGAAACGTCATGATGGCTTTTAACCTGAAATCCAATTTTGCAAAAGCCTTCTATTGTTAAAAGAAGATCCACACCGTGATCATTCAAGGCTTGGGTAATTTCGAGATGGATGTTCCCTCCCAAGTATTTTTTGTTAGCATCCAGGTAATCTCTTAATTCTTTAACCAAATCATCGTGCTTTTGACCGTTAAATTTTGCGGTTTGCCTGCTGTCTATTCCTCGGTTAAGTAGGATTGTGAGGCTTGTGATAACTTGCTGTTTCTCCATGTTTTTCCCCCATATGAACATCGTATCTCAATTTAGTATACACAATTTCCTTATCATTCTTAAACATGATTGTTTCCCAGTTTGAAATAGGAGTAATTCGTTACTATGGCTTTTACTGCTATAATAAATCGTTTTATCCGTTTAGCAAATTATAAAATAAATTTCTCTTATTCAAGGTTAGTTCAACCAACTCGTACATGGTGGCTCCCGCCACCAGAGACGTGGCTCATTTTTTCCGGAGGGGTGGCTCACTACTCACCGGAATGATGGCTCTCTCGGACCGAAATATACACACACAAAACAATTATCTACTATTTTAGCATAAATCCGCCCTGATTGTGAGAACCACAACATCGTTTATCTAACACAGACTAACGCGTATCAACCCCATTCAATTAGATTTAATTTGCACTGAACAGTAATATAATCGTACTCTCATAAATTACAAATCTATATTATAACCACGAGTATGATTTCTCATAAAGGAAAGGGTGAAGCAATGTTTGCGCAGTACGATGACATTATGACTGTAGAAGACTGCATGGAAGCCTTGAATATTGGCCGCTCAAAACTATATGAGCTTCTGAGAAACGGTCAGATTAAGGCATGGAAGATGAAAGGCTATCGCATACCGAAAGCAGCAGTCAAAGAATTTGTATTTGCTCAAGCAAAGATGAGCATGCATCGCCGCAACGAGTTGGACGAAGAAGAGTAGACCAAGTCCGCAATACGAATAAGGGCTTTCTAAGCAGGGGGGATTATCGCTCCCTGCTTTTTCATTTTCAGAAACATACAACAGGAGGTCATTTCTCATGAAAGGTAGTCTGCTGAAACGTAATAAATACTGGTACATAATTGTCGAAACAAAAGACGAGTCCGGGAAGCGCAAGCAAAAATGGATCAACACTAAGTGTGAGAAAAAATCCGACGCCGAGAAGTTTCTGCGCGAAACGCTCACGAAGTTGGACAACAATAGTTTCGTTCTGCCGCAGCGAAAGCTTAAATTCACTGACTTTATGTTGGATTGGCTTCATAACGTCATTAAAAACAAAGTCGAGGAGACCACCTGGGAAGGATACGAGATGGTCGTAATGAAACATATCATCCCCTATTTCAAGAGCAAAAACGATTTGTTACTGCAAGAATTACAGCCTATACATCTGCAAAAATACTATGAAACCAAACATCAGGACGATCAAACCACAGACAAAAAAGGATTGTCTGCTAAAACATTACGAAGGCATCACGCTAACATTAAGTGCGCATTGGATTTCGCAGCAAGAATGAACTTGATTCCATTTAACCCAGCCGATCGAATCCTGCTCCCAAAGGAAGAAAAGTTTAATGCCAGCTATTACACTGTCGAACAGCTCGAAAAGCTATTTGAGGTCTGTTTAGGAACCCCGATAGAATCAGCCGTATATATCGCTGCTCATTACGGGCTAAGACGCTCAGAAGTGCTAGGACTGAAATGGGATTGTATCGATTTCGAGGAAAAGACAATTTCGATCAAAGAAGTCCGCGTAAAGTTTGGCAAAAAGGTTGTCGTGAAGAAACCGAAGAGCGAAAGCAGCCAACGGATTTTACCCTTGATGGAGAAAATCGAAGATTACTTAAAAATTCTAAAGAGGCAGCGAAAGAAAGACAAACTGCGATTCGGCGGTGATTATGTAGATAGCGGTCTTGTTTGCTGCTGGCCTGATGGAAGACCCATGAATACGGAATACCTGAACCATAAATTCAAGGAAATACTCGCAAAGAACGGATTGCCGCACATCCGATTTCATGATCTCAGACATTCTACAGCCAGCTATTTAATTAAACATGGCGTAAGCCTAAAAGAAATTCAAGTATGGTTGGGACATTCTACCTTGAACATTACAGCAAATACGTATACGCACATTGATATGGAAACGAAAAAAGATACGGCTCAAAGAATTAATGATCTGTTTTCCAAATGAGAAAAGGAGTGGTCCAATGAAGTACACCGTTTGGAAGGAACTTGATGAAGCGGGATTCACTTCTGCGTTGCTGGGCATCGCTAGAGTCCATGTAAAACTCGCTTTGGAGTACATCGAGAAAAATACTTTACCTTGTCGGAGAGAAGACATTAGAGACGAAATTCAGCGTCTGAGATTGGAGCGTGACAGAATTCTCGAGTGTATCAGTTTCAAGCATAAATCACACAAATGAAGGATGCCCCGGCGTCACTTCAAACATACCGAAAACTCCGAAGATATACGAAAAAAGAAGCGGCGTTAGCACAATGTTAGCAAAACTGCTCCATGAACGAAAAAAGATTCCAGCCACATGAGCTGAAATCACTTGAAATCCTTGATAATAGTGGTGCCGAGGACGGGAATCGAACCCGTACGGTAGTCACCTACCGCAGGATTTTAAGTCCTGTGCGTCTGCCAGTTCCGCCACCCCGGCACGGATTGAGTATGACGTGTTATAAATGGTGGGCCCTGAGGGACTCGAACCCCCGACCAATCGGTTATGAGCCGACCGCTCTAACCAACTGAGCTAAGGGCCCTTCTCAACAATTTTATGAAAAGGTTGGTTGCGGGGGCAGGATTTGAACCTGCGACCTTCGGGTTATGAGCCCGACGAGCTACCGAGCTGCTCCACCCCGCGATGTCCATTTAACATTTCGTCATTCAATGGCGACAAGAATAAATATACTACATACTACCAATGTTAGTCAACCCTTTTTCATTATTTTATTTATTTAGATGGGATAAAACGAACGCCGTATCTTCCTTTTCGGGACTGAAATACTTCGATTTCTTTTGGCGTTTCGTATCCGTATACCCACCAGTCATTTTCCATTCGTCGAACAAGGCAGCCTGCCTGAAATTTCGTTTCATACAACCGAACCCAATAAACCCATCTCATCCTTGTTCCCTCCACATACTGTTTTTGCTTATCATGCCCCATTTCGGCAAATTCAAGCCATCCCGGTGCGTAAAAAGATAAGCGGATGCTCACAATATTATGGATGTAGCTTGGCCCGATGAACGGTTGTACTCGTAGCCTACGGTAAGCGCCCAACCAAGAGACATACGAACATACAATCCGTTATTTGTCGATTTTGCGGGGGTTTAGCGGTGATTTTACCTTGCAAAGATTTTGGGGCGTTCCACCTTGGACATGGTTAGATATTACGTTGAATCGTTTAGCACTTATATCCGAGACCAGCATCAGAAGTATAGTATAGCCCAGTGGAAATATGAATTTGGGGAAATGATCCCTATAATCATAAAAGCAAGCAGATCAGGAAAGGCTATGATCTGCTTGCTTTTTGTTTTACATATCCTATCACCACCTACTGTTCTCCGGCATATCGTAAAACTTGATCATACAACTTTGCCGATACACGAAAGTTTCGGCTGATCAACTGATCGAGCAGAGACTTCAAAGCAGGAATTTTGCCTTCTTTTTTGGCCAAGATCAAGACGCCTAATGTCCCTAACGGCTGCAATAAAAACGTTTGCGCGAGTTTTCGAGCTGGCAAATCGTCCAACAAGACCTCACTAACGGACAATTCTTTAGCCGCCATCACGACCTCGATTTCGCCAAGATGTAGCTTGCCGTATAAGCGATAAACCGCTTCCCTGTTTTCGACTTGATAAAGCTGGAAAGGTGGGGTTTGCAACACGTGCTCCAACTGCGAAACTCCCTCCGCCGATTCGCTGCCCCTGGTTACCTCCGTATACACGGCATGGGGAATGTGAATGGCATCAAACAGCTCCGGCAGCAGCGAGAGCTGTTTGATGGAGGACAGGGCAATGATCGGACTTGAATTACATACAACCTGCTTCATATCCGATCTTCATCCCTGGCTGCTGTCCGTTTTTCAATAAAGTCCCGATCCTGCTCGAAATGTTCCTCCGTATATTCCCCCCAGGGAATCTCCCGCTTTTCCAATAAAGCAATAAAATCAATCAGGGATAATCCGGATAGCTCCGCCGCGCGCTCCATCGTGACAGCACGTTCCATAAAAAGAGAGATGGAGAGCGATTGACGAACCACATCATTAACCGATTCGCCCTTACTTAAGTGCTGCAGAACAGGTAAAAAGGCATTGGGTAACATCACCTGAAACCCTTCCACTCCATGGACAGCCATTTTCCATCACACCTTCACGCATTTATTTTCCATTATACCGTATTAATGAGTAGTTCGAAACATTGGACAGTGCCGAAAGACCCTGTCCACCCGAAATTTTATAATATCAAAAAAAGATAGGGCAGCATGATCTGCCCTATCTTTTCGCTTAGTATACTCTTCCCGGGACGCCGCCCTCCGTCTCTTCGATCCATGCATTCGGGTTGTCTTTAAGTTTCTGTAAAAATGCATTGCCTTTGGTTTCCCATTCTTTGAGCGCATCCGCGGCGGATTTTTTGTTTTCCATCACTTGCTGGAATGCTTGCTGGCCAAGACTCGGTAGATTGTTAATGCCCGGCTTTTCACGCTGCAGCTTCTCCATTTCAACACTAATTGGCGAGATTGGCTTCAGCGTATAGAAAGCTGCTATATTGTAGTCAGCGCCGTTACGCGGCTTAAGCATCGATTTGCGCGCGATCAGATCATACGTAGAACGGGATTTTAATTTTGCCCATTCCTTGCTGTTATTGAAGGCGATGAAATCCCACGCATCTTCAGGATTAGAGGCTTTCGCGCTAATGCCCATCAGGTTGCTTAGCGTTACATCGCTGCCGAAGCCGGGATTTTCGGAATGCTGCGGCATTGTAACGACTTGCCAATCTACAGAAGGAACTTTATCATTTTTGGCGTGCTGCTCCTTGGCGCGCTCCAACTCCGTAATATATTCATAACGGCCAACTGTCATCGCAACGCGGCCATTGATGAACAGATCGCCTGAAAACGGGTTAAACGGCATGTTGCCATTGGCATCCGGCTTCTGGTCTGCATACATGTCTTCGCCGCTCGGCACAATTTTATCTTTGTAAAGGCTGGCCATCGTTGTAAACACCTTTTCCCATTGCGGGGTGCTTACACTCATTTTCTCGCCCTTGTCATCGTACATTTTCAGCTGCAGGGCAGGCAGGTAGCTTTGCTGCATATCCCAGAACGGATCTCCGCCCCAGCGGTTAAACTGCAAGCCGAAGATGCGCTTCGTTTTTTCACCTTTTGCAACCACCTTCGCTTTGTTGATGACATCGTCCCACATCATGTTATCTGTCGGCGGCTCCACACCCGCATCCGTAAAAACCTTCGGATTGTAGAAGAGTGCAGAAGAATTGAATGTAGGCGTCAGCGCATAGATGGCATTATCGCCAGCTTCCTTAATACCGTCAATGACAGCCGGAACGTAGTCGTCAATATCGAATTCTTTATCCTGAATGTACGTATCCAGCTGTTTCAGCATGTTATCCTGTACAAGCCGCTTCAAATAGCTGGTAGAGTTATACCCATTATCTAGTACGACGACGTCAACCGGATTTGGACCATCCAGCAGTTCCTTCAGCTTGCCGTAAGTGTCCGGTTCAGTGTATGGCTTGTTTGGATCGCGCTCTTCAAAACGCATATCATCGTAGTTCACAGCGCCTACGATCTGAATGTCAAGCTCCGGGTGCAGCAATTCGTAGCTATCGGTAAATTGCTGGCGCACCCACTGCTCGTTATCCGGACTGGAATACATGAACCCGATACGCAGTACCCGCTTCTCTGTCCCTGTGCCGCTGTCTCCGCCTTTAGAGCAGCCCGCCAAAGCTGAGCCCATTAATGTCGTCAACAAGCATACTGTCGCAAATTTTTGCACATAAGACCCGAATGATGATTTCTTTTTCTCTTTCATACGGTTTACCCCTCCAATGATTTTGGCTGCGTAATAATGATACGCTCACCATCAAATTCCATCGATGCTTTATCCGTTATTTGTAAAGCATTTAAATAATTTTTTGGAATTTGCAGACGACCTACCCGATCCACGACAACATATTCTTCATGCACATTGCCGACCGCCGTCGTATGTCCTCCGTCAATGTCACCCCCTCCATCCAAATTCGGATTCCGCTTGATAAACTCGGTGCTCGTCAAGCCATCGCGTATCGCCACTACACGGTCGACCTTGCCTGCCAGCGACAAATCGTGGGTGACGATAACGATCGTAATCCCGATTTCTTTGTTCAGCTTGCGGAAGATATCCATAATCAAATCTGACGTTCTGGAATCTACCGAGCCCGTCGGTTCATCCGCCAGCAGCATTTTCGGCCGATTGGCCAAGGAGATCGCCATCGCTACCCGCTGCTGCTCACCGCCGGACAACTGATGAAGCTTGTTGTTCATCCTTTCCTTTAATCCAACCCATTCCAGCAACTGTTTGGCATAAGCGCGGTCCAGTCTGGAGGAAAGAATCATAGGCATTTCTACATTTTCAAGTGCAGTTAAGTAGGGGAGCAGGTTGCGCGCATTGTTTTGCCAAATAAATCCGACTGTATCGCGCTTATATTCAACAAGCTGATC
Source organism: Paenibacillus sp. GCM10027626 (assembly GCF_042676285.1). Taxonomy (NCBI): domain Bacteria; kingdom Bacillati; phylum Bacillota; class Bacilli; order Caryophanales; family Paenibacillaceae; genus Paenibacillus; species Paenibacillus sp. GCM10027626. Next base: position 197,495 of record NZ_JBHTHC010000014.1, on the reverse strand, counting down.
ATCGGTTATTTTCAGCAAATCCCACTTGCCGACATGAACAGCACCGGCAGAAGGGCGGTCAAGACCGCCCAATATGTTCAGCAGCGTTGATTTGCCGCTGCCGCTGTTGCCGATAATGGCCATCATTTCGCCTTCGCGCACCGAGAGGTTAAGCCCCTGTAACGCCACTACCTCCAGCTCATCGGTTTTATAAATTTTCACAAGACCTTCACATTGAATCATAGCATCCATAGCTGCTTAACGCTCCTCTCCCATCTTGACTGCCTGGTGAACGCGGAGTCTGCGGATATGAACCAGCAGCAAGGTCGCTCCCATAATCATCATCCCCGCAACGACAATATACAGTTGGTTCGTATCCTTCGAGTCAAAGACGACTCGGAAAGGCGGCACCGAATTGGCCACATTGTCGGTTGTCTGTAGGAACGGCAGGAAGAGCAGACTGGCAATTTTACCAATAATGATACCAAGCCCGATCGACAAGCCTGCTGTAAATAATTGCTCCAGCAGCAGCATTCCTGTCAGCTGCTTGCGCGAAAGTCCCATCGCCCGCAATACGCCGAACTGGACAATTCTGCTGGAAAGATTGAAGAACCAGTAAAGAATATAGCCGACTAGCGAGACTATAATCGATACGAGGAAGCCCAGGCTCAATATACCAAATACGCCGCCGCGCGTCGGATGCTTCGACTGGGTCAAAAGCTCGGCATTCACATCCTCAACCGATACCAGCTCGATTCCTTTATCCTGAAGCTGTGTAATGATCGGCCCCGTCTTGGCGCCCGGCTTCATCTTCAGCCATACATCATATTGAATAAGCGGCACCTGGTCATAAATATAATCCAGGTTGGCAATTATGAATGGCGACTGGTCCGGATACTGACTCGGCCAATACGGCACAATGCCCATGACAGCAAATTCAATCATGCCGTCCGGCAGCCCGACCGAAATAATATCGCCTAGCTTGAGCTGGTAGCGCTCCGCAACTTTGGTCGGGATAATCGCGCCGTGCTCATATTTTCCTAGATTATTCAAGAAATAAAACGGATGTGCCGGGAACAAGTCCGTACGGAACCAGGCGACCTTCGAAAAGTCGACATTGTCGATTCCGACCAGCGTGCCTTGACCGATCGAACGGCCCGACACGATGACATTGCCTTTCGTCTGCAATACGCGTGCGGCTGCCTCTACACCTTCCAGCTTGCGGAAAATCTCGAATGGCGGCTCCGTGTATGTAGTTCGTGTCGGCACGCGTTCGCCGCCCGGCTGTCCGCCGCCTTGGCCTCCGCCGCCTTGACCGCCTCCGCCTTGACCGCCGCCGTTGCCTTTGCCTGGCGGCTTGCCTTTATTCCCTGTGTCGACCACCTGCGTCTGGCCTTCCCAGACCGTCTTCACGATAACGTCCGTACCATATTTGTAAAGCGTCCGCTCTGTCGAGTTCAGATCGATTGTACGGGCGGCAGATGCATTGTATACGCCGAGTCCCAAGGTCAAAATCAGCAAAATCATAAGCGGATAATAGCCTTTGGAAGAACGCGAAAGCTGTGTAAGCGTCAAATAGAGCGGTACAGGCAGCAATCGGCGTCCCAGCCAGTTAAACAGTTTGAGCAGCCATGGGAACAATCTGAGGAAGAAAAGCCCCAGGGCAAAAATGGCGATCGCCGGCACGAAGAACAGGAATGGCTGAACATTCAATTGGTCTGTCGTCATTCCGCTTTTAAACGTAATCATCTGGCGCTCATTGAATAAATACCAGCCGTAGCCGGCAACGCCAATCAGCAGTACATCAAGGAACCAGCGCTGCCACACAGGACTGCGGTCCGAGCGCGCCAACTGCTGCTTGTAATTGACGATAGAAGCTTTGGCGTACAGTACCGCAGGAATAATGGTAGCCAGCAGTGCGAGCACTACGGCAGCAACACCTGCAATAATCGCTTCTGTCGAGAAGCCGATCGGAATCGACTTCCGGTCGACGAAAGTAAGGAAGCCGTTCGCCGAACCGATGCTTTTGGCCATGAACCAGCCAATCATCGGGCCAATGACTAAAGCAACTGCGCCCAGCAGTAATCCTTCCAGCAAATAAATCCATATAATTTGCCAGGTGCCTGCTCCGCGGCTGCGCAGCACCGCAATATCGCTTCGCTGCTTATCGAGCGACTGCCGCGCGTTCATCGCAATGAAATAAAAGACCATGGCAATCATTGGCGCCGCCAGTGTAAACAGCAGCATCTGGAGCTGCAGGCTCTGCTTGCGGAACTCATTAAGCAGTTTTTGGAAGGAAATCTCGACCTTGGTATCCTTCAGCTTCTGATAGAGCTCGATATTGAGCCGATCCAAGGTTTGGCCGAGCGGACTCAGCTGACTCGTCTGAATTTCCTTCAGGTCGAAGGCGTAATACCAATTGGCCGTATGTACAGGAATTTTCTTCTCCTGAACAAGCCCCTTCAAAAACGCCTCCTCACTGATCACAAAGGTGTTCATAATGCCTTCCATACCTTGATACCAGTAAGGGTCCACTTCGCTCTGCGGCTTGTAAGCCCCGACGATCTTTACGCGCAAATTCAGATTAAGACCGCCGTATATCGGATAAAAAAATACGTCCCCGATATGTACATCGCTGCGGTACATCGCCTCTTCCATCATGACCGCTTCGATCGTGCCGTCAGCCTCGATCTTATCGTTGAACCATCGCCCCTGTGCCAGCTCCGACTTTTTATCCAGGCCGGACATCGACATAATGGACATCTGTCTGACGCGGCTTGGGTCTACCTTCGTCGGGTCCTCCGGCGTAATTTCCGTGCTGCGGATCATCATGCTTTGCACGAATGTATTGTGAGGAAAGCCGATTTGCTTAGGCACATCCTCTTTAATAAAACGGGAAACCTCCGTCAATGCGGCCGGGTCTGTCTTCCCTCCCGATGCCTGATAACGCATCAGCATAGAACCGGCAGGCAATCCGCCGCTCTCATCCTTTAGCGTCTGTGCGACAACTCGCTTCAACGCCCCATCCGCATACATCGGGATGCTTGTTGCGAACGCCACCGCAATGATGAGACCGGCCAGCGAACTAAGCGTCAACCAGCGGGTGTTCCACATTTTGCGGAACAAAAATCGAAATAACGGCAGCCCCATCTTCTACTTACCTACGACTTTCTGTCCAGGCTGCAGGCCTTTTAAGATTTCAATCTCAGTCGGAGTCTGCTGGCCTACCTCCACGTCGACTTCCCGCTTCCCTTCGCTGTCAGTGACCTGAACATAAGTGCGAGAGCCGATCGTCCGCAGCGCAGACGGCGGAATAACGATCGCATTTTCTTTTTTCTTCGTAATAATGCTGATCGACAGCAGAGTGCCGCGGTTCGTATCCTTCGGCAGCTTCTCAAGCTCTACAAGCAAAAAGTCCTCCGGACGCTCGGTTTTCGGAGCGCCATTGCCGCCGCCGGGCATGCCGCCATTGCCATTGCCGTTGCCGTTCTGATCGTCCTTTATCATCGGCAGCTGCTTCACTTTTCCTTTTACTTGACCGGCATTGTTAATATCAACCTCGACCGGCATGCCTACCGCTACCCCTTTCAGCTCGTCAAGCGTCATCTTGGCGGCAGCCATCAGGCTCGTATTGTCTGCAATGACACAGATCGGATCATAGGCTTTAATCAGATCGCCTTTAGCTACATTGAGCGACACAACTGTGCCTGAGAATGGCGCCCTGAGCACAGCCTTGTCTATTTCGGCCTGCTGATCGGCAAGGTCTTGCCTCTTTTGCTCAAAATCAACCTTGGCCATTTCGAATTCAACCGGATCCATTTCATCCTGTGTGCGCAATTTTGCTTTCATTTGCGCTTCAAAGGTTTTGAACGTCAACTTTGCAGTACGGAGATTTTTTTCCAAATCGCCTACATCAAGCTCGCCGATAACCTGGCCGGCTGTTACTTTGTCGCCGGCTTTAATATTTAATGACTTAAGCCGCTTGCCGTCCAAAGTAAAATACAGCGTCTCTTCCTTAAGGGAAATAATTTTCCCCGTCCCTTGTACCTTCGATACGAGGGTCGTCGTGGTCACCTCATACTCCGGCCTTTTTGAGATGGCCGGCGCCGTTATTTCGGGAAGGACCTCCTCCTCTTCTTCCTTCGGGAGCAGCGAGCATCCGCTGGTAAATACGAGCGATACGCCAAGCACTGCTGCTGCAGCCCGTTTAAATGAACTTTCCGTCAACCATTTCGTAAACATGATCGGCAACCTCCAAAATCGTAGGATCGTGCGTTGTCATACAAATTGTAACTTCTTCTGTTAGAATGATGTTTTGAAAGACCGACATCACTTGCGCTGCCATCTGCGAATCCAGCTCGGCAGTCGGTTCGTCCGCCAGCAGCAGCCGCGGCTTGTGGGCAATGGACTTTGCAATGGCAACCCGCTGCTGCTCCCCTCCGGACAACTCAAAGGGACGATGGTGCATCCTTTTGGAAAGCCCCACCAGGTCCAGACAATGTGTTATCCGTTCCTTCCATTGACTGCTCGGCACCTTGGCCATCCGCAGTGAAAGCTCTACATTCTCATAAGCCGATAGCAGGGGCATAAGGGCATAAGCCTGAAAAATAAAGCCTAATTCTTTTCTTCTGACGTGCGTCCGTTCATTGTCACTCATTTTATGAAACGGCAGCCCATGAAAAAAGATTTGCCCTTTCGTAGGCTGATCCAGTCCGCCGAGCATATTTAGGAGCGTCGTCTTGCCGGAGCCCGACCGCCCTCGCAGCATAACCAGTTGGCTGGGACGCAATTCCATATTGATCCCCTTTAAGACATGCAGCGGCTGTCCGCCTACCTGAAATGTCCGCTCTACATGCTCCACGGTCATTAGCGGTTCTTTGCTGACTGGCTTCTTGGCCGCTTGAGCAGGAGGAGCCGTTGCCACGGCTGCTGCAGCTTGCGGCTGCTCGCCGGCTGCAGCGGCCTCCGCCGCGGCATCCTGCGGGCCGCTTTCAACCGTTGTTATCGCTTCCTTCGATTTTCGTTTCCACCATGCCATGCCGTATCTCAAGGCCCCCTTCCTCATTAATTTTTTTTCATATTTTCCCCATATATCGTATAGACGGTTATAGAGCTAAAAAGGTTACGCATTTCCCGCAGGAAATTATAAAAATTCCTTAAAGAAAGCTAGATTTGGACAAGAATACCTTTCATTCGCGCCCATATCTGCACTACCGCCTGCCAGGGGATGGAGACAATTCTATTATTATATCATTTTATGGCGCTTGCTGTCGCAAAATTGCCAATAAAAATAGCTGCCCGCATTTCAAAAATTAGAAATGCAGACAGCTGTTTCCCGTCCCGCTTAACGCGACTCCTTCCAATTGTAAAAACGCGAACCGATCGCCACTGCGGCAAGCCCCCAAACGGCCATCACGGCAATGTTGAGCCAGTAGCTGCCGCTCCAGGCAGATGCGCCGTAAACCATGCCATCGCGAATGCCATTGGCAAAATAAGTGAGCGGCATTATATCGGACAGCGGCTTCAAATAGCTCGGCAGCGCTTGAATATCAAAGAAAATGCCGCTCATAAACATCATTAAAAAGCTGAATAAATTGGCTATGCCAAAGTAGGCCTCCATCGATTTGCTAAAGGCTGCAACCATAAAGCCCATCCCAGTGAAAGACAGCGTCCCTACAACAAAGGCAATTAAAAACGATATGACATTAATGTTTAGATGCGCATCGAAGGCTAGCACCCCGAGCAGAGTGAGAAGCACAATTTGAATCGCGCTTAAAATAAACCGGACACTAATATCTCCAAGCCCGAACAGCCCCATGCTTGCCGGCGTCATAACGAGCCGCTTCAACAGGCCGTTGCGCCGCATCTCGACCATAGATACCATTCCGAACAGGCCTGCTTGCGAAATAGAGAGCGCAATTAACCCCGTCAGCAAAAAGTCGATATATGACAGCTTATCGCTGCCTGCCGCAATATAGTCCGTCTGCAGCCTGATCCCGCCTGCTTCTGCAGCACCCTTGTTGCCCGTTTGCTGCAGCACTTGATTAAGTATGCTCTCCATAATCTGAGCGGTGGAGGAGTTCTGCTTTTCTTTGTGCAAAATGAGGTCCAGCTGCGATGCTTCATTTTCTGATGGCAGCACAACAATACCGTCTATCTTCTTATCCAGCAGCCACTGCTCAGCTTGCTCTTTCTTGACCGGCTCTTCAGAACGATACTCGAATACATCAACATGCTTCAGCGCCTCGTATAGCCCGGCCGCAGCGGCATTCCGGTCCTGCTCGACAATAGCGAGCTTGGCTGAAAAGCTGCCGTTCGATATATTGCCGAAGATCATAATAAAGACGACGAGCAGCAGCACCGGATAAAATATCGACCAAAACCAGACACTTTTTTCGCGAAAGGTCATCTTAAAGCGGGCGGCGAACAATGATTTGAACTGCTTCCATTTTCCCGGACTCATCGTTAATCCCTCCAAGCCTTGCCTGTAAAGGCAATGAAGACATCTTCAAGACTCATTTCGCGAATCGATACCTGATCGATCACAAACGCCCGCTCCGAGGTAAAGCCAAATAAATGATACAGCGTCGCTTCAGGCTGCGTCGACCAGACCGTCAGCTGATTGCCCGTTCGTTTTACCCGGGTTACCGCTTCATCATTTAGCGCAAATCGTTCCGAATCCGAAGCGGCTTCATCTCCATCGGCAAAAAGAAGGCGAATTTCCCGTTCTTTGGTCAGTTGGGCAATCAAAGCTTGCGGCGTATCAAGGGCGACCACCTTGCCTTGATCAACGATGCAGACCCGATCGCTCAGCTTGTGCGCTTCCTCCATGTAATGAGTTGTCAGCACAGTCGTCTTGCCGCTTTTGCGAAGCTTTAAAATAATGTCCCATATATTGCGCCGCGCCTGCGGATCGAGTCCGGTCGTCGGCTCATCCAAAAAGATGAGATCCGGATCATTAATCATCGCCAGCCCGATCGCCAGCCGCTGCTTTTGCCCGCCGGACAATGCTTTAACTCGTTTATTGCGATGGTCGGTCAAGTTGACATCCTCGAGAATTCCTTCGACAGGCAAGCTGCGCTTATAGAAGGACGCGAATGTGCGCAAATTTTCCTCCACGGTCAAAAGATCGAATAAAGCGCTGGTTTGCGGCTGTACCCCAATGCGCTGCTTAATGTCATGGCGTTGTTGATCCCAAGCTTTGCCCAAAATTGTAATCGACCCTGCATCCGGACGCTGCAGCCCTTCAATCATCTCTAATGTTGTCGTTTTGCCGGCACCGTTAGGTCCTATAATGGTAAATACTTCTCCTGCCCTCACTCGAAAGCTAATCTCCTCGACAGCCTTCACTGTACCAAAAGACTTCTGCAGCCGTTCCACAACGAGCACTTCCGACGTTCCTTCTGACATCGGTTCAGTCCTCCAATCCGCCAAAATTTAGCATAACGATTTTCTTAAGCCAATCATAACGGATAGCCGGCCGCGGCATAACAGGCTAGAGAAGGTTTTGCGCTCCGTCTCGGGATGTAGTTAGCCCCGCAGCAGCATAGCGTTGCCTGACGCATAGCGGCGCAGACCAAGGTGGAACAGCCACATGGCGCCCGCAAAAAATAGCAATGTTCCTCCAATGGCAGCGGCTGTAAAAACCGGATCAAATTCGCGCAGCAGCCCGATCGGCAGGGAACTGATTAACCCCGCAGGAAAAACCGTAAATAATATGATTTTAGCCCAACCTTTAAAAATACTGGCCGGATAGGTGGTCAGGGCAACAAAGCTGTTGAAGGTCTGCTGCACCACTCCTTCTGCATTGCCGACAAAAAAAGAAAGGCTTCCGACGAGCACCATAACAGACAAGAACAGTAGACCGCTTATGAATAGCGATAAGGCAAAAAGCGCCATCCCCCGCACCGTATGCTCCCCGACCCAGCAATAAATCGCTATGGCAAATAGAAAGTCCCCTATCGCCGTAAGTGACATCCGGCTGACGAGCAGATGCAGCAGCACAGGCTTAGGCTGCGACAAATAAACATCGAGCTGCCCATTTGCAATAAGTTCAGCAAGACGGCTAAAATTGCCGAAAAATATGCTTACCCAGCCGAACCCGCCTGCGCTGACCGCCCAGAGCATCATTACATCGGTCAACTCCCAGCCATTAACAACCGGAAAACGCTGAAAAAACAAGCTCCAAAAAAAGAGCCACATCAAATTGTTAATAAACATCATGCCCGCCATCAGAAAAAAGCTCATGCGGTATTCCAGCGCCGAAGCCAGATTCACTTTCCAGCAGGCGCATAAAAAAGGAAATATCCGATGTTTGCTACCCTCCATTGACATGAAGCTTCTTCACCCCTTTCCGGTAAATCGCCATTACGGCAATGGCCAGTACAACAATCCAGATGCACTGAATGGCCAAAAAATGCAGCAAGCTGCTATCCTGAACAGCTACTGCCGCACGTGCAGGCAAATAGAGCACTGCCTGGAAGGGCAGCCATGCGCATATTTGCTGCAGCCATTCCGGCATAAGATCGATCGGCAGCAGCATGCCGCCTACGGTAAAGTTCAACTTTTGCAATACAAATTCTAATCCTCTTGTCTCCTCAATCCAGAATGCACACAAGGCAACGATTGCGTTCAGCAAAAAAGCAACCGTCAGCGCACCCGCGCTTAAGGCTAAATAATTGGCCCAGCCTAACCCGAAGGAAGGAGCCCCGACAAAACACCAGGCAATTGCGCTGCCGGCTGCCAAATGAATAAAAAAACGAAACAAAGCTTCCGCCATATAAGTCGTATAATGAAATCCGATATAGGATAAAGGACGAATGAGCCTGACCGCGATCTCGCCTTTTTTCACTTCTTCTTCTATCCGAATGCACAGCTGGGGGCTTGCCATCGTCAATGCCTCCGTAAATACTAAATACCAAATGATTTGCTTCAAGGAAAAGCCCGCGATTAACCGTTCCGTATCGCCGCTGTAGGCTGCCGTCCACAGCTGAACAAAAACGTACAATATAAGCAGTAAAAAGGAAGCGCGCAAAACAAATGCCGTTTTATAGGCCAACTGCTGCTGAATCGTAATGATGCCCAGTCCCTTCAGCTTGCTGCCTTTCGCAGCCAGACGCAGCAAACGCTCACTCATCCCCCGCACCTCCTCCTTTCATCCCGTATATATGCTGAATAATTTCTTCCATCGGCGGGTTCTCGATGGTCAAATCCTCGATTGCTGCCTGCGCAATGACTGCGCCTAACACCTGTTCCATATTGGTACGGCTCAGGTCAACGACCAGCTTATAGCTGCGCTCATCCTGCGCGCTGACCGATACGCCGGGAATTGTGGGGCTGATTACGCTTCCTGGTTTTACGAGCAGTGAAACGACCTTCTGATTGAGCACCTCCTGGTGCAAACGGTCGACCTTTTGATCAAGCAATAGCCCGCCATGGTGAATAACGACAGCCCGGGTGCAAAGCTCCTCCACATCGCCCGCATCGTGCGAGGTTAAAAAGACAGTCGTTCCTTCCTCGCGGTTCAATGTGCGAATTAACTGCCGAATTTGCTGTTTAATCACCACATCGAGCCCGATTGTCGGTTCATCGAGAAACAGCAATTTGGGGCGGTGCAAAAAGGAAGCCGCGATTTCACAGCGCATTCTTTCACCGAGCGACAGCTTGCGGACCGGTGTGTGCAAATACGCGCCCAGTTCAAAACGCTCGATCAGATCATTCCGCCGCTGAATATAATCATGACGATTCAATTCATAAATGCGGCTCAGCAGCTCAAAAGTATCAATTGGTGGGAGATGATACCATAGCTGCGATTTTTGCCCGAAGACAGCACCGATCTGAAAAGCAAGCTGCGTTCGCTCCCGCCACGGAACAAAGCCCAATACTTCGGCATGACCAGAGCTGGGATGCAAAATGCCGGTCAGCATTTTGATTGTCGTCGATTTCCCCGCCCCGTTCGGTCCTAGAAACGCAACCGTTTCCCCTCGCCTAACTGACAGGTCAATATCGACGACTGCCCGCTTTTCCTCCCATTCCGGTTTCAGCAAAGCGCGTATGCTGCCGGCAAGCCCCTCTCTTTTGCGTTTGCTGTAAAAAGTTTTACACAACGCTGTCGTTTGTAACGCGTACATCTCTTATTCGCCCTCCACTTGACGCCGTCCTTGGCGCGAGGCAAGTTTCTTCCCCTGAAATTTTCTAGAATTTATCGAGTGAAACGATAAATTCTAGAAAATCAAAAAAACCTCGCGAGCGAGCGCCGCCAATAATTTAGGCGGAACTTGCCGAAGGTCTTTTATCCCTACGGTGTAGCACGACAATATATTCATGCCGGTTTCGCTCGGTTCGAGCTGGCGCTGAAGCAAAGCTGCGCCATCGGATCCCTAGAAACCCTTCCGTTTGATGATACATATTACCATCCTATTTCCAGCATGACAATATATTTTCTGATTTTTCAATCTTTTTTGTCCGCATCTGTTCATCAACTTGGAATTGCTTCATAGATATGTTACGATTAGGCCACAAACGATAGAGAAAAAAGGGGGCGGAACGACCAATGTTAAAGCTGCGAAATTTTTTGCTGACTGCTTCGAATTTTGTTGGAGAACTACGGTTAGGCAGTTTCCGCACAAAGTCGGATTTCTATGATAAATATAGCCAGACAGATACGAAGGCAGGCTATATTATTTTTATTACGTCGCTGATGTTTCTAACGATCGGTGTCATTTCCTGGCTTACGTTGGCTGCACAGTAATTGGCTCGCGGTATGACTATGAGCGGCTAGCTTTTCATCGCCGTCAGCAGTGGTCAGTCGTTTGAGCTCCGAAGAAGGGGCAAGCTGCAAAGCGGTTTCATCTAAGGGAAGCCACAGACGTTATTTCGCAAATAACCCCTCTTTTTGAAATCTAACGGATGTGAGCGATCTTATTTAGACGTTTTCTTGCGAAATCAGGCTCGTCATCATCAAATAGCGGCGCACAGTTCCGTTACAATTTCAGATCGGCCGAATTTGCGTAAATAGCGGTCGTGACATCCGTTAGCATATTCGACAAAATAACGGATCGTGTGTCCGCTTGACTTAATATGATAGACACATAAAGAGCCGCCCTCAATAAATTTGAGGCGGCTCTTACTTTATTTATACGCCAAATGATTGCGGATTTTCGCGCCAAGCCTGCAGCATTGCCAGCTGCTCCTGCTTTACAGTTCCGTTTGCCACAGCCGCGTCCAGCAATATCAAATAGTTGGACAAGGTTTGCAGCGGAATATTCGCTTCTGCAAATGCGGCTGCCGCTTGCGGGAATTGATAAGTGAAAATTGCAACAACCCCCTGTACGACACAGCCTGCCTCGCGGACGGCAACCGCCGCTTTCAGCGAGCTTCCTCCTGTAGAGACTAGATCCTCGATCATGACAACCTTTTGTCCAGGCGAAAAGTGGCCTTCAATTTGATTCGTTTTGCCATGCCCTTTTGCTTTATCCCGCACATACAACATCGGCAAGTTCAGCTTTTGCGCGACCCAAGCGGCATGTGGAATTCCGCCTGTGGCAATGCCGGCTACTGCTTCGCAATCCGGATACTGCTCCCGGATAATCGCCGCAAAGCCCTCGGCAATTTTTTCGCGGATTTCCGGGAATGACATCGTCAAGCGATTATCGCAATAAATAGGAGACTTCAAGCCTGAAGACCAAGTGAACGGCTCGTCCGGCCGCAAAGCGACAGCTCCAATTTTCAGCAGCTCCTGTGCGATTTCAAGCGGCAATTGCGCTAATGTACTCATGATCCAATCAGCTCCTCAATAATGTTTTCCAATGCTTGGCGCGGGTCGGCGGCGCCAGTGATCGCTCTGCCAATAACCATATAATCCGTGCCCTGCAGCAGCGCTTCACGCGGCGTCATAATGCGCGATTGATCGCCGACATCAACTCCTGCCGGACGGATGCCCGGGGTGATCGTCTGGAAACGCTCGCCGCAAGCTTCTTTAATCGCTCTTACCTCTTGCGGAGATGCGACCACTCCGTCAAGGCCCGCTTGCTTGGCCAGCTTTGCGTAGCGGATAACAGCATCCTCAGTCGAGCCTGCGATGCCGATTTCGTCATTCATTACCTGCTGGCTCGTACTAGTCAGCTGCGTGACGGCAATGACGGTCGGCCGCTGCCGGCCTCCGCCGCCTAACGCTGCGTCCACGCCCTCAAGAGCCGCTTCCATCATCCGCACGCCGCCGGCAGCATGGACATTAAACATATCTACGCCAAGCTTCGCTATACTTCCCGCTCCGCCTTTAACAGTATTCGGGATATCATGCATTTTCAAATCAAGGAAAACAAGATAGCCGCGTTCCTTTAAACCAGACACAAATGCCGGTCCAGCTGAATAATACAGCTGCATGCCGACCTTGATATAGCAGGCGATTCCTTCCAGATTGCGCAGCAACGCTTCCGCCGCCGCAGCGTCAGGATAGTCCAGCGCTACCATGATGCGCCCTGCCGCCGCCTCCCGTGTCAGCCTCGTCAATATTGCCGCCTCCTCATTATTATGGAGAAAGCCTGCTTGTCGGCAGGCTTTCTCATCCCGTTCGCGACGGGTCATTCACATGATGACGACTTATAGTACCGGCATTGGACGTGAGGAGAAGTTGATCGTCTCCAGCATATTAAGCAATGCGCGTACAGTGTCCAGGGAAGTCATACATACAACGCCGTTCTCTACTGCTTCCCGACGGATGCGGAAGCCGTCGCGCTCCGGCGCTTTGCCTTTGGTCAAGGTGTTAACGACAAAGTGCGCTTGTCCGTCGCGGATCAGATCAAGGATATTCGGCGAGCCTTCGCTCAGCTTATTAACGCGCTTGACACGCAGTCCCGCTTCTTCCAGCGCGGTTGCCGTGCCGCCTGTTGCAATAATGTTGTAGCCAAGGTCATAGAAGCCGCGCAAAATTTCAATGGCTTCTGGCTTATCTTTATCTGCTACAGTCGCAATAATCGCGCCTGTTGGCGGAATGCGCATCCCTGCGCCGACAAGGCCTTTATACAGTGCTTTTGCGTATTGCTGGTCGCGTCCCATCACTTCCCCGGTCGATTTCATTTCCGGAGTCAGCGTCGGATCGACGCGGCGCAGCTTGGCAAAGGAGAAGACAGGAACTTTTACCGATACATAATTATCTTCATGCCACAGCCCCTCTTTGTAGCCGAGTGAAGCAATTTTTGTGCCCAGAATCGCTTTCGTCGCCAGGTTTGCCATCGGAATCTTCGTTACTTTGCTCAGGAACGGTACCGTGCGGGACGAACGCGGGTTCACCTCGATGACGTACACTTGCTCCTGGAAGATGACGAACTGGATATTAACGAGACCGATGACATTCAGCTCTTTAGCAATCTTGATCGTAATGTCGACCATTTGCTGCTTGATATCCTCCGACAGCGATTGCGGAGGATATACGGCGATCGAGTCGCCGGAGTGAACGCCTGCGCGCTCTACGTGCTCCATAATGCCCGGGATGAGGACTGTCTCTCCGTCGCAAATCGCATCTACTTCGGCTTCTTTACCTAGCATGTAGCGGTCAATCAATACTGGATGCTCAGGGTTGATGCGTACAGCCTGTTCCATATAGCTGAGCAATTCCTGGTCGGAGTAGACAATTTCCATTGCCCGGCCGCCAAGGACATAAGAAGGACGGACCAGCACCGGATAGCCGAGGCTTTGCGCCGTTTCTACCGCTTCATCCACCGAAATGACTGTTTTGCCTTTCGGCTGTGCAATATTCAGCTTGCGCAGCAGTGCCTCGAATTTTTTGCGATCTTCTGCAGCGTCAATGCTTTCCAGATCAGAGCCCAAAATGCGCACGCCGGCTTTCGTCAGCGGAGCGGCCAGATTGATCGCGGTTTGTCCGCCGAACTGCACGATAACACCAATCGGTTTTTCTTGCTCGATCACGTTCATGACGTCCTCGAAGAAGAGCGGCTCGAAGTACAAGCGATCCGATGTGGAGAAGTCTGTCGATACAGTTTCCGGGTTGTTATTGATAATGACCGCTTCATAGCCTGCGTTTTGAATCGCCCATACCGCATGCACGGTCGAGTAGTCAAACTCTACGCCTTGACCGATCCGAATCGGGCCGGAGCCGAGCACGAGCACTTTTTGCTTGCCAGTTTCCACTACTTCATTCTCAGTTTCATAAGTGGAGTAGTAGTAAGGGGTGGATGCCGCAAACTCCGCTGCGCAAGTATCCACTATTTTATAGACCGGTTGAATTTGTTGTTCTTTGCGCAATGCGCGGATGTCGTGCTCTGTTACCTCTGCCCCTTGCTTGCCTTCATTGCGAATTTCCGCGATCGAGCGATCAGCAAGGCCCAGCCGCTTCGCACGGTACAACAGGTCGCCAGTCAAGCTTGGCGCTTGGCGCAGCTCATCCTCAAAACGGACGATACCTTCAATTTTATGAAGGAACCACCAGTCGATTTGGGTCATATCCTGAATGTCCTGCAGCGCGTAGTTCCGGCGGAACGCTTCTGCAATCAGGAACAACCGCTCGTCATCCGGCGTCTCCAGGCGATAGCGCAAAGTCTCATCGTCCAGTTGCTCTGCTTCAGGCAGACGGAAACGGTGAACGCCGATTTCCAGTGAACGGATCGCTTTATGCATCGCTTCCTCGAATGTCCGCCCGATGGACATTACTTCGCCAGTCGCTTTCATTTGCGTACCTAATTTGCGGTTTGCAGAAGTAAATTTATCAAAGGGCCAACGCGGAATTTTCGCTACGAAATAGTCCAGTGCCGGTTCGAAGTACGCATACGTCTGTCCGGTTACTGGATTGATTACTTCATCCAGTGTGTAGCCGACAGCGATTTTTGCCGCCATTTTGGCAATCGGATAGCCTGTCGCTTTGGAGGCCAGTGCCGAGGAACGGCTTACCCGCGGATTTACTTCGATGACATAATATTGGTAGCTGTGCGGATCGAGGGCAAACTGAACATTACAGCCGCCTTCGATGTTCAAAGCGCTAATAATTTTAAGCGAAGCCGTGCGCAGCATTTGCACTTCACGGTCCGACAATGTTTGAGTAGGCGCTACGACGATGGAATCACCAGTATGAACGCCGACGGCATCGAAGTTTTCCATGTTACAAATTGCGATGCAGTTGTCGTTGGCATCACGGAATACTTCATACTCAATCTCTTTCATGCCGGCGATAGACTTCTCAATGAGACATTGTCCGATCGGGCTGTAACGGATACCGGAGGATACAATTTCCACCAGTTCCTCTTCATTTGAACAGATGCCGCCGCCTGTGCCGCCCAGGGTGTAAGCGGGGCGTACAATAATTGGATAGCCGATCTCATTGGCAAATTCGATCGCCTGCTCCACTGTCGTTACGATGTCGCTTTCCGGCACCGGCTGCTCCAGTTCGCGCATCAGCTCGCGGAACAGATCGCGATCCTCTGCACGCTCAATGGCAGACAGCTGTGTGCCGAGCAAGCGGACATTTTCGCGCTCCAGTACGCCGGCGCGCGCCAGCTCGACAGCCATGTTGAGTCCCGTTTGTCCGCCAAGCGTCGGCAGCAAGCCGTCCGGACGCTCCTGGCGAATAATTTGCGTTACAAAGTCAAGCGTAATCGGCTCGATATATACTTTGTCAGCCATATTCGTATCCGTCATAATCGTGGCCGGGTTGCTGTTAATAAGCACAACCTCATAGCCTTCCTCTTTCAGCGCCTGACAAGCTTGTGTGCCGGCATAGTCAAATTCGGCCGCTTGACCGATGACGATTGGACCAGAACCAATGACAAGAATTTTTTTCAACTCATTATTTTTGGGCATATTGCAGTTCTCCTCTCAATGATTCTGCAAGCTCGATTTGACGAGGCTTACGCGGATTGCTTTGTTTGTGCGTACGAATCATTTCCAGGAATTCGTCGAACAAATATTTCGAATCGTATGGCCCCGGCGACGCTTCCGGATGAAATTGCACCGAGAACGCCGGGTAAGTTTTATGCTTCAAGCCTTCCACTGAACGGTCGTTGTTGTTTTTGTACGTAATTTCCAAATTAGCAGCATCTACGGAATCTTCATTGATCGTATAGTTATGGTTTTTAAACGCCATGTGGCAGCGATTCGAGCTCACATTTTTTACAGGGTAGCTGCCATGATGGCCGAAATTCATTTTTGATGCAGTAGCGCCGCATGCGAGTGCGAACACCTGATGTCCGAGGCAGATGCCGAAGATCGGATACTCGCCAAGCAGTTCCCGTACCGTCTCGATCGTTTGCGGGATGCTTTGCGGATTGCCCGGGCCGTTGGACAGCAGTACGCCATCCGGGTTAAACTTGCGGATTTGCTCTGCGGTCGTATCATAAGGAACGACGATCACATCGCAGCCGCGCTGCGTCAAATCGCGCAAAATGCCGCTTTTCGCGCCGAGGTCGACAAGTACAATTCTTTCACCGTAGCCTGGGCTTGTATAGATGCTTTTGGTCGATGTGTGGGCAACCTGGTCTTGCAGCTGCGGAATAGCTCCCAGCCGCTCCTGCAGCTCTTCAGTACGCTCGGTGCCAGTTGTAATAATCCCTTTCATTGTGCCCTTCTCGCGCAAAATCCGGGTCAGCATCCGCGTGTCGATTTCACTAATGGCCGGAATGTTGTATTCCTTCAGCCATTGATCCAGTGAATATTGCGCGCGCCAGTTGCTTGGCACCGGCTCATGGTGACGAACGACCAGACCGCTGATAGCCGGACGGATCGATTCGAAATCATCGCGGCTAATGCCATAATTGCCGATGAGCGGATAAGTCATCGTTACGAGTTGTCCGCAAAAAGACGGATCAGTGAGCAACTCCTGATAACCGAACATTCCGGTTGTAAATACAACTTCACCGCCTGTTTGTCCTTCCGCGCCAAATGCCAGGCCGGTAAACAATGTTCCGTCTTCTAATAACAATCTTGCTTGCATCTGCGTCTCACTCCTCGTAAAAGTATCTATATTTATTCAGCCCAGACGACCTTGCCATCCACCATCGTCAGTACTGGCCAACCCTGCAGCTTCCAGCCGCCAAACGGCGTGTTCTTGCCTTTCGAAGCGAATTTCTCCGGCTCCACTTCCCGTTCCGAATCCAGATCGACAATCGTAATATCTGCCGGAGCGCCTGCAGCAAGCTGCCCTTCGGATAGTCCGAACACGCGCGCCGGGTCAGAAGTCATTCTTTTCAGCAGAAAACCGAGCGTCCATTTGCCGGTTTGCACAAATTTGCTGTACAACAGCGGGAATGCCGTTTCGAACCCGACGATTCCGAAAGGCGCCAGCTCCATGCCGCGCGCTTTTTCTTCGGCGCTATGCGGCGCATGATCAGTAACGATCATATCGAGCGTGCCGTCTTCCAAGCCTTCGATAACAGCCGCAACATCACGCGGCGAGCGGAGAGGCGGGTTCATTTTCCAGTTGGCGTCAAGCGACGGAATATCTTCATCTGACAATACGAGATGATGCGGGCAAACCTCTGCAGTTATGCGCACACCGTTTTGCTTAGCCAACCGAATAAGTCTGACAGACTGTTCCGTGCTGACATGACAGACGTGGTAATGAACGCCTGTTGCTTCCGCCAGCAGCGCGTCCCGCCCGACATGAATCGCTTCCGATTCGTTAGGTATCCCCTTCATGCCGTGTTTGCGGGCAAATTCCCCTTCCGTAACTGCCGCGCCGACGACAAGCGAATCGTCTTCGCAATGCGCGATAACCGGCATGCCGAGCGAATGAGCCAGCTTCATCGCATCTTTCATCATTTGTGCGTTTTGGACGCCTACGCCGTCATCAGTAAAGCCGATGGCCCCCGCTTCTTTAAGCACCGCAAAATCGGTCAGCTCGCGGCCGAGCTCATTTTTAGTAATTGCTGCATAAGGCAGCACTTTTACGATCCCTTCGTTAGCCGCTTTATCGAGCACGTAGCGGATTGTTTCCGGCGTATCGGTAACCGGCCGCGTGTTCGGCATGCAGGCGATCGTCGTAAAGCCGCCGGCAGCAGCCGAGCGAGTGCCGCTCGCGATATCCTCTTTATATTCAAAGCCCGGCTCGCGCAAGTGAACGTGCATATCGATAAATCCGGCGGAAACCAGCTTTCCCTGTGCATCGATCACTTCATCGTTCTCAGCCGTGTCAGCCCGGTCTGCAATATCCGCTATGACGCCATTTTCGATCTTAATATGTTTATCAGCAAGCTTGCCTGCTTCCTCATCCCAAAGCTTCCCATTCACGATCCATGTTGCCATAATTGTCCCTCTCCCTCCAAACCGTTATCCGAGCGCCCGTTCTACGACTGCCATTCGCACTGGCACGCCGTTTTGCATTTGCGGGAAAATCCGCGATTGTTCATGCTCCACCAGTTCGTCATCGATTTCTACACCGCGATTGATCGGCGCCGGATGCATAATAATTGCATGCGGCGCAAGCAAACGCGCTCGCTCATTCGTAAGACCGAAGTGAGTCCGATAGTCTTCGGCAGATTTGATCATGCCGCTATCATGGCGCTCCAGCTGCACGCGCAGCATCATGACAACATCGGCCTTTAAAGCCTCTTCCATCGATACATACGGAACGTCCAGCTCAGCTGCCGTCATATTCGCCGGTGCGCAAAATTGCACCTTCGCTCCAAACTTGCGCAGCGCCCATAAATTTGAGCGGGCTACCCGGCTGTGCAGCACATCTCCGATGATCGAAACCGTCAGTCCCTTCAGTTCTCCAAACTGCTTGCGCATTGTGTAGAGATCAAGCAGCGCCTGTGTAGGATGCTCATTGTTTCCGTCACCTGCATTTATAAGCGGCACTTTAATTTTCGCAGCCAGCTCGGCAAGCACTCCGATCGGCTTCAGGCGGATGACACCCGCGTCGATTCCCATTGATTCTAGTGTCCGAACCGTGTCATAAATCGATTCACCTTTTTGAACACTCGATACAGCGGCGGAAAAGTTGAGCACCTCCGCTCCTAATCTCTTTTCCGCTACCTCGAATGAAAAGCGGGTTCTTGTACTATTTTCAAAAAACATATTTGCGACAAATTTCCCTTGCATGACCGGATTGACTTTCTCAGGGTGGCGCTCCCAGTAAGCTGCGCGATCGAGAATAGCCTCGATCTCCGCCCTGTCCAAATCTTTCAATCCTAGCAAACTGCGCTGCTTCAATGTTGTCATTGTCACCTTAAGGCGCCTCCTTAATGGCTTATCGTTACTTCATCTTCATCGTCCACTTCCAGAAGCGACACTACAATCTGTTCTTGTTTTGAGGTTGGCACATTTTTGCCCACGTAGTCGGGCCGGATCGGCAATTCGCGGTGGCCGCGGTCAACCAGCACAGCCAGCTGAATCGATTGCGGCCGCCCGCAGTCCATTAAGGCGTCCATGGCCGCGCGAATCGTGCGCCCGGTATACAGCACATCATCGAACAGGATGATCCGCTTGTCCTTTACATCGAGCCGCTGCTGCTCGCCTTCAGTTGAAGAGAAGGTCGCCTTCGCCGTTTCCCGGTCATCGCGGTAAGAGGTCACATCCAGCTCATTTACTTCTACCGGCAAGCCTTCAATTTCCCGAATGCGGTCAGCGATGCGTTCTGCAATATAGATGCCTCTCGTCCGTATGCCGACCAGCACACAGTCTTCAATTCCTTTGTTTTTCTCGACAATTTCGTGGGCAATACGCGTGAGCGCACGGCGGATCGCCGTTTCGTCCATAATGACTCGTTCGTTCATGCGTTGTGTCCCCTCCTCAACGATGCATTTGTCTGGCAACATGAAAAACTCCTTGCGGGTTGCGCAAGGAGTGCGGGGTCGGTAAATCACAGCAGAGATGAACAGCAATCTGCTTGACATCTGAAGTCGACAAAAGTCGACCTTGATGACCGGTTGCTCATTCAGCCTGCATTGATTTCACTATTCACGCTACCTTGCCAGCCTCTCTGGACTGAGTTAAAGGTACTCTTATTTCAAAAAGAATTATCCCATTTCCGACTTTCTATGTCAAGAGAAAATAGACTGATCGCATAATTTTTTGTCGAACTTGCTTTAGCGCCGTTAACGCGTGCGCAGAGCTGTCAATTCCTGCTCCATATCGGCCGGTATCGGGGCTTCAAATTGCAAATATTCCCCTGAACGCGGATGGATAAATCCAAGAATTGCAGCGTGCAAAGCTTGTCCCTGCATGCCTATCGTTTTGCTTCGCCCGTAAACCGGATCGCCGGCCAGCGGATGGCCGATATATTTCATATGGACACGAATTTGATGGGTCCTGCCCGTCTCGAGCTGAAGCTCCAGCAGCGTATAATCCTGCCCGAACCGTTCTACAACAGCAAAATGAGTCACGGCCCGCTTGCTGGCATGCTCGCTTACGGTAAACATTTTCCGGTCATGGGGGTCCCGTCCTATTGGCGCATCTATCGTACCGTGCTCATGCGGCACATTGCCATGCACCAAAGCGATATATTTGCGTGTAACGGTGTGGGCCTTCAGCTGCTCCGCGAGCGATCCATGGGCCAGATCATTTTTGGCCGCCATCAAGAGGCCCGATGTATCCTTGTCGATGCGGTGCACAATGCCCGGGCGCATAATGCCGTTAATGCCGGACAGATCCTGGCAATGAAACATGAGCGCATTGACGAGTGTGCCCGAGTAATGGCCGGCAGCAGGATGCACCACCATTCCCCGCGGCTTATTGACTACAATAACATCCGCATCTTCATACACAATATCAAGCGGAATATTTTCCGGGGCGATGACGGCCGCTTCCGGCTCAGGAATTTGCACGGCGATGACGTCTCCGGCACTCAGCTTGTAGTTGGCTTTGAGCGGCTTATCATTGACGAGCACTGCCCCCGCTTTAATCCATTCCTGCACCTGTGACCGCGATACAGAAGAATCGTCGATTGCTTCCGTTACATACTTGTCCAGCCGCTCTCCCGCTTCTTCCGCGCTGATCTCAAATTGCTGCACTTCGTCCATGTCGTTACTGAACCGGCTGCTCTGGCTGTTGTCCATTTTCATTGTTCTTTCCATTTTTATCTCCGCTTTCTCTCCTGATTGCAAGCAGCGAATCGAGCAAAATCATGGCTACCCCGATTACAATGCCCGAATCGGCCAGATTGAAAATCGGATAAACATAGGTGCCAAACGTAAATTGCAGAAAATCAACGACTTCTCCGTACAAGGCGCGGTCAAGGAAATTGCCGAAGGCGCCGCCCAGTACGAGCCCTAAACCGATTAGCAGCAATTTTGAGCCGTGCTGGCGGTTTTTTTGAATATACCAGATGATCCCTGCTACTACGAGCGATGTAACAATGATAAAGAAGGTCGTCTGCTCCTGCAGAATGCCGAAGGCCGCCCCTTTATTGCGATGCGATGTAATGACAAAAAATCCGCCAAGCACTTCAATTTGTTCATTTAATTCGAGCTGTGTCTCAATAATCTTTTTCGTGACAAAATCGATGGCAAATACAAATAAAGCAATCCAATAATAATAGAACCGCAACTCATCATCCCCCTCTTCCCGAATATTGTAGCATATTGAGCTGCTTACCTACCAGCATTACCCTGCTGCCTTAAATAAATTCCCTGCCATGCCAGCATGAGCAAGGTCTGGAGAAAACTTTTGCCCGCCTCTCATGTAAAAAACAGACCGGCAGCTCACACTAAGAGCATTCCTCAACAGAAAGAAGGTCGATCATTCGCATGAACCAAAATCAGCTGCAGCAGTTGCGACAGCAATTAGAGCAAGAACGGCAGCTTCTGCTAAAACGCCTTGCTGCAAATGACCAGTTCGGGACGGCACAGTCTGAAAGAGAGCAGACCGGCGAGCTCTCCACTGCTGATAATCATCCTGCAGACCTGGCCACTGAAATGTACGAACGCGGCAAAGATCAGGCGCTAATGGAGCATGATGAACTAAAGCTTGCGCGAATCGAAGAAGCCTTGACTGCTATGAAGGAACAGCGTTATGGAATTTGCCTTACATGCCGGCAGCCCATTCCGCTGGAACGTCTCCAAGCTGTCCCTGAAGCGCAATATTGTATAGCGCATGCGCCAAGACAGGAAGTATCCGATCGGCGTCCCATTGAAGAACAGATCATGGAGCGATCATTAAGTCGATTGGATTACGATGGCGGCGACCGCACAGATACGTGGCAGGTAGTGGCGCAATGGGGCAATTCTGATTCCCCCGCTATGTCGGAAAACAGAGATGTCGACGATTACGCCAATATCAGCCCCGGGATGGACGAACCGGAATATGTCGAAGCGCTGGAAACCTTTCTGGCCACTGATATTACAGGCACAGTGCGAACCGTTATCCGCAATCAGGCCTTTTACGATTACATGGACGGCCCAGAGGGCGACCGTGAATTGGAATATGATGCGGACAGTTACCCGAACGACTGGTCCAAGATGTGAAAAAAGAGGGGCGTCCAAAATTATCGAAGATAAATTTTGCGACGGCCCCTTTACAGCTGCTGTAAACTGGAGGATTTGTGCCAAGCTAGTAAGCTTTGCCCTCCAGCTGATGCTGAACAATACGCACAATATCGGCAATGTAATCTCCGATAATCGGCAAATTAAGCGCGCCTAGCAATTGAAGGATATATAAAATGGTCGCCGCGAAAAAGGTAAAGCCAATCGCAATTCCGATCCCGCGCGCTGTCCCCGCAAGCAGGTTTCGCCAAATAAGTGAAAAAGGGCGATTAAGCAGATCGACGTATTCCGCAATTTGCGATCGTTCCAACTCTTCCGCGATTTTGACCAATCGCCGTTCAAGCATCGTCAGCGAACGCCTGAGTGCGCTCAATTGCTTTGTTTCTTCGCTCACGGGTATTTCCTCCACATCATGTTAACCAGATTACTATACCCGTTACTATTCCCGTTAATCGGCAATTAGTATCCCGATTTCCTGCTCTCCGATTCGTACCATTTCCATGTCTGGGCGGGAATCGTAGGAAAGCTCGCGCAGCAGCACATTTTCAAACAATACCGCTTCGAATGCAGCAATCGCTTCGCGGATCTCGCCTTCCGCCTGCAAAATCAAATGAACGCGCTTCTCGATCGGAAGATCCAGCTTTTTCCTCGTATCCTGCACGGCGCGTATAACCTCGCGCACCAGCCCTTCCTGCTCCAGCTCAGGCGTAATATCGGTATTGAGCGCTACTGTCAGCTGATAACCGGAAGCAGCCGCAAAGCCCGGTTTGGCCTGCTTTTCCACCAGCAGCTCATCCAGCGTTATCGTTAGCAGCTCCCCGCCCTCGGTAGTGTAGTTAAGCTCTCCCGATTGAACAGCTGCTGCTGTTGCAGCAGAATCGAGCGATTTGAGATAGCCTTGTATAGGCCCAACATACTTGCCGTATTTTTTGCCCGCTACCTTCAAGTTCAATTTGAAGGTGAAATCGACAAATCCGCTGTCCCCGCTGGCAATCTTGATCGCTTTGACGTTGATTTCATCCTTGATAATTTCTTCGTAGGCAGCTACATCAAACTCATGATCCAACGCGACGATCAGCTCTGACAAAGGCTGGCGCGTCTTGATGCCCGTTTCATTGCGCACATTGCGGGCAAGCTCGACAATTTGTCTTGCCGTTTCCATATCCCGCTCCAGCGCAGCATCGATAGCCGCTTCGTTACACTGCGGGAAATCAGCGAGATGGACGCTTCCTTCGCCGCCCAAATTGCCATACATATCATCGGCCAGCAGCGGCGCAAATGGCGCGATAAGACGGGCCAGCGCGAGCAAGACGTGGCGCAGGGTAGCATAGGCATCGAGCTTGTCATCCGTAAGTCCGCTGCCCCAGAAGCGGTCGCGCGAACGGCGGATATACCAGTTGCTCAGCTCGTCTACATAAGCTTCAATCACCCTTGCCGGATTCAGGAAGTCGTAGGCATCCAGCCCTTTCTTCACTTGCTTGACTACGCTGTTAAGACGCGAGACGATCCAGCGGTCAAGCTTGGCCGCCGATACCCGCTCAGGCTGCACAGCCGGATCATAGCCATCGATAGAAGCATACAGCGCAAAGAAGGCATGCGTATTGACAATCGTGTCAATCACTTTTGACTTGGCCTCGCCTACAATGCCGCGCGAGAAGCGCTTGCTGTTCCACGGCGCGCTGTCAGAGAGCAGCGCCCAGCGGAAGGCATCCGTGCCGTACTCATTAATAATCTCCCACGGATCGATTACATTGCCCTTCGACTTGGACATCTTCTGACCGTTTTCATCCAAAATATGACCGGTAGAAAGTACCGCTTTGTACGGCGCTTTGCCATTGTAAAGGGTGGAAACCGCCAGTAAGCTGAAGAACCAGCCGCGCGTCTGGTCGATCCCTTCGCAAATGATGTCCGCCGGATATTGCTCGGCAAACGTTTTTTCATTTTCGAATGGCGTATGATATTGGGCAAATGGCATCGAGCCGCTGTCGAACCAAACGTCGATTACTTCGGAAGTACGTTTCATCTTGCCGCCGCTGCAATGCGGACAATGCAGCTCAACCTCGTCGACATAAGGCTTATGGAGCTCGATCGACTCCGAAATCGGATGAACCGAGCGCTGTACAAGATCGGCGCGGCTGCCCGGTGAATATTGTCCGTCACAGCTTTCACAGACCCAGACATTAAGCGGCGTACCCCAATAGCGGTTGCGGCTGATGTTCCAATCGACCAAATCCTCCAAAAATTTGCCGAAGCGTCCTTCACGCAGATGACCGGGATACCAGTCCACGCTGTTGTTGTTGGCAATCAGCTGATCTTTCACTGCTGTCGTTTCAATGAACCAGCTTTCTGTCGCATAATAAATGAGCGGAGATTTGCAGCGCCAGCAGAATGGGTAGCTATGCTCATAGCGCTCCTTGGAGAAGAGCAGCGAACGCTCGCTCAGCATTTTTACAATATCTACATCGCAATCTTTAACGAATTTTCCGGCCAGATCGGTCACAACGTCCATATATTTGCCGGCATTGTCCACTACATTCAAAAAGCCGACCCCGCTCTGACGGGCAACTTTATAGTCATCGTCGCCGTGTGCAGGAGCGATATGAACGATACCGGTACCGCTCGTATCGCTGACAAAATCGCCGGCAATAACGACATGGCCGTTTTCTACTGCAGCATATTGGAATGGCGGCTCGTATTTTTGGCCGACCAGTTCAGCGCCCTTCAAGGTTGAGAGCACTTCATACTCGCCTTTCATTACACTTTCGACAAGGCTTGCAGCCACGATATAGACCGTGCCATCCTGCTGCACGCGAACGTATTCCAGTTCCGGATTGACGGCTAGCGCCGCGTTGGCAGGCAGCGTCCAAGGCGTCGTCGTCCAAGCCAGCGCATACGCGTCTTCGCCTGCGAGCTTGAATTTGACTGTCGCGCTCAAGTCCTTCACGTCCTCATAGCCCTGTGCAACCTCATGGGAGCTGAGCGTTGTTTGACAGCACGGACAGTATGGGCTGACACGGTGCCCGCGATAGAGCAGGCCTTTGCCATGAATCGTCGACAAAATATGCCAAACGCTCTCAACATAGTTGTTGTCCAGTGTAATGTACGGATCGTCCATATTGGTCCAGTAGCCGATCGCTTCTGTCAATTCGCGCCACTGGCGCTCGTATTCGAAAACACTGTCTTTACATTTGTTGACAAATGCTTCAATGCCGTAGTTTTCGATTTCCTGCTTGCCCGAGATGCCAAGCTGCTTCTCAACACCGAGCTCGACCGGAAGACCATGGGTGTCCCAGCCCGCTTTGCGGACGACTCTGTAACCGGACATCGTCTTGTAGCGGCAAATAAAGTCTTTAATTACCCGGCCAAGAACATGGCCGATATGGGGCGCGCCGTTTGCCGTTGGCGGACCTTCATAAAATACGAAGTTCGGCTTGTCTGCCCGATTGTCGATCGACTTTTGAAACGTTTTTTCCTCCCGCCATTTGGCGAGCACCCGCAGATCGCGGGTTCTTGCTTTTTCTTTGACATCTACACGTTGCATCAGTTGCCAGCTCCTTATTACAAAATGAAAATTGAGAAGAAACGGCTGACGCCGTCCTTGGCGCGAAGTAAGTTTCTTCCCCTGAAATTTTATAGAATTTATCAGGTAAAACATGTAAATTCTATAAAATAAAAAAAGCCCGCCCCTTGAGAAGGGACGAGACTTGGCTCGCGTTACCACCCTTGTTCCATACAGGCAACAGACTTGTCAGCCGGCCGCTGTATGACACTTCGTCACAGATCGATACATCCTGATCTGCGTTCCTTTTAACGGTGGACTTCCGGCAGCGCTTATCATCCTTGGTCAAGGACGGTTCGGCGCAGCATCTCGGAGAGGATATTCGGCTGCGGCACAGTCGCCGGCTTTCAGCAAGCACCGGCTCTCTGTAGACTATACATCATCAGCTTACTCGTTCTCGTCAGCGATATTGTTCGACTAATGTGCGAGTCAACCTCATATTAAATCCACTTCAGTTGGCTCAGTTATTATAATTATTACTAGTTATACGCGAATCCATAACAATTGTCAATCATACGTTAGCCGTTCAGTTGCCGCGAACCTTCGCCGCTGGACAACTGACTGCTGCTTTCCAGCTTGTCCCAGCCCTCTTGTGTCTGCGTAAGCAGGTCAAGCTGCGCTTCAACCAGCGTACGGAATCTGGAACGGTAGATTGATGCCTGCTTCTTCAGCTCCTCTACCTCCAGCGTAACCTTGCGGGACTTCGCCAACGCTTCGTTAATGATCCGGTCGGCGTTCTTCTCCGCTTCCTTTACAATTAATTGCGCTTCCTTTTTGGCATTGATTTTCACTTCATCTGCCGCTTCCTGCGCCACAATAATTGTTTTGCTTAATGTTTCTTCAATATTTGCAAAATGATTCAGTTTCTCTTGCAGGCTGAGGGCTTGACTTTGCAGCTCTTTATTTTCTCGAATAAGCGCTTCGTAGTCTTTGATGATCTGATCCAGAAACTCATTCACTTCATCTTCATCATAGCCGCGAAGACGTCTGCCGAATTCCTTGTTATGTATGTCCAATGGCGTTAACGGCATTGGCGCACCTCCCTGAACATGTTAAGTCGAAAGTTCGAGAATACAATAATGTAGCATTCGACAGTGTTGGCAAAAATCCTGCACAGACAGTCAATTTCCACCCATGTAGTTGATGGATCGCTGCCAAACTTACCGATATTTGCCGATTTTCACCCGCATTCGGCCCTTCTTCGTCATTCCTTCCACTTCCATCAGGCGAAATCGCCCCAACCCCTGCAGCGACACAACATCGCCCGCTTTCAGCTGAGCTGCCGGATTTTCTTCTACCTTCCAGTTGACCCGGCATCGCCCCGCCCGGATCGGATCGACAATTTTGCTGCGGCTGATCCGGTGCACATCGCTGGCGATGCCGTCCAGACGCAGAGAAGCCACCGATAGATTCATTTCCTCCAAATCCGGGGCGGATATGCGCAACTCGGACAAGGGAATGATGTCTGTCAAGACATGAACCCGGTGGACTTGTCGCAGATGTATATTAATATAGTCAGCGATTTCCTCGGCAGCGAGGCAGTAGCACTCTTCATCATGCACGTGAAGATCACCGATTCGGTCCCTTTTAATGCCAAGCCCGAGCAGCGCGCCCAAATAATCGCCGTGATCCAGCTCGAGCCGGCCTTGCGTTCCCCCGGAAATCTTGATAAGCGCGATCCCTTCCGGCTCATCCTCCAGAACCAAATAATCCGGGGCAATGATTGCCCGCCGGCGCTCAGCCGCATCGTAGCCCCCGACTAGCCTTAGCTGCACATCGGCCGAACGGTTGGCCAGGCTGGTCACAATCTCCGCTTGCCGCGGATCGAGAAAATCAGTGCGCTTGATTTCATGATTACGGGCGGCTCGCTCCACCCATTCTGCTGCACGATCGACGAAAGGCTTCTCGTCAGGGTGAAAGTGTACGTATAGCTCCTGCTTCATCAGACAAAAAAGTTAATGACCGCAATGATGCCGTAAGCGACAAATTGCAGTGCAAAAATAGCTACGATTGGCGAAATATCCAGCATGCCGCCGATTGGCGGAATGATTCTGCGAAATGGGGTCAGATAAGGCTCAACCAGCTTGCCGAGCAAATCTCCGATGAAGCTTTCGCGGGCATTTGGAAGCCATGACAACAGGACATAGCCGATAATCATGAAGGTGTAGATCTGTTCTAGTGTCCATATTAGCTGCGTGTAATGCAAATCAAGGTCACCTCATTTTCTTGTAATCAATATCATCAGTCAGCATTTCCGAAATTGATCCTTGAATTTCCACCGAGTCCGGTGTACATAAAAAGATATTCGGTCCAAGCTTCGATATCGAACCGCCAAGCGCATATACCGTACCGCCAAGGAAATCAACGATCCGCACGGCAATATCCAGACGGACGCGCTGCAAATTAACGACAACGGAGCGGCGGGTCTTCAGATGATCGGCAATTTCTTGCGCTTCATCATACGATCTCGGCTCACAAAGTATGACACGGACATTTTTCTGCGAATGAATGCTGACTACATTGTTAGCTTTGGACGTGTGCTTGCGGGTCTCGAACGGGGTAGCTTCCGCATCCTCCTCTTGAGTATTATGCTGAATTCTTTCCCGTTCAATTACTTCCTCTTCCTCTTGCAAGCCAAGAAAGCTCATAAATTTATTCATCACGCTCACCGTACTCTCCTCCTTCTTCCCAGATCAGAAAACCAGCAGCTTCATTGCCGTTAATGGCCTACGAGTACCGAACCGAGCCTGATCCAGTTGGCCCCTTCCTCCACCGCCACTTCAAAATCGCCGGACATTCCCATCGACAGGCCGTTCATCGGCTCGGGAAGTACAGCCTGGCTGTTCAGTCCATCCCGCAGCTCACGCAGTGCGCGGAAATAAGGTCGGGACTGTTCAGCTTCTTGATCGAGCGGCGCCATCGTCATCAGTCCGATTGGCTTGATATGCTGCAGCCCGGTAAGCTGCTCTGCAAATCCTTTCAGTTCCTCCGGCGCAATTCCTTGCTTGCTTGCTTCACCGGAAACATTAACTTGAATAAAGCAAGGGACAACGATACCGAGCTGTTCTGCTTTGCGCTCAATCGCTTGCGCCAGCGAATACCGGTCCAGACTGTGAATATATGTAAATCTCCCAACGACATCCTTCACTTTATTCGTCTGCAGTGAACCGATAAAATGCCAGACAGCTTGTCCGCTATTCGGCTGAACAGCCACTGGAGAGTCCCCGGACTGTTCGCCGCTGATGGCATGCCACTTGTCGGCAGCTGCCTGCCAACGATTTTCGCCCAGATGAAAAAGACCGTGCTTCAATACATTTTTCGTTTCTTCCACACCTACATATTTTGTTACGGCAACGATATTTATATCTTCACGCGTTCTTCCGCTGCGCCGGCAAGCTTCATCAAGACGACGTTCGACTTCATCTATTCTTTCCTGCAACGTCACGCTTGCTCTTCACCTCTTCTCATACCGATCCAGCTTATCATGCGGCCGGTATTCCCGCTTTCCATCCGGTGCGAGAAAAAATAATCTGTCCTGCAGCCGGTGCACCACTGTGACATTTCGATATTCATCGGCAAAATTCCTGCTTTTATCATAATCTGTCGGTTCAATTCTTTCAAGTTTATCCGCGCTTTCCCCTCAGCTGCCGGCTGAAGCGGAGCTTGCACAGCGACTTTCATCGTCTCCATGACCGGCTGCAGACGCTCCGCGAGCTCCCTGACCTGACTGTAGACAGTCCCGTACACCTCATAGCAGCATGCGCCGATCGACGGCCCGATGGCAGTGCGAATTTGCTCTGGCCGGCTTCCGTAGGCTCTGGCCATCGCCTCGATCGTGTGCCTGGCAATTTCCTGGACAGTTCCTTTCCAGCCGGCATGGGCAAGCGCTACAGCCTCATTGGCCGGGTCATAAAAGTACAGCGGGACACAATCGGCATAAAAAGACGTCAGCAAAATGCCCTTTTCATCGGTCATCAATGCATCTGCGGCCTGTATGGCCTCCTGTCTGCTCGCTCTGCCTTTCCCGCGATCCGCGTTCGTTACTTGATATACCTGATGGCCATGCACCTGCTCGGCACATGTCCATGCTTCGAATGGCCATGCCAGCGCATCGGTAAGCCTGCGGCGATTATGAATGACAGCGGCCTCATCATCTCCGACATGCAAGCCGCAATTAAGAGAGCCCCAGGGCGCTTCGCTGCTGCCGCCTTCCCTGCCGGTGAAGCCTGTCGTTAAGCTGCCGTACTGCTCCATCCACGACGACAATAAAAAAAGCGAAGGATCCTTCGCCGCCTCTACTGCTCGTTTAAACGGTTCCATGCAAAAACTCACCTCATCCACAGTTTACCACAGCTAACCTGCGGGATGCGAATATAAATCGGCAGTTCGCTTTTTGCCGGTGCTCTGTTCTTCCTCATAAGGACGATTCGGCTTCGTATCATCAATACGTACCAGCACTACATCGGTTCCAATCTTGACGATATTTTGCCAAGGAATGATCAAATCAGAACCCGAATTTCCAAATAAACCGAAAAACTTCGCATAGCTCGGCACAACGATGGAGTCAATCCGGCCTTGACGCAGATCAAGCTCCAAATCACTGACCTGCCCCAGCTTCCGGCCATCGACAATATTGATGACGTCTTTTGTTTGAAAATCCGATATTTTCATCTGCTTCATCACCGACTTCCATAGTTATCCGTTTCTCTTCATTGCTACAGTATATGTTTTCGCCCTCCCAAAATGTTCATCCTACGCAAAAAAGATCGCGCACCCTAAAGTTATGCCTAAAGGGGGAGCGATCTTCATTCGCTTTTACGTTTTTACATGCTTTTGCATTTGCTGGATAGCCGTCTTTTCCAGCCTTGATACTTGTGCCTGCGAAATGCCGATTTCCTCTGCCACTTCCATCTGTGTCTTGCCTTCAAAAAAGCGCATGGAAAGAATCATTTTTTCCCGGTCATTTAATTTTTGCATCGCTTCCCGCAAAGCAATTTCTTCAATCCAGGAAACATCTTTATTGCGGTCGTCACTTATTTGATCCATGACATAAATCGGATCTCCGCCGTCATGATAGATCGGCTCGAACAATGATACCGGGTCTTGTATCGCATCGAGAGCGAACACGACATCTTCCTTTGGAACATTGAGTGCTTCAGATATTTCGAAAATAGTCGGCTCGCGAGAATTTTTATTGGTCAGACTATCTCTGACTTGCAGCGCCTTATAGGCTATATCGCGCAAGCTGCGCGAAACGCGGATCGGGTTATTGTCCCGCAAGTAACGGCGAATCTCACCAATGATCATCGGGACCGCATAAGTGGAAAACTTAACATTCTGTCCCAGATCGAAATTGTCAATCGCCTTCATAAGGCCAATACAACCGACTTGAAACAGGTCATCGACAAATTCGCCGCGGTTATTGAATCGTTGAATAACGCTGAGCACCAGTCTCAGGTTTCCATTGACCAATTTCTCTCTTGCTGCCCATTCATTTTGTGTCTGCAATGCCAGAAACAATTCACGCATTTCGGCATTCGTAAGGACAGGCAGTTTCGCGGTATCCACTCCACAGATTTCGACTTTGTTTCGGGTCAACGTGATTACCTCCCAAGGAGAAACATTAATGTTCATTATCTCCCTGGCACTCCATTTTATTCCCGCCAAAAAAACGGCTCTTTATCCTCATTCGAGCATAAAAAAGCCGCATAAACTCTCATCATTTTCAAGTTGGCAGCGCATACTTAGAGAGAGTCTCTTGACAAAATATTTTCACTTGTTCTCACACCATTTTGTTGAATTCCTTGCGCAGACGTTTAATAATTCTTTTTTCCAGCCGCGAGATGTAAGACTGTGAAATGCCCAGCAGATCAGCGACATCTTTTTGCGTTTTTTCTTCCCCATCCGCCAGACCGAAGCGCAGCTCCATTATGATCCGCTCCCGTTCGGTCAGCTTATCGAGCGCTTTGTGCAGCAATTTGCGATCGACCTGCTCTTCAATGTTCCGGTATATCGTATCATTTTCCGTTCCCAGAACGTCGGACAGCAGCAATTCATTGCCATCCCAATCTATATTGAGCGGCTCATCAAAAGAAACTTCTGTACGCGTCTTATTGTTGCGGCGCAAATACATTAAAATCTCATTTTCTATACAGCGCGATGCATAGGTAGCAAGCTTGATTTTTTTCTCCGGATCAAAGGTATTAACCGCTTTTATGAGGCCAATCGCACCAATGGAAACTAAATCCTCAATATGGATGCCTGTATTTTCAAATTTTCGGGCAATGTAGACGACCAGCCGCAAATTGCGCTCGATCAGCATCGCACGAATGGCCGTGTCGCCGGAGGGCAGCTTTTCGAGCAGATACTCCTCCTCTTCACGCGTCAGCGGCGGAGGAAGCGCCTCACTGCCGCCAATATAATAAATTTCTTCGCTCTTTAATCCGAATAAAAATAAAATGCGATAATAATATAACTGCAGGATCAATTTCCACTTAACGAGCATGATGCTCCATCCCTCCCTGGAGAACTATGAATGACTTCATCGCTTACGATCCGATTTTGCAATAGTGACGGATGGATTATTGCCTGATAGGCCCCGTCTGCTACAAGCTTGCCGGCATCAAGGCCGATTAATACCTTAGTAGCTTCATAACGTATTCCTTCGCGCTCAATAACAACAAGGTCAGGTTTGATTGCCAGCATAAACTGCGCGCCCCGGTTCACTCCTCTGTAAGGCACCAGCCGCAGCCGATCCTGCCAAGCAAAAGAGGCTCTGCCCATATGAGCAATCAATTTGTCCGCTTGCGATTCCTTTATTCCTTTCATCCAAGCTTCAGGCAGCTCTTCCTGCCATAATGACGCCTCCATGACCATTACCGGCGTTCGCGTGAGCGGTTCATAAAGCTGGTTGCCGGTATCGATCAGTCCAGTACAACGTCTTTCCTTGCCGTCAATTGTGACATACACTTCCGCCAAATGATTGTCCACCAGTTCTTTTTCCTTGCGAAACACAAATACAGAGCGATAGATGTAAAGTCCGACGGCGATCGTACACAACAGGAAAACAATTCCCAGCTTTAATTTTGTATACATCACACCGTCAACCCACTGCAGCGTTCTCCACATATCGCCCGATCCGCTCATTAATAAATAATGAACCCCAATGACAGCACCTCCAGCTGTAAAATTGACAGCATAGAAGGCGCCTATGCAGCGTAAAAAGATTTGGATGCTGCCGAAACCGAAGGCGCACAGCAGCATCACAATCGAAAACAATAATTTGACCGGGATGGTAAACAAAATTGAAAACGGCGGAAAAAGAAGCATAACCGCATAGCCGGCTCCAAGAGAAGCCGCGACTAGTATACGCCACCATTTCGTTCTGACGCCGCGAATCCAGGCCGTAAGCAGCAAGACTGCCCCGTTGATCAGCAGATTCATCATAAACAATACATCGACATAGACGGCTTTCAAAAAGACCACCCTCCCGCCGTTTCCTGCTTGACCCGGAGGACGCCATATTTCCTCTTCTTGGCGGCTTGTGTGTCTAGTATATTTAAATCCTATTACAATGTCTGTCTAATCATGACGTCAGGTGCGATCTTTTTTTGTCGATATGGGTAACCTGCAAAGCGGTTCCTTCTAAACGGAAGCTACAGACGTTATTTCGCCAATTACCTTCCTTTTTGAAAGCTAACGGAAGCGAGCGATCTTAATTCGACGTTTTCTTGCGAAATCGGACTCATCATCATCAAATAGCGGTGCACAGTTCCGTTACAATTTCAAATCGGTCGAATTTCCGAAAATAGCGGCCGTGGCATCCGTTAGCTTTCGTTGATCAGTGGATCGTCAATCTTATAAGATTGGAAATACAGGAAAACGAAATATAAAAAGCCCCTGGCTCCACAAAAGATGTGGAGCCAGAGGCTATGCTTGCTGCTAACATATGCAATTAACGATCGTTATTGCGGCGGTTGCGCAGAAATGCCGGAATATCGAGCTGATCGTTGCTGGACGCTCCGCCAAAGGCCGATCTAGGCTTCGGAGCCGCATGATTGGCCGGCGGCTGCTGACGCGCCGACTCGCTGGCGGCAGCGGCTTCAGCGGCCTGCGAGGATGCTCCTCCGGCAGTCGGGCGAGCCAGGCTCGGGCTGATGCGATGCTCAAAACCAGTTGCGATTACGGTAACTTTAATATCTTCTTTCAAGTTTTCATCAATGCTTGCACCAAAGATCATATTAACTTCCGGGTCGGAAGCGGCGATAACGATTTCGGCCGCTTCATTAACTTCATAAAGCGAAAGATTCGTGCCGCCGGTAATATTCATAATAATACCGCGTGCGCCATCGATCGACGTCTCAAGCAGCGGGCTCTGAATTGCCTTGCGTGCCGCTTCGGAGGCGCGGCTTTCGCCCGTAGCCGAACCGATGCCCATCAAAGCTGAGCCGCGTTCAGTCATAATCGTCTTTACGTCTGCGAAGTCCAGATTGATCAATCCAGGTACAGCGATCAGGTCGGAGATGCCTTGAACAGCATCCTTAAGTACATTGTCCACTTCGCGGAACGCCTCTAGCATAGGTGTCTTTTTATCAACAATCTCCAGCAAACGATCATTCGGGATGACGATCAGTGTATCTACCTTGTCTTTAAGAGCCTCAATGCCGTGCTTAGCCTGTCCGGAGCGCTTAGGCCCTTCAAAAGTAAACGGCCGCGTTACGACACCTACAGTCAATGCGCCGCACTCGCGTGCGATCTCAGCAATAATTGGAGCCGCGCCAGTTCCAGTACCGCCGCCCATCCCTGCAGTAATAAATACCATGTCAGCTCCCTTGAGCGTGTTCATAATCATCTCGCGGGATTCCTCGGCGGCTTTTTTGCCCACTTCAGGATTCGCACCTGCGCCCAAGCCGCGAGTCAGCTTATCGCCGATTTGCAGCTTCTGCTCCGAATGAGCCAGGTGAAGCGCTTGTGCATCTGTATTCACCGTAATAAACTCGACGCCTTTAACGCCATTTTCAATCATTCGGTTAACGGCGTTGCTGCCGCCGCCACCGACGCCAATGACCTTAATTTGCGCCAGCTGCTCCATTTCAAAATCAAACTCTAACATACAATGTTCCCCCGATCAAATGAATTCGCTAAACATTTTTTTCAGGCGCTCAATCAATCCAGGCTTTGTCGACGCAGTAGAAGTTCCCGCTTTCCGATTTGAGCTTTTCTTTGGAGCGCTGGCAATGCGATTACGCATATATTTGGACACATACTGGATCATTCCTACGCCGCTTGTGAATGCCGGGTCGCGAACACCGATGTAATCGGGAACAGCGATTCGAACCGATGATTCCAACTCGCTTTGCGCAATTGCAAGTGTTCCAGGCATTGTGACCGAACCTCCAGTGAGTACATACCCGTTCACTTTATCGCCATAACCCATACGCTTTACTTCCTGACGTATAAGGTGGAATATTTCCTGCATTCGCGGTTCAATAATATTCGCCAAATCGACTTGTGAAAACTCTTTCTCTACATTGCTGCCCATTCGCATAACCTTGAACTTCTGGTCCTCTGCAGCATCTTGAATGAGTGCACAGCCGAATTTTTGCTTAATCTTCTCCGCTTGCTCAGTCTGGGTGCGCAAACCGTACGAGATATCGCTCGTAACATGCTCCCCGCCAATCGGCAAGGTCGAGGTCGCCACCATGCTTCCTTGATCGAAGATGGCCACCGTACAAGAACCGGCGCCTACATCTGCCAGCACAGTCCCCATCGACTTCTCATCCTTCGTGAGTGCCATCTGGCCGGAAGCAAGCGACATTAATATAATACCTGCGATGTGCAAGTCCGCCTTCTCTACGCAGCGAACCAAATTATGTATGGCCGTCTTGGCGCCTGTCACTACAGTCGCTTCTACTTCAAGGCGGACGCCGATCATTCCGCTAGGATCCGAAATGCCTTCCAGACCATCTACCAGAAATTGTTTGGGTACCAAATTAATGATTTCCCGCTCCGGCGGCAAAGCGACGACCTTTGCTGCCTGAAGCACGCGATCGATATCATCGTCCCCGATTTCTCGATCCTCATTCGAAACCGCGACTACGCCGTGATTAGTTTGCAAGCCGATATGATTTCCTTGAATACCGACGTACACGTCGCTTATTTGAATGCCAACCATGCGCTCGGCGTGATCCACGGCGTTACGGATCGACTGCACGGTTTGGTCGATGTCCACGATAGCTCCTTTGCGTATACCTTCCGAGTCGGCAGATCCAACTCCAATAATATTAATGGCTCCGTTCTGCACTTCGCCAATAATAGCACGAACTTTGGATGTACCGATGTCCAAACTGACGATGATGTCGTTGCTGCTCAACCCGCGGCACCTCCGTTTCAACGATAATTGGGAAACTTTTCAACACCAGGCCCCCCTGCCACGCATCTCTATTTAATTCAACGTCATTTATTTTTTCCCTCTTTTTTCAACAAAAAAAACGTCTAATGTAAATCTTTCCATTCGCGTGACCACAATCTATACATTAATTCTGGCGGAAACTAGATAGATTTTGTGATTGCATAACTAAAATTCTATCATTCTTTGAGCCGCTTGAGTAGTCTATTTTTAGTTGGATTCTCCATTTCCGCTTTCGGAAGAAGCAAACGGGACATACGTATCTGCAAGCAGCATTGTAACCAAACCCGGTTCCTGTATCTCTACAACAGCATTGAGCGCATCTATCTTGTCCTTTAACAGCGAAACGGCCGTGATGACCTCAAAGCGCGTTCTCGTATAGATTCTGATCCGATCCGGGTATGCTTTGGACGGCGATGGGGTAATTTCCGAAATATCGGACAAGGATGCCGCAGGCAGCGCGGCCAGCTGTTTGCTAAGCTCCGCCTTGTAAGGATCACCCTCCTGCCACCCCGACAAGATCGGCTTGTCCACTACAACATCTGCTCCCGCTGCAATTGTTGTGCCATTTGCGAGTATAGCTGTCAATTGCCCCTGCGGAGAAAGCTCAAACGCTACCGCGGGATGCTCGGTGACGCGAATCACGACATCCCCGGGGAACGATTTCTCCACACTTACCTTCTCTATCGTCTTGATGCTCATAATCCGTTCTTCTACTGTCTTGGCAGATACACTAAAATAAGCGCCGCCGACGGTAATCCCGGCCGCCTGCTGGATGTCCGCTCTGCTCGTAAACCGCTGCCCTTCAATAACGATAGAAGAAATTTTGCTGATAGATGAATTAAAAAACAAAACGGCTAATATAACGATAAAAAGAAGCAAAAGGACGGTAAGCAGTTTTTTGCCGCCCCGTCGTTTTCGCGCAGGTTCGCGCAATACGGGCACTTTAGTTGGCATAGCTTGTCTCCTTCTAAGGCAAACGCAAAACGGCATGCTATCATGCCGGACAGCTGCCCGTACCCGGAATGCCCCGGATGCAGCTGCTGGCTAATAACGCCGTTTGCGGTCGTAATCGTACACTCATGTACTACATAACATGACTGGATTTGTCCGGCACAGGAACATCACGCCATATCCGCGCCCCTAATCCGTCCAGCATCTCTTCAATCCGGTCGTAGCCGCGATCGATATGGTGCACCTGCTCTACGATCGTCTTTCCTTGCGCTGCGAGACCTGCAATAACGAGCGCAGCGCCGGCGCGCAAATCTGTCGCCTCCACGGTCGCGCCGTACAGACGAGGGACACCGCGAATGACGGCTGAGTTAAAATCGACGCGAATATCCGCACCCATACGGGACAGTTCATCCACATGCTTGAAGCGGCCTTCAAAAATTGTTTCTTTCATCACACTAACACCGCTGGCCAGCGCCAATAAAACCATAAGCTGCGATTGCAAATCAGTCGGAAATGCCGGATATGGCGAGGTTACAATCCGGTCAATCGCCTTCGGGCGGCTGGAACTGCCGACTTTAATTATATCACCGTCAACTGTAATTTGAACACCAGTGCGTCTGAGTACGTGGATAAGCGAGGTAAGATGTGCGGGATTCGTATTTTGCAGTGTCACTTTTCCGCGCGTTGCCGCGGCAGCCACCATCATCGTACCGGCAACGATGCGGTCCGGGATAATCTTATACCGGCAGGGCGACAGCTTCTTCGTCCCTTCAATTGTGATCGTATCTGTGCCCGCACCGATTATATTGGCGCCCATGGCGTTAAGAAAACGTTGCAAATCCTGAATTTCCGGCTCGCGCGCTGCATTGCTGATCGTTGTCAAGCCGTCGGCAAGCACGGCCGCCATCATAATATTTTCCGTGGCGCCGACACTTGGAAAATCCAGGTGCACCTCGGTTCCAACAAGCCGATCCGCTACACAAACAATCCGGCTGCCTTCTTCTTTGATATGGGCGCCCAGCGCCTTCAATCCTTGCAAATGCAAATCAATTTTACGCTCGCCGATCGCACAGCCGCCAGGCTGATAGATCGTAGCTTCACCGAAACGTGCAAGGAGCGGCCCGATGAGAAAAATTGAAGATCTCATTTGACGCATAAGCGCTTCAGGAACATGCGATGAGCATGCGCTGGACGTGTCGAGTTCGACCGTTTGATCCGTGTGGTCTGCTCGACAACCGATATCCCGCAATATATCAAGCATCACTTTGATATCGAGCAGTCTGGGCACATGATCAATCGTCACTGTTCCTTCCACCAGCAGGCTGGCAGCCAAAATTGGCAAAGCGGCATTTTTCGCTCCTTGGATTACAATGGTTCCTGAGAGTGGTTTCCCGCCTTCAATCACCAATTTGTCCAATGTATCACCTCCGAATTACCGCTCACCCACCACCAATACTTCGGGCACCAGTTCAATGCCGTACCGTTCTTTTACGATACGTTGAATCGTTGCCATGAGGGTGAGGACGTCCTCAGCTTTCGCTTGACCGGTGTTAACAATGAAATTGGCATGCTGTGTCGAAACCTCGGCGCCGCCGCATCGCATTCCTTTAAGCCCAGACTCTTCAATGAGCCTTGCTGCATAGTCATTCGGAGGATT
Source organism: Paenibacillus sp. GCM10027626 (assembly GCF_042676285.1). NCBI lineage: Bacteria > Bacillati > Bacillota > Bacilli > Caryophanales > Paenibacillaceae > Paenibacillus > Paenibacillus sp. GCM10027626. Next base: position 158,511 of record NZ_JBHTHC010000014.1, on the reverse strand, counting down.
GCGGAACACACTTCCTGCGGTAGCCATTTTCAGCGGCTGTGTGTCCAGTCTCCGCGCTTTAAGAGACGCCATTGCCGATGCGATTTGTTTTCGTTCGCCCTTCTGAAGCTCAAAGGTCGCGCTGACTACGATTCCCCGTTGCTCCTGAAGCACCGTATGCCGGTAAGAGAACTTCATATCCTCTGCTTTGTATTGAACCAATTCCCCTGTTTCCAGTACAATGTCCGCTGACTTAAAAATACGGGCCACATCCGACCCATGCGCACCGGCGTTCATATAAACGGCGCCACCGACCGACCCTGGAATTCCCCCGGCAAATTCCAATCCGGTCAATCCTTCCTTTCCCGCCATGACAGACAGTTTAACAAAAGAATAAGCGGCGCCGGCATGGACGGTCGTGCCATCGAACTGTGCATAATCGAATTGTTTGCCCGGCCGGATCACAACGCCCCGAATCCCTTTGTCAGCGACAAGCATGTTGGAGCCTCTGCCAAGATTGGTCCATGGTACATTATGTTTATGAATTAAACGAACCAATTCGGCGAGCTCCTCCTTGCCTTCCGGGCTGACCAGGACATCTGCAGGCCCGCCGATTTTCCATGTTGTATAGTCGGAGAGTGGCTTGTTCAGCAGTATCTCGCCTACTTGCGCCCGTTCCAGCTCCGCAATGAATTGCTCCATCAGTCGTGCCTCCTTATACATATCGTTTGCAATTGTCCGAGAGCTTCAGTATACCTGTCGTCATGTATCCGATCCGGGCCGCCTGCTTCGTTTTTGGCAGGCCCGCCATGGGACGGTCACGATTATGAGATATACTATGCCTTCGCGCGCAGGAGTGTGACAATCGCCTATCAGCTGCGCTATCTGTTGTTTGCGAGTTTACGAAGTTCGTCTGCAATCATCGAAGCAGACTGCGGCATTCCTAAGGAAAGCGCCGCTTTGCCCATCGCCTTGAGACGCTGCTCATCATTCATGATGGATTGGATCCGCTCAAAGAGCATGGCCCCGTTCAAGCCGCGCTCCAAAATCATTTCGGCCGCGCCTGCGTCCGCTACGCTGCGTGCGTTGGCCTCCTGATGATTATTCGTCACATTAGGAGACGGAATCAGGATAGACGGAATGCCCAGCGCTGTAATTTCCGCCAATGACGATGCGCCAGAGCGGCTGACGACCAGTGTGGAGGCAGCCAGTACCTCCGGCATATTATGCAAATAAGGCAATACATGAATGTAATTTGATAATGTCGGGATAACTCTTTTCATGCGCTCCATCGTCTGCTCATAATAGCTTTCGCCGGTAACAAACACAAAGTGGACGTTTGGCAGCTGCTTCAGCAGCGGCCCCATGTCCACCATCGCATCATTCATCGCCTTCGCACCGCGGCTGCCGCCGACCATAAGCACAATATTGCTCTCAGGCGGAAGCCCCAGCGAAGCACATCCTTTTTCCCGATTGGCACGCACTACATTGGTTGCACACGGATTGCCTGTATGTACAACGCGCTTGGCATGTTGAAAAAATGGCAGTGACTCTTTAAAGCTAACTGCGACACAATTGGTGTAACGAGATAAAAATTTATTGGTTAAGCCAGGATCAGCGTTTTGTTCATGAATTAGCGTAGGAATGCCCAGCTTGGCCGCAGCATACACGACCGGGCCGCACACATAGCCCCCAGTACCGATAACTACGTCCGGCTTAAACTGCCTGAGCAGTTCCTTCGAGCGCTTCACGCCATTCATGAAGCGCATAATCGTCTTCACATTTTCAAATGACAGCTTTCTGCGAAAGCCGGTAATTTCCACGGTTTCAAACTTTATACCATGCTCCGGGACGATGCGGCTCTCCAATCCGCCCGGAGTGCCAATATATAAGATCGACGTATCGGGATCTTCCTCTGCCGCTTGATTGCCAATCGCCAGCGCCGGATAAATATGACCGCCCGTACCGCCGCCAGTCAATACAATACGCATGAACATTCACCTCGAATAACGGGATATGTTGAGCAGAATACCAAGTGCTGTCAGCAGCAAAGTCAAGGAGGAGCCGCCATAGCTGACTAACGGCAGTGTAATGCCGGTAACCGGCATCATTCCAATGACAACACCGATATTAATAAACACCTGGACCGCGATAATTCCAACAATGCCGACAGCAAGCAGGCTTCCGAAAGTATCGGGCGCTGCCATCGCTGTCCGCAGCCCCCGCCATATCAGTATACCAAATAAAACGATAATCGCCGCACCGCCAATAAAGCCAAGCTCCTCAGCGACGATTGCAAAAATAAAATCCGTTTGCGGCTCAGGCAGGTAGCTGTACTTCTGCCGGCTCATGCCGAGCCCAAGCCCTACGAGCCCCCCGGGACCGATCGCATACAGCGACTGAATGATTTGATAACCGGTGCCGAGCGGGTCCGACCAGGGATCGAGAAAGCCGGTTATCCGCTTCATACGATAAGGCGCGGCCAAAATAAGGCCGACTAGGCCGAGCACGCCGATCATAGCCAGCGATCCGAGGTGGGCAAGCCTTGCTCCCGAAGTAAAGATGACAAGCAGCGATGCGCCTACCATTACAGCAGCTGAGCCGAGGTCCGGCTGCAGCATAATAAGTCCAAATGCCAGTCCCATAATGCCGAGCGGCGGCAGCAGCCCTTTCGTAAAATGCGTGACCGCCTGCTGCTTCTCCGAGAGCAGCTTGGCCATAAAGAGCACCATAGCCAACTTCATAAACTCCGACGGCTGAATGCCGAAGGAGCTGATGCCAAGCCAGCTGCGGGCTCCGCCTCGCACCACCCCGATGCCCGGAATAAGGACAATAACAAGCAGCGCAAAGCACACAATGAGTGCAAGCTTGGACCATTTCTTCCAAATCCAGAAGTCGGTATTCATCGTGACAAACATAGCTCCGATTCCGAGTCCGGCAAATAGCAGCTGGCGTTTCACATAAAAAAACTTATCCCCGAACTCATGAAAGGCGAGCACCGCACTCGCGCTGTATACCATTACAAGTCCAATCGCGAGTATTAAAATAATGGAGACGATCATCCAGACATCCGGAGCGGATCTGGCTTTACTCATAGCGCAAACACCTCTTGCCTCGTAAGTAGGGACATGCCCCCTACTTACAACGTATGCGCCGATTGTTTAAAAATGCGCCCCCGTTCTTCATAAGACGTAAACATATCCCAGCTCGCACAGGCGGGCGACAGCAGCACAATATCTCCTGCTTCCGCCAGAGAAGCTGCTTCTTGAACGGCAAGACGCAATGTCGCTTCGGCGTCCTCCACAGGTTCGACTGATTTAACAGCAGTTAAACCTGCTTGCCTCCCCACCTGCGCAAGTTTTTCCCGCGTCTGTCCGATCGTCACGATCGCTTTTGCTTGATCGCGCAAATGGGGCGCAAGCTCCGTATAAGCAGCGCCGCGATCCAGCCCGCCGGCGATCAGGACGATCCTGCCGGGAAAAGAGCGGAGGGCAATAATAGTTGCCGCACTATTCGTCGCCTTGGAGTTATTGTAATATTTCACGCCATTGCGCTCGGTGACATACTCGAGCCGGTGCTCGACGCCGTGGAACGCTCGCAGCGGCGCTGCGAGCGCGTCCGGATCGGCGCCTGCCGCCAGACATACAGCGATGGCCGCCAGTGCATTAGAGGCATTGTGCCGTCCCGGGATGCCCAGCTCCGCTACGCTGAGCAGCCGCTGAGCTGTGCCGTCCTGCTTCGACCATACGATGTGACGCTCCGGATGATCGCCAGCCGCCGACAGCTCTGCCGGAAATGGCGGATCAATATACAAGCCGCGCTCTAATTTTTGCGTCACGGCAAAAGCGATTTTTTGCGCCTTAATATCTTCCGACTGCAGCAGGTCGCGGCAAATTTCATCATCTGCATTAAGAATGGCATAATCGTCTTCTGTCTGATTGGCAAACAGCTTCAATTTCGAGGCTACATAATCGTCCATGCCTCCATGATAATCCAGATGCGTCTCGACGACATTCAGCAACAATGCGATATGCGGCCGAAAGTTTTGCGTGCCTTTGAGCTGGAACGAGCTTAATTCGGCGATAATCCAGTCCTCCGCACTTGCCTCCTGAACCGCCTCGCAGAGCGGCGTGCCGATATTGCCGGCCACAATCGGGCGAAGCCCTGCCGCCTGAAGCATCTCGCCAATCCAGGTCGTTGTCGTCGTCTTGCCATTCGAGCCGGTAATGCCGACAATCGGCGCCGGCGATAGCAAACTTGCCACTTCGACCTCGGTAACGATATCGAGACCGAGCTCCAGCGCCCGCTTGACCGGCGGAGCGGTGTAAGGAATGCCCGGATTTTTGACAACAAGCGCGGTATCCTCCGAAATTAGCGAATCCGGATGATCGCCGCATATAACAGAAACACCCAAAGCGTCCAGCTCGTCCGCTTCGGGGCATAGATGACGTTCCTTTTGATCATTGACAGTGACGAGCGCGCCAAGCTTGTGAAAAAGCTTGGCGACGCTGACGCCGCTGCGGGCCAGACCGAGTACGACGACGCGCCGGCCTTTATAGGTTGGTAATCCCTTCATGATGGGTAAGGTCCTCCTCGGTCATTTTCCAAAATATTGTGATCACTCGGCACACCTGTCAGCGCCCCAGCCATATCCCGGCCGCGGCAAACAGGATGCCTACTGCCCAGAAGGTCGTCACAACGCGCCATTCGTTCCAGCCGGATAATTCAAAATGATGGTGAATCGGGCTCATTTTAAATATCCGTTTGCCGCGTAATTTGAACGAGCCTACCTGCAAAATAACGGACAGCATTTCCAGCACGAATACGCCGCCGATAATAACGAGCAAAAATTCCATTTTCATTAGTATAGCTACTGCGGCCATCCCGCCGCCGATTCCGAGCGATCCCATATCGCCCATAAACACTTTGGCCGGATGCGCATTATACACCAGAAAGCCGAGCTGCGCCCCAATCATTGCGGCTGACAAAATGGCCGATTCGTGCTGGCTTCCATGCAGTGCAAGCAGAGCAAAGGCTGCGAAGGCAATCGCTCCGGTGCCTGCCAGCAGGCCGTCTACGCCGTCCGTAAAGTTGACGGCATTGGTCGTGCCGAACAAAATAATAATAACAAACGGGTAGTAAAACCAGCCAAAATCCAGTTCAAGGCCAGTGCCAGGAATACTGACTACCGTGCTGTGGTTTCCTTGATATAGCAGAACACATACTATGATTGCAAATAATAATTGCCCAAACAGCTTTTGCTTGGCTGTGAGCCCAAGTGATCGTTTGAATACAATTTTAATATAATCATCCATGAAACCAACCAGACCAAAGCCAAGTGTAGAAACAAGCAGCACCCAGAAGCTGATCGTTTTATCGGAAAATTTCAGAAATGCCAACAATGCGGCCAGTATAATAATAATGCCGCCCATTGTAGGGGTGCCCTGTTTCTTCAAATGGCTTTGCGGGCCATCCGTCCTGACCTGCTGGCCGAATTTCATCCGCCGCAGCAAAGGTATGAACAAAGGTCCTAGCAAAACCGCGAGAAGAAAGGCAGCGCCGAGCGACAGAAGAACGACCTTGATGTCCATATCCTCACCTCTTATTCGCTCTGCAGCGCATGGACAATTTCCTCCATCCGCATGCCTCGCGATCCTTTCACCAGCACAAGATCTTCCGGCGCAAGCCGGGCCCGCAGCCAAGCGATCAATAATTGCTTATCGGCAAACGCCTTAACCGCACGCTCTCCATCCTTGGCGACATCGGCGGCTGCAACCCCGAAAGCTGGAGCGGCAGCCGCGGCAAGCTGTTCGGCCAGCGGGCCGAATGTGAGCACGGCATCCGCCTTATCCGCCGAAATATATTTCCCAGTATCGCGGTGGAGTTCCAGCTCCTGCGGCCCCAGCTCCAGCATATCGCCCAGCACGAGCCATTTGCGCCCATATCCGGTCAATTGCTCTACAAGATCAATTGCCGCACGGGTTGCTGTCGGACTGGCATTATAGACATCGCTGAGCAGCAATGCGCCGTTATAAGCTGTAAGGGGCTCTATGCGCATCCCGGTAAGCTGGATCTGCTGCAGGCCCGCCCGAATTTGCGCTGCGGTCAGGCCGAGCAGTCGCGCCGCCGCAATCGCAGCCAGCGCGTTGGACACATTATGACGCCCGGCGACCGGAATCGTGAGCTGCGTGAGCTCATCCTCCATCCCTCCGGCGGCGCGAATCGCCGAGAATCGGGTCGCTGTCGCTTCAAGCTCGATCTGCCCGGCTACCCAGTCGTTATCGGCAGCAAAACCGAATGTGCAGCTGTTAATCGAGGCATCCGCCAGATTGAGCGCAGCGACGCCGGTCCGCAGCAGCGGCTCGTCTCCGTTATAAAGCAGCGTACCGCCAGCCCGCAGGCCGGAGGCAATTTCCAGCTTCGCCCGCGCGATGCCGCTTCTTGAGCCGAGCTGCAGCAAATGGGAGTCGCCAATGTTGGTAATAATCGCCACATCGGGCTTGGCGATTTGCGTAAGCAGCTCAATTTCGCCAAAGTCGCTCATTCCCATCTCCAGGACAGCCACATCGACCGACTCGTTCAATTGCAGCACGGTCAGCGGCAATCCGATATGATTGTTCAAATTGCCCGCTGTCTTATGTACGCGAAAGACACCGGACAGCACCGACGCCACCATATCCTTCGTCGTCGTTTTACCGTTGCTTCCGGTGACGCCGATTATACGAGCCGGCAGCTCGCTGCGATAAGCGGCTGCAAGCCGCTGCAAAGCTAGCAGCGTGTCCTCTACAAGAATAAGCGCACCGTCAGCCAGCGGGGCGGGAATGGGACGCCCCTCTTCCCACAATGTCGCCGCTGCGCCGCCGGCCAATGCCGCTTCAGCGTAATCATGGCCGTCAAACCGCTCCCCGACAAGCGGAATATACAGCCGTCCCGCAACTTCGCCGCGCGTATCCTTCGTTACGCCGGCCGCCATACGGCCGGCTTTAGTTATATCTGTCAACGTACCGCCGCACATAGCGGCAATTTCGCCTAATGATCGTTTTATCACTGAACAAGACTCCTTATCGCTTCTTTGGCCACTTCACGATCATCGAACGGCAGCTTTTCCATTCCGATGATTTGATAGGTTTCGTGTCCTTTGCCCGCAATTAATACTACATCGTCAGGGCTGGCCATTTCAACCGCTTTTTGAATGGCTTCGCGGCGATCGGCCACAAGCTCATAACTAATCTCCTGTTCAGCCCTCGATTTCAGGCCGCTTTCGATATCGCGCAAAATTTGCTGCGGCTCTTCCGTCCGCGGATTGTCGGAAGTAATAATGACATGATCGGCATAGGCCGCCGCAATCGCCCCCATAATCGGGCGCTTCGCCCGATCGCGGTCCCCGCCGCAGCCAAACACGCATATCATGCGTTTCGCCGCAAATTGCTGTACCGCCTTCAACACATTCTCCAGTCCGTCCGGCGTATGCGCGTAGTCGACGATCACCGCAAACGGCTGGCCGGCATCCACTGCTTCGACGCGGCCGGGCACGCCGGCTATCGCTTCCAGGCTCGCTTTGATCTGTTCCAGGGGAATATTCTCGATCAATGCCGCTGTAATGGCGGCAAGCGCGTTATATACATTGAACTTTCCAGCCATCTTTAACGTAATCATCGTCGAGCCTTTGTACGTATCGACTTGAAAGGCTGTTCCCCGCGACGTTATTTGAATATTGGATGCGCGCACATCTGCCGCCTGCTCTACTCCGTACGTAAGTACCTCTGCAGCCGTCAAGGCAGCAAATTCGCCCGATGCCGCATCATCCGCATTCAGCACAGCGTAGGAGCGCTCGCTCTCATCACCAAATGCATTGCCCAGACGGCTAAAAAACAGCCCCTTCGCTGCCGCATATCGTTCCATCGTACCATGATAATCGAGATGATCCTGTGTCAAATTGGTGAAAATCGCGGTGCGGTAACGGCAGCCTTTGACGCGCCCCTGCTCCAGGGCGTGGGAGGATACCTCCATTGCACAGCAATCCGTCCCCGCCTTTACCATCTCGGCCAAATGCCGCTGAAGCTCCAATGCATCCGGCGTCGTGCCGCTCATCGGCAAAACTTGGCCGTTATAACGCATTTCTACCGTTCCGATCACCCCAGGCCGGTAGCCGTTATCGGCAAAAATCCGTTCGACCAGATAAGTTGTCGTCGTCTTCCCGTTAGTCCCCGTTATCCCGATCAGTTTCATTGCATGGCTCGGATGGCCGTAATACCAATCGGCAATAACCGCCATGGCAAAGCGCGCATTTTTGACCACAAGCTGCGGTTCCGCGATGCCGGTCAGCAGCCTCTCGACTACTAATGCAGCTGCGCCGTGCTCAATAGCGGACTGGGCATAGTCATGTCCGTCTACAGTATGGCCCGGCAGGCAAATAAACAGATCGCCCGGCTGTACTTTTCGCGAATCCGTTTGAATGCCAGCAAAAGCAAGATCGCCGTCACCGTGCAACACTGCTGTTTTCAATAAATTGGTCAGTTCTTTCAGTTGCATCTGCCGCTCTCCCCCTTCTATCTCTTTACTTCTTTACTTTCCAGTATAGTCAATCCTCATGCGTTATATCAGCCTCATTACCGATATAGATCCGAATCGTCGAGCCCTTATCCACCCGCGTCCCGGCTGCCGGAGCCTGCCGGATGACCGTATCGCCGCTGCCCGCAGCGCTTAAATTAAAGCTCATATTCATATCTTCATAAATTTCGGATACTGTCTTGCCTACTAAATTAGGCACGGTCACAATTTTCGGCGTCATATCCCCGTATTTGTACAAACGGTCGATTTGATCCTTGCGCTTCGTTACCCCCATGTAAGGAAGTGTATCCGCCAATATGTTTTGCACAATCGGAGCGGCCACGACACCGCCGAACTGGATACCCTGGGGATTATCTACAGCGACATAAACGACGACTTTAGGGTCGTCCGCGGGAGCGAAGCCCACGAACGATACAATATGCTCGTTCGGCGAATAACGGCCATTCACGACCTTTTGTGCTGTCCCTGTTTTGCCGCCTACACGATAGCCGTCCAAAAACGCCTTATTGCCCGTTCCCTTCGCAACCACCGACTCCAGCGCTTCCCGCACCTGCTTGCTCGTTTCTTCGGAAATCACCTGGCGCACAACCTCAGGCTCCACCTGCTCGACGACCTCGCCCGTTTCCGGATGAATCCACGCTTTAGCGACATAAGGCTTATACAATGTCCCGCCGTTGATCGCTGCGGATACCGCAGTAATTTGCTGGATCGGCGTCACGGATACCCCTTGGCCAAATGCGGTTGTAGCCAATTCCACCGGCCCTACCTGTTTAAGCTTAAACAAAATGCCATTCTCTTCGCCGCCCAGATCGATTCCCGTCTTTGTCCCGAAACCGAAATCGCGGATATAGCCGAACAGTTTCTCTTTTCCCAGCCGGTTGCCTAATTGCACAAAGCCCGGGTTGCATGAATTTTGGACGACCTCCAAAAAGGTTTGACTGCCATGTCCGCCTTTTTTCCAGCAGCGCAATCTGGCGCCGCCGATTTCGACAGCTCCCGGATCAAAAAAACGTTCGTTTTTTAAATCCACCTTATTTTCTTCAAGCGCCGCGGCAAGCGTAATGATTTTAAACGTTGAGCCGGGCTCATAAGTCATCCAGATCGGCAAATTGCGATTATAGATTTGCGGATCGGTATCGCGAAATTTATCGGGTTCAAACGCCGGCCTGCTCGCCATGCCTAATATTTCGCCGCTATTCGGATCCATGGCAATCGCGATAATATTATCCGCCTGCAGCTTGACCATCGCCTGATCCAGCTCGCGCTCGATGATCGACTGAATTTGCTTGTCGATCGTAAGCTCCATATTCAGCCCGTCATGCGGCCTGCTGTATGAATCGGAGGAGCCTGGCATAACACGCCCCTTCGCATCGGACAAAAAGGAGACGTTCCCATTGATCCCTTTCAGCAAAGCGTCATATTTGGCCTCAACGCCCGTCAAGCCGCCGTCAAGTCCTACAATACCCAGTACATGCGACGCCAGGTCGCCAAATGGATAGTAGCGCTTATTATCCTCAGCCACTACAATTCCCGGCAATTCCAAATCTTTAATTTCCTGCGCCTTGGCCGTCGTTATTTTGCGGCCGCCCGGCTGAATATTAACGATCATCTGCTTTTTCGTTAGAAAGCCATACACCTTTTCTTCCGTCATGCCCAGCACATTCGCCAGCTTGGCCGCGGTAGTTTTGGCATCCTTGATTTGTGCCGGAAGTGCCATTACAGTCGGTGAACTTATATTATACGCAAGCCGGACGCCATTTCGGTCCCAAACTTCTCCCCGCTTCGCCGAAAACGGAATTTCGCGCCGCCACGATTCCTCCGCTTTCGCCGAGAGCTGCTCGCCTGTCCATAATTGAACATAAGCCAATCGAATAATAAGCATTGTAAAGGCTGCTATACCGATCAGCAGTCCAACAAACAGCCGGCGACGGACAGTGACATTCGATACTTTCACAGCTTTTCCCCCTCCGAATAGGACGGACATCAACAACCTGTCCTTGACATGCCTTATCCAAAACCTATTCGAAAGCTTGCTAGGATAGAACAAGCCGGGGGAAAGCCTTTTGATCGGGCTTAGCTGTTTTATAGACTACTCTTGTTTTTCATCCTTCTTTTCATCGGTTGTTTCTTCTTGATCCGGTTCGCCGGGCGGCTTCAGTACGAGCTTCAATACTCGCTCCCCATTTTTTTGCCCCATCACTTGATCGGTTACAAAGCCTTGGCCTACCGTCACAAAGCGTATGTTGAGCAAGCTGCAAATTTCCAGCGCATCGCGCATGGACAGCCCGCGCATATCCGGTACCGCAATCTTCTCGCGATCCTCTGTTATAAGATATACCTTCTGACTCGGGCTTACGACAGTTCCCTTCTTCGGAATTTGCTGCTTGACAACCTTTCCTTTGCCTACAACCTCCGCTGAGAGCTCCTTTTTACTGAGCGCGTCCTTAGCCTTGCTCACATCCGAGCCAACGACATCCGGCACCGTTATCGTAATTTCCTCCAGATTCTCTATTTCCTTGGCATCCAATCTTGGTCGAACATTCATATGACGCAAGCTTTTTTCAACGATCTTTTTAAATACAGGAGCCGCTACTTTACCGCCGCCTGAACTGCTGCCGCCTTGCGGCTCATCGGCAACGACTAAGACGACGATTTTCGGATCATCTACCGGAGCGTAGCCAATGAAGGATACGACATATTTCTCTGATGAATATCCGCTGCTGCCTTTTACAACTTTTTGCGCTGTACCTGTTTTGCCGGCTACGCGATATCCCGGTAAATAAGCGTTTTTCCCTGTTCCTTTATCCTTATCGGATACTACCTGCTCCAAATATTCGCCTACAAGCTTAGACGTTTGCGGAGATATGACTTGGCGCACCAGCTTAGGCTCAATGACTTTGGTCTTCTTCGTTACTGGGTCCTCAATTTCTTTAATAACATGCGGTTGCAGCAATTTGCCGCCATTGGCGACCGCGGCCACCGCCGCTACCTGCTGAATCGCGGTTACAGTAACTCTCCCTTGACCGAAGGTTGCAGATGCAACCTCATCGGGAATGTTAGGGTTAATTTTGATTCCCCCACTTATTTCCCCCGGAAGCTCGATGCCCGTTTTTTCGCCAAAGCCGAAATCGCGAATATATTTAATCAGCTTCTCGGCTCCAAGCCGCTCGTAACCAAGCTTGACAAACGCAACGTTACTGGAACGCTTCAAGCCTTCAAGGAAAGTAATCGTTCCCCAGCCGTCGCGATTGACGTCGCGTTTGTAACCATTGCCTACTTTAATTCGACCAGAGACATACTTTTCTTCAGGATCAAACACCCCTTCTTCGACTGCGCTGGCCAAGGTGACAATCTTGAAGGTCGAGCCCGGCTCAAATTGCGATTTAATCATGTGATTGTAGAAAGCGCCTGGCTCGAAATCCGAATATTCATTCGGGTTAAAATTCGGGTAGCTGGCCATTCCCAAAATGTCCATCGTATTCGGATCGGCCGCGATCGCAAATATATTTTTTGGCTTATATTCATCATAAGCCTCTTTGATCGCATCCTCAATATAATGTTGGATATCTGTATCGATGGTAAGTTTTACATTCTTCCCATCATGCGGAGGTTCAAACTCCACCTTTTCACTATCAAGAATAACGCCATTTCCGTCCCGCTTATACTGTATCTTGCCTTCAACGCCTTTTAATTGCTCATCGAAATAGGCTTCAAAACCGGTAACAGCGGCGCCTTCTTTATCCTGATAGCCGACGATATGTGAAGCCAGGCGATTTTTCGGATAGTAGCGCTTCTGCTGATCAAGGATAAAAATGCCAACATTATTTTGCTTCGTCATTTCCTTCAGTTCTTCACGCAGGTTGAGCAGCCGGTCCTTGACCTCTTTATCCAGCCTCCAGCCCCCGTTGCGCACTTCACGCCATTTGAAATATTCGCCATTGTCACGCTTTGCATTGACAGATTTGCTGATCTCTTCCTTGGACTTGCCCAGAATCAAACTCAGCTTGCTAATGACAAATTCTTCTACACCAAGCTTATGGATAGTATCCGGATCGATAGCCAGACCATAAGCATTGACATCCATAGCAAGTATGTTCCCATCCCGGTCGCTTATCGAGCCGCGGGTCGGCATAAGCGTCTCCGATCTCGACCATACTGCCCGCGCCTTTTCCGTCCAGAAGTCGGCATTGACAACCTGAACCCAATAAATCCTTCCTACCAAGACAACAAAAAGGAGGGTAATCATCCCTCCGACCAGCAACGTTCTTAATTTGATTAGCTTTGTCATTGCGGCCTCCTATTGCTGCAGCGTCTTATTAGACGCACTGTCCTTGCGTTGGACTGTGACATCCTGGTCTGCTGACGTCATCCCTTCACTTTCAGCCATCTGCTTAATGCGTTCCGGATCGCTTAATGACTGTACCTTTTTTTCGAGCTCCTTCATTTCAATCGCCATTGTATCATATTGCTTCGACAGCTTGCGCACTTCCAAATTAATCTCATAAATCTGGGCGTAGCGAAAAATAATGATACCCGCAACAATGACTCCGACAATAATGGAAAACATATAGAGCAGCTTTTCTTGTACGGGCAGCGTCTTTTTCTTGACGACGATTGTCTTTCTTTCCCGATAGGTTTGCTGCTCCGGCTTGCGTTTTGGCTTAAGCGCCAAATTTCCGTTTTGGTAGGCCATCCAAATCCCTCCTGCAATCGATTATTTCCCAGGCAATTACAACTTTTCAGCGATGCGCAACTTGGCAGACCTTGCACGAGGATTATGTGCCAACTCTTCTTCACTAGGTACAATCGGCTTGCGATTAATCAATTTCAAAATACCCTTCGCGCCGCATGCACACATCGGAAAATCCGGCGGACAAGTGCAGCGCTCCACAAATTTTGAAAAAGTTTGCTTGCAAATGCGATCCTCTAAGGAATGAAAAGTAATAACCGAAACTCTCCCGCCCGCCCTCAGCAGGCGGACTGACTGCTCCAAAGCTGTTTCTTCTGCCCCCAACTCATCATTGACAGCAATACGCAATGCTTGAAAAGAACGTTTTGCAGGGTGTGGCCCCGTACGTCTAGTCGCAGCGGGAATACCCGATTTAATGATTTCTGCAAGTTCTCCTGTTGTTTCGATTGGCTGCATTTCACGTGCTGCAATTATTTTTTTGGCAATCTGTCTCGCGAAGCGTTCTTCTCCATAATCAGCCAAAATCCGGGAGATCTCCCGTACATCCCAGGTATTCACAATATCATGAGCGGTCAGCATACTATGCTGATCCATGCGCATATCTAAAGGTGCATCATGATTGTAGCTAAAGCCTCGCTCAGCTTCATCCAATTGTGGACTGGACACGCCCAAATCGAACAGTATGCCGTCCACTTCGGCAATCTCCAGCTCATGCAGCTTTTTTTCCAAATAACGAAAATTACTTTTGACTAGCGTCACATGGTCCCAATATGGCGCCAGACGCTTCCTGGCATTATCGTGTGCCCAATCATCCTGATCAAAAGCGATCAATCTTCCGCCCGGCCCAAGCCGCGAGGCAATCAATTCACTATGGCCGGCACCGCCCAGCGTACAGTCGACATAAATGCCATCCGGCCGGATTGCGAGCCCGTCGACCGCTTCTTCCCTGAGCACTGTTATATGTTGAAACAAGCTGCAGCCCTCCCGTAATGTAGTCGACCGGTACATCCAGAACTTCGACCATTCATAAAACTAAAAGTTAAAATCGAAATCAACGAGTTTTTCCGCAATTTCGTTAAAGGACTCTTCTGACTGATTAAAGTAGCTTTCCCAAACTGGCTTGCTCCAAATCTCCACACGATTAGAAACGCCAATTACGACACAATCCTTGTCCAGCTTTGCATACTCGCGCAGCGTATTCGGAACATTGGCTCTTCCCTGCTTGTCCAATTCACATTCTGTCGCTCCCGAGAAAAAAAAGCGGGAGAAGGCGCGGGCATCGGACTTCATGAGCGGCAGAGATTTCAGCTTCTGCTCCAATACTGCCCATTCGCTATGCGGATATACAAACAAACAATTGTCGAGGCCCCGGGTAACAATAAATTTGTCGCCCAGACTGTCGCGAAATTTGGCAGGAATAATGATACGACCTTTGTCATCAATGCTATGTTGATACTCACCCATAAACATCGGCCGCCACTCCTCCCCCCATACTCACCACTTATCCCCACTTTACACCACTAGAGTTGTTCTATTCGCCACTTGGCTCTAAAATCCTTCAATCCTGCTGCGATTATTAAAAATATTTCACAGTATTAATCTTGTTACACTTTTGAAACTTTTTACCCAATGCAATCGTGTAATCTAGAAATTGTATGAGTCCGAAGTCGACGTTCTTACATAAAAGCGTCCGTCATTATATAAAAGGGAGCCTGTGAGCAATCCATGAATGCTGTTTGTCTCAAAAAATCCGAGCTGCTGCGTACTGTTGAACAGCTTTGCTACCAAGTCGCCCATTATTTGCTCGGCAACGAAAACGATGCCGCCGTGGCTAGCAAAGAAGCGCTGGTCGAATTATATGCCATGCCAATTTTCGAATCGGGAACCGATGCCGACCGCAAGCAATTGGCCCAAGCCGCTGCAACCCGACACGCTTTACAGCGCGCCCGCCTCACTGCGATGAGGAGCGCAACACAAAAAGCTGCAACCGCCAGCCTGTATCAGGCATAATGCGGATGCAGCTTTTTTCTTAATAGGTAAAAATTACTCTCCGACCTGTATCTGGCACGCCGTTGCGCGCTTGCGGCGCTCAACAAAATTCGTACCTAAGTCACATGTTCAAGACTGCCTATGTTGGCCAGTCTCTGCCAGGTAGGCATCATTGAGTGCACACCGAATCAGTGCTCTGCCCAGCTGTCCAAATAAGCTTGCTGCTCTGCTGTCAACTGATCGATGCCAATTCCCAGCGAAGCCAGTTTGTTGCGCGCCACCTGCTCGTCAATATCATAAGGAACATTGACTACTTTGGCCCCGATCGCTTCATACTGCTCATTGACATATTTTAACGACATCGCCTGCAGCGCAAACGTCATATCCATTATTTCCGCAGGGTGTCCGTCGCCGGCAGCAAGATTGACAAGTCTGCCTTCAGCCAGCAAGTAGATGCTGCGCCCATCCTTCAATTGGTACTCTTCAATATTGCGTCTGACGACACGCTTGCCGTTCGAAAGCGCTTCAAGCTCGGGCTTGTTGACTTCGATGTCAAAATGTCCGGCATTAGACAAAATCGCCCCATTTTTCATTACGGCATAATGCTCGCCGCGGATGACATCCCGGTTGCCGGTAACCGTTACAAAAATATCGCCAACTTTAGCCGCCTCGAGCATCGGCATTACAGTAAAGCCATCCATATAAGCCTCTACCGCGCGAATCGCATCAATTTCGGTAACGACAACGTTTGCGCCCAGGCCTTTGGCCCGCATGGCCACCCCTTTGCCGCACCAGCCGTAGCCGACAACGACCACCGTTTTGCCTGCTGCAACAAGATTCGTCGTGCGATTAATGCCGTCCCATACCGATTGGCCAGTGCCATAACGATTATCAAACAGATATTTACAGAAGGCGTCATTGACCGCAACCATTGGAAATTTCAGTACGCCTTCCTTCTCCAATGCTTTAAGCCGTAAAATTCCTGTCGTCGTTTCTTCCGCGCCGCCGCGCACCTGCGCCAGCAACTCAGGACGCTCAGCATGCAAAATCGTCACCAGATCGCCGCCATCGTCGATAATGAGATCCGGCTTCGTCTCCAGCGTCTTGATCATCAACTCTTTGTATTCTTTCGGATCCGGGTTGTACTTCGCAAACACGGTAATTCCATCCTCAACCAGCGCAGCGCAGACATCGTCTTGCGTGGACAGCGGATTGCTTCCCGTGATCGCTACTTCGGCTCCGCCTGCCTTTACCACTTTGGCCAGGTAAGCCGTTTTCGCTTCCAGGTGAAGCGAGATCGCCACCTTTAAACCTTTGAACGGCTGCTCCTGCTCGAATTGCTCGCGAATCCGGTTCAAGACCGGCATATGGGCTTTCACCCAATCAATTTTCAAATGGCCTTCAGGGGCCAATGACATATCGGCAACAATGCTGTTTGTTTGTGAACTCATTTTCGTATTTCCTCCTTCAATGTTCCGCTTCCCGGGTTCTGGCATTTTACTTCTATAGATAAACGAGTCGATGTCCGCCTGATTGCTCGTACGGTACAGCCATCAACGCAGCTAACCAATCGTTACCATAACGATTCATAAAATATAGCGGATTCCATACACGCTCTTGCGGCATCTCATCGGGCCATAGCGAAATTGCAATGCGGTCCAGCCGCTGCAGCATCGTGTCGAACCGGCGCGCGTGCGCTTCCTTGATCCGCTTTTCCATAAAATCGATTTGCTCTGCAATTTTTCTTTTATTCGTCTCGCCGAGCGGCGCAAGACCAGCCTCAATCTCACCGGCCATCTGCAAAATTGGCTCATAAAGATCCGCAAATTGCTGCTTGACAGCAGCGAAGCGCTCGCCTATTGCCCATTCATCTTTTTCCTGCAGCCATTCAGCCTTGAACGCTTCAAATCGATGCGCAACCTCTTCAAATGTCAGCTTAAAGCTCTCCATATACTTGGCAGCTGCCGGCTCTACGAGCGTGAATGACATCCGCGGCACAATGATCGGCATCTGCATATTGAAGCAGCGGAACGCTTCGGCCGTAAGCGCCCAATAAGCAATTTCGCCCTGGCCAAGAACGGCTCCCAGCACCGGCAGAGCATAATCCTGCATCAGCGGCCTGCTGAGCACATTGTTGCTAAAGGAAGCGGGAAAATGTTCCAGCCTGGCCAGCAGTTCCTCTTTGGAAAAGGCCACCGTTTCTTTGCGGTTTACAAATTTGCCGTCTCGCTTGTAGAGCAGCGTCCGCTCCCCGGCCGGCCCGTTGTCTTCAGCATGAAAAATAAATAAATTAGCGGCGCCGCTCGCGACATCAGCCTGCTCCTTGTAGCCCAGTTCGCGGACTCGGGCAGCGCCTTGAAGAAGCGCAGCTTCCAGTTCATCGTTTCGCTCAATAAGCCGGCGGAAGAATGGCTGCTCCAGCCGGCGAATAGCCGGGTCATCGGCATCAAGCAGAACAAGACCATATTGGCCGAACAAATCGCTCATCAGATGGGCAAAGCTGGCCGTCAAGGTCTCTGACCGCTCCGCAATGGAAGTCAGTCTTTCCAATAAAGCAGCCTTAAAGGCGCTATCCTCCAGTACGCCGGCAAGCTCCCGGATTGCACCTTGCCATGCCTCCATCGTTAACGGAGTACGGCTTACCGATGTCCGCACAGCCCCTGGACGTTCTATCGCTATCTTCATCATTTTGCGGTGCTGATCAGGCAGAAGGGCATGATTCGCTTCATCCCAGTCATGATCTTCGCCGGCAATCCAAAATACCGGAACAACCGGCCTCCCCAGCTTCGCTTCCGCCTCTTTGGCAGCTTGCAAAATGGTAATTGCTTTATGGATCACGAGCAGCGGCCCTGTCCACAGACCTGCCTGCTGCCCGCCGACAATGACGGGAGCGCCATCGGCAATTAGATTAATATGCGCTGAAACCTCTGCATATTGATGAAATTGACTATTATATTGACGCAATACTGAAGCAAGTTCAGCTGGGCGCACACGTTGATCTGCTGTATTGATCAAATGCTCCGCGCGGCGCTGCCAGTCGCTTGCTTCATCCGGATGATTGCCGAAAACTTGAACAAGACGTTCATCAGTGCGATTGACATAAGCGTTGGCTAGCGGTTGACCCGCTGGCAACGGTATCGATACAATTTCCATGAGCAGCTTTCAACCTCTCCGATATGTACAATAATTGTGTTTTCTCTCATTATTGCATATCGTAACTCCTAGCGTCAAAGCGTCAAATTATGCTGCAAAAAAACTTTGCCCTATTCCGATGCCCATTAATACCAAATATACAAAGCTCATCATAAAAAAACCGAGCCGCCATACTGCGCGTAAAATTTTTTTTATATCGACTATACCTTTTAACCGATACTGTACATTGCCGAGCAGTCCTGCACCGATTAACAAGATAAGCAGAATGCCGTACAATCCGAAGGACTTGCCAAAAATATGATTGAACAAAACGGCTACACAGCCAATCAATAATGCTGTTGTAACATCCATAGCTGTGCGAAAAGCTTTCTTGCGGTCTCCCGTGTACGCGCCTAATCCAAAGTAAACGAGCAGAAATGGCACAATCGGGACAACAGCCAACACCGCATACAAATGCTTGAAGCTGACCCATATCCATTGCATAGCGGATACCCCTCTCGCTATCCTTTCAACTTCATCGCCTCGATTAGCGCAATGACGGCATCATTCAATGGCGAAGCCAAGTTCATCTCCTTCGCCATCGCGGAAATACCGCCATTTATCCATTGAATCTCCGTCTCACGACCATTCCTGATATCTCTGAGCATCGAAGACTCATTATGAAATGTCCTGCTGCAAATATCCAATACTTGCTGCCAGGCGGCCTCCTCGTCAAACGGCATCCCGGCCAGCCTAAGAATGGATATGCATTCAGAATGAAGCGCTGACATAACTTGCTGACGCAATGAATCTGCCGGTAGCATTCCGTTAGTAACCCCATAAATAGCCGTCAGCGGATTAATGACCGCATTGGCTAACAATTTCTGATATATACGTCTTTCTATCTCTTTCGACTCATTCGACAAAAATGTAGCAATTCCTGCCATGCGCATCGCATCAAGCAGCATTTTTTGCGACTTTTTTACTGCTTCCCGGCAGGCGTGCTGATCTGCCCGCGTCAAGCCAAGCATCACTTGTCCAACTCCGGTATATTGAACCGTGCGGTCGTCCTTCTTGAGCGCCCCCTCGGTAGTAACGGCGACATACAATAAACTGCGCGGCAAAACCGCCTGCAAATGCGGCAAATGACCGATGCCGTTTTGCATGCATAACACAGGCGCCCCTGCAGAAGCAAGCTTCGCCATTTTCTGCAGCAGCGCTTCATCGATTGCCGTCTGCTTTACTGTCAGCCATATCCAGTCTTCCGGCGCCGCCTGCGCTATCGGAATTTCAAAATGACAAGCTTTCACTCTGACGTTGGTATCCCGGCTATCCTCTTGCAGAACGGCCCCCTCTTCATTCAGCCGCTCCGCCTGCTCCTTGGTGCGAGTGCACAGTACAACGTCCAAGCCTGCGCGAGACAGCCGCAAGCCGTATAATAAACCAATTGCTCCCGCTCCGACGATATAAATCCGCAAACCAGCAACGCCCCTTTACCTTTACTTCCTCCTTCTATCGTATCAGAGCAGCCGCCGGGAAGCAGCAACAAAAAATCCCGCCTTCCATATGGCGGGATTTTCATTTACTCAATTCTTTCCAAATTGCCGTTCGCATCCATCTTAAAACGCGGCTTTGATTCATCTTCCTCATTCAGCACGGTCAAGCGGCGAGCGCGATCCATAATTTGTATGAGCGTCTTATAATCGTCGTTAACAGCGCGATAATCCGTTTGCGCACTGCTAATTTCCTGCGACAGCTTTTCATTTTGCTCACGCAGCATGAAGAGCTCCTCTTCGCGGTCGCGCAAGTCGCGCTCAAGCGCTTTAATTTGACGGCTCAAATCCTGGTAAGTCGCTTTCCATTGCCGCAGGAAACGGATGACCGAATCAACCGAAATCGCCTCCTCTGTAATGGGCTCGCTTTTGAATACCGTTCGCTCCTCAGACTCAATCGTCGCTACTGACGATACGTGCGGCACAGCACTGTACGCTTGTTTTTTCATATAATTGCGTTTTTGCCGCTGCTGCTTGGCAATCTGAATGGCATCTTCATATCGTTTGCGCACACAACTGTTCCACCGGAAACCGCAGGCTGCCGATGTGCGGCCTATACGTTCGCCGACCTCTTCGAAAGCTGCCAGTTGAGTGCTCCCTTCTCGAATATGCCGTAATGTAATCTCAGCTAGAATGAGATCATCATCGGGGCTCCACGCATCTTGTCTAACTGCTGTCATGCAATTAAAACCTCCTAACGTTAGGCGCTTACTTTATCTCTATGCTCTTGGTAGAGTTCATAGAATCTATCGGATACTAATTTGTATATCCATTTTTTTGAAGGCTCATACATATTTTCTTTCCTAGTTGCACAAACTTACACCAACAGGCGGACGAACGCCAAAAAGTTTGCCAATTCGTCACGGTTGGCGGTTTACAGCTGTTACCTTTACCGTTATAATGGGCAATAGAAAATGGGTCGAGACTGACGAGAGGGGGATGAAATTATGGCACGCATGTTCCGGGTGCTGGGCTTTTGGACGCTCGCAATCGCGCTTATGGCATTTGCAGGCGGCATGAACGAAATGGCAATCCTGTTCTTTATCCAAACTGCCCTATTTGTCCTGTTAGGCTATTTGAACTTTTCCGAAAGAACATACATCTTGATGTTCTGGGGATATATGGCGGTCTCGTTTATAGGTTTTACATACTGGACCGTTTTTGTAATGGGCAACCCATTCTAAAGGACTGGACAAGTCGCGAAGAAACGGCTGCTGCCGGTTTCTTCCCTAAAATATAAGCCCAGTATAAGATTTCTTATACTGGGCTTATATTTATTATGGAAGAAGCTTCTGGGCAGTCCTATATTCGTTAAGAATCGATGGAATTGATGTCAAAATAAAGCTAACGGATGTAGCGGCCGCTATTTTCGAAAATTCCACCAATCTGAAATTGTAACGGAACTGTGCGCCGCTATTTGCTGATTGGTAGCACTATTTCGCAAGAAAACGTCCAATTAAGGTCGCTGATCCGTTAGATTTCCAAAAGGGGACTTATTGGTGAAATAACGTCAGCAGCTTCCGTTAGTTCAGCCTCTTTTCACTCACCGGTTTATAAAGCGTCAACACCTTGAACGTCTCGCTCATTCCATCGCTAAGCAGCAGCTGTCTTATGCTGCGATTTCGTCTTGCCGGCTCACTGAACGGATTGCTGTCCTGATGCGCGATGAGCTGCTGCAAAATTCCCTGCTCCACTAAAAACTGCTTCTGCGTCTGATACGCAGCTACTTGCCATCCGGCTCGCTCTGCAGCGCGCCGGCACGCTGTAAAATTAATATGCGACGTCAAATCCTGCCGCCCGGGATTTAGATAAGGATTGTCATGGGCAATATGCCCGCTGTAGCACAAAAAAGAGCCGCGCATCCTGTGAGATGCTGTAAGCTCGGCCGCCTCGTGCCCGTAATCGATAATGACGATAGCGCCATAATCAATCGCTTCACTCATTTCCGCGAGCCAGCCCTCACTGTCAAGATTGACCTCCGTTTCCTGACCTTCCGCCAGCTCAATGCCGTCTGCAAGCAGCGACTGTTCAATCCGCTCGTCGCTTAGCGGCATATAGACCGTGGAAAAGAGTGCTTCGCCATTGGCCGGCCCGGCAGGAGCGTCATCGAGGCTAAGGCTTACCCCCAGTTCCCACAATCGGCCGTGAAGACGCGCCACACGATGCACCGGAAAGGCATCCAGCAATTCATTGGCAATGACGATTAGCGGCTGATCTGCCTGATTGCTTCTCCATTTCATATTTATCGCCTCTGCAGGCTTCATGACAAAAAGATGGGGATGAATTCCTTCTACCGCTCTGGCCGCTTCCCGCAAATGAACCGGGTTCGCATCGACGACCGCATAATGACCAGCAAGCCGCTGCCCCTTCCTCCGCCATTCGGCCAACATCTGGGCAGACAAGGCGCCGCTGCCGGCCCCCCATTCGGCTATATCGGCAGCTGATGTGCCCAGCCGCCCGGTCAGGCTGGCAATATAAGCAGCAAGCATTTCGCCAAAGATCGTGCCGATGCCGGAACTGGTATAAAAATCGCCGGCCCGTCCGATACGCACTTCTCCAGAGCTATAGTAACCCTCTTTATCATCATACAAGCAGCAGGCCATATAATCGCGAAATGAAATGCACGGGACGCGCTCCGTTCCTCCTTCCCGCTTCTCCCGCCAGCCCCAAGCGTCCGCATGTTGTATTTGGGTACGAATCCGTTCGATGAGCATCGTCAGCCTCCAAACCAGGGACAAATTTCCCTTTTCGAGATATAATAGAATGATTGTGTACATATAATGGTTGCATGGTTTGTCCAGCATAACGTTAAGCAAGAGAAAGGAGTTCCGAACCACGTGAAAGGAACGACGCGTCGCCGGATCGGTGCCGTCCTAACAGCCGCGGCCGCTTTATTACTCACTTTGTACCCTGTTTTGGCCAGATCCCCTGAAGACGAGGAAGTGCGGCGAATTCTAGAGAAAAGCTTATCCACCGTCGAACTTGATAAAGAAATATCCCGTATTGCAGCGCAAAAAGAGCTCGCAAGCCAGCAGTTCTCAGAAGCAAGCGAGCAATTGCAGCAGCATGAGGCGCTTATGCAGGAGCAGCAAGAGAAAGCCGGCCGCGTATTGCGCGCTTACTATATGGGCGAGCGGGATATTTGGCTGAGTGCATTATTTTCTTCCAATTCATTAAGCGACTTGCTGTCGATGTTAGATTATTTTGAATATATATTCGCCGGTGACCGCCGCCAGCTGAACAGCTATGTTGAGCAGTACCGCACAGTGAAGCAAGCTGTCGCCAAGCATCAAAATGAGGCCGAACAGCTTGCCCGGATTGAAGAAAGGCTGGTCGCCCAAAAAGAGCGGCTAAGCGCGCTGCAAAAGGATGTAGATGATCAATTAAGCAACAGTTCCGATGAAGAGCGCCTCCGGATGATGATTGCGGAGATAACCGACTTTTGGCAAAATGTCGGCTTTTATGAGGTGAAGCGCTACTTTAAGGCGTTGGCGCAAGCAATGACCCAGCTCCCTTCATGGGTACAAAAAAACAAAGACATGCTGGAAATCAACGGATTCAATTACACCATCACGGTGTCACAAGATAAATTAAATACATTTCTGCGCGAGCAAAACGAGCTGTTTAATAATTTTGACTTTATGTTTACTGAAAACGCCGTTTCTGTCTCGGGCAAGCGCGAAGGGCTTGAAGTCAATATTACCGGGCATTATACCGTAGAAGAAGAACCGATAAATGGCATTATTTTTCATGTTGATGAGCTTTTATTTAACGGTTTGGCGCTGCCGGATACAACGCGCAGCTCGCTGGAAAAGGAATTTGATCTCGGCTTCTATCCCGAAAAACTCGTCTCCTTCCTGCAGGCCAAGTCCGTCGAAGTAAATGACGGCCAATTAATTATCAAATTATCCGTCAGCCTGTGAAGCAAACGGTTCATTCCAGCGCTCGATTAAATGATCGGCTGCTGCCGCATCAAGCTGCTGCAGGTCAATCTGTCTCCATAAAGCAGACCAGCGCTCCCAGCGCAAGCTCCAGCCCGGGTCGGGCTCAGCGATAATCTGGTCAAGCATCGGTATGAGCCAGCTGGGCGGAGAGCTGTATCGCTCGTCATACAGCTGGAAAACTCTGCTGTACAGCGATTTGCGCACCGGCAATTTGCCAAGGGACGTGTACTGCTCCTTTTGCTGTTCGGTTGAAGTCATTGCCTGCAGCCATTTCTTGGCTAATTCGCCATGAGCGGTCTGCGCTGCGACAGCAAAGCTTCGCCCTTCCCCCCATACCGGGGGGGCTGCTTTATCCGATACGACAAGCAGCTTCCGCTCCTCTGCCGATAACGCGCGGTAATCCGACCAAGAAACAACGGCAGCGAGCTGCTCGCCATTTGCCATACGCTCCAGCCAATCGCCACCCTCCTCCCGCTTCTCGCGGACACGCCCAGATTGCTGAGCCAAAAAATGAAGCTGCTCGGCAGCTTGCCCCTTAATTTCCCCTAAATTAGCCATATCCGATGCTGTTCCTTTACTCGGAACCGACTCCATCCATGTCAAGATAAAAGGCTCCTCTCCAGAAGGAAGCGTGAGCATCTGAAGGGATGGCGCTGACGCAGTCAATTTGGCAATTAAGCTCTTAAAAGCCTGCCAATCGGAGGGCGGAGCGTCAAAGCCGGCGGATTCGAGCAGTTGGCGCTGCCATACGATCAGGTGCGGATCGCAATCGACAGGCACTCCCCATATGTAACCATTCCACTTCAAAGGGGCTGTCAACGCTTCCAAATGATCATTCAGCATCTCGCCGCTAAACAAATCATCCAGCGGCGTCAAATAGCCCGCTACCGTGAACGGTCTAATCATTATATTGTCCATTAACAAAATATCGCTGGCGGCTCCGATCTGAAAATCATGCAGCCACGCTTGACGCGCATCTTCTGGAGAAATATTGAGCAATTCCACTTTAATGCCGGGATTGCGGCCTAGAAACTGTTCATTCTTCTCTGTCCAGTATTGAAACTCGTCATCGCTGACGGAAAGAGCCACCTGAAGCTTGGAAACCGCCCCATAGCTGCTCGTTGTATCGGGCCCCGGCTGCATGCCTGCTTCCCCGCCAAAGGTCACAACAGTCGTCCCCGGCTTTACTAACATTGGCAGCGTCAATATCATACAGATCGTAAATGCACCCAGCAGTACTACAACATATTTCCTGCGAGACACCGCTTCAACCTCCAACTTTTGTCCTATCTTCTTATTGTAACAAGAATATGTGCTCTTGTCGCCTATGAATTACAGATGTTAGCAGTATGTTCAACAGCTGGATGGGAATGGCCGAAAAGACCGAAGCTCCTCACTAACCGAGCCCCGGCCTTCCCTTTCTTTACAGCATGTCGGCAGCCAGCTGCGCCAGCTTCGAGCGTTCTCCCTTCTCCAGCGTGACATGACCGCTGCTGCTCTCCTGCTTGAAGCGCTCGACTACATGGGTCAAGCCATTGCTTACCGCATCCAAATAAGGATGATCAATCTGCTCGGGGTCCCCCATCAACACGATTTTACTGCCTTCGCCGACGCGGGATACGATCGTCTTTACTTCGTGACGGCTTAAATTTTGCGATTCATCGATTATTATGAATTGTCCCGGTATGGATCTGCCGCGAATATACGTTAACGCTTCAACCTGGATGCTGCCGAGCCCCATTAATATTTTCTCTATATCGCCCGACTTTTTCGTGTCGAACAAGTATTCCAAATTATCATAGATCGGCTGCATCCACGGGCGAAGCTTTTCTTCCTTTTCACCTGGCAAATATCCGATATCCTTGCCCATTGGCACTACCGGACGCGCTATGAGCAGCTTTTTGTATTTATGCTCGTCTTCCACCTTCATCAGCCCGGCTGCCAGCGCCATCAAGGTCTTTCCGGTTCCCGCCTTTCCGGTCAACGTAACGAGTGGAATATCGTCGTTCAGCAGCAATTCCAGCGCCATGCGCTGCTGGGCATTTCTCGCGGTAATGCCCCAAATCGGGTCATTGCTCAAATAGAGCGGCTCAAGACGCGAGCCGTCAAGGCTAACCTTCAACAATGCCGACTTTGAGGTTCCCAATTCATCCCGCAAAATAACAAATTCATTCGGATGCAGCTTCACGCCTGCCGGCAAGCTTTTGACACTCAAAAAGCGGTACGTATAAAATTCGTCAATAATGGAAGGGTGAACAAATACTGTCATATACCCGCTGTAAACATCCGACAGTTCTACCGAACGATCCGACATATAATCTTCTGCCAACAGGCCGAAAACATCCGCCTTTATCCGCACCAGCACATCTTTGCTGACAATGACTACCGGCCGCGGCTGCTCCTTCTCAGCTTCTTCCATGTGATAATTTAACGCTACGGCCAGTATGCGGTTATCGTTAGACATTTCACCGAACAGTTCCTGTACGCGCACAAAGCTGCGATGATTCAGCTCTACCTTTAATATGCCGCCTCCAGGCAGCAGAATCCCTTCATGCAGACGACCCTCGCTTCTCATTCCGTCTAATAATCGCGAAAATGATCGTGCATTGCGTCCCAATTCATCTGCCAATCTCTTCTTTGAATCAATCTCTTCCAACACCACGGCCGGGATGACAACCTCATTGTCATCAAAAGCAAATATTGCTTGCGGATCATGAAGAAGCACATTTGTATCGAGCACGAATATTTTGTTCATCGTGAACCCTCCCCAGTGTCGGTGTATCGGCATAGCGACGATTCTCCACAACCACTTCATACATAGCCATACTCGCAGTGTGGCAAACTAGGACGGCATAAGGTCATTTTCAAGGACAACCATTACGATAAGGAAGGTCAGGTGGACTTTAGATGGGTAAGTGGCTAATTTCGGCGATTATCGTTATGCTGCTGGCAGCAGGATGCGGCACCGTCGCCCGCAACCAAACATCACCCTCTCCGCAAAATGATAAACGGGTGCGCGTACAACAGACAGATCCGCGCAGTATGCCAGTGAAAAGCTCTAAGGAGGTTGCCTCGCATCTGGAGATGCTGGCCAAGCAAGTTCCCGGCGTAAAGGCTGCCAACTGCGTTGTTTTCCAAAACATGGCAGTCGTCGGTATCGATGTCGACGGCAAAATGGAACGTTCGCGCGTCGGTACGATCAAGTACGCCGTTGCAGAAGCGTTTCGCAAAGATCCTTACGGCATCAATGCAGCTGTGACCGCCGATATAGATCTAGCCGACCGGCTGCGCGAAATGCGCGCTGATATTAGCCGGGGACGTCCGGTAGCCGGTTTTGCCGAAGAGCTGGCTGACATTATCGGCCGTATCGTACCGCAAATGCCCCGCAATACGATCCCTCCCGAGGAGCACCGCAATATTGATCAGCCAAAGCTGAATAAGAATTTGTAAATGCCGTATGCAGACACAAAAAGCCTAGCGATGTTCACTAGGCTTTTTTTCTGCGCAGGTATCTTGTCCCAAGCGACCTTTATCGGAATGGAGGCCAGCATGAGGAGAAGAACCGAATATATTCACATGAGCTGCAGTAACAAGTCCACACATAAGAGAGGCCTCCTTGCTGCTTATAATCAACTGAGTTTAGTTCATTATATCATAGCTATGGCCTTTCAGTCACCTTCATTCCGATAGTTGGGCTTTTAAAGCGGACTGCGCCTTCTTTAGACTATTGCTGGTCACGTACACATATGGACTTTTCCAATCGCCTTCCAATGGAACAAACTCCACATTGCTGCGGTCCATATTAAAATACGTCAAAATTATATTTTGCGCTTCACTTTCCGGCATGTCCATTTTCATATTTTTCCCGAGTGCATCGATGACGCCGGACATACTGGTAATACCGTCGAACGATTTCATTTTACCGACGACCGCACCGATTACTTGCCCTTGCCGCCTGTTGCGGTCAAAGTCGGTTGACATATTTTTGCCGTCATTGGATTTGCGGTAGCGGACAAAACCGAGCGCATCCTTGCCATCCAGCTTGTGATGCCCTTTTTTCAGGTCGATATTCGTTTTGTCTGCATTGTCTATGTATTTCATATCCATATCGACATCGACCTCAACGCCGCCTAATGCATCAACGACATCTACAAATCCATTAAAATTGATCACTGCTGTATAGGAGATATCGATATCAAAATACCGGCTCAGCATTTTACGCATCTCCAGCTTTGCGACCTTTTCGGCTTCTTCTTTGGACAGCTTTTGCTCGTTCATCGCATTAGAGCGAAACGCAGCGTAATAAGCATTGACCTTCTTGCTCTTATAACCGCTTAATTCGATTTTGGAATCGCGCGGCATCGTTACAATCGTCGCCTTCTTGGTCTTCGGATTCATGGCGGCAACCATAATGACATCGGTATTGAGGCTCGCCAGTTCCGGGCGGGAGTCAAGTCCAAGCAGCAAAACAGCTACCGGCTTAACTTTAACCGATTGATCTGCCGGAATGACCAGTCCGGGGTCGGCATCCGAAGTTGCCAGACGCAGTGCATCTTTGGACTTCGTGAATAAAACCCCGAGATAACCTGCTATTCCGATTAACAAAACGAGTAAAATAAGCATAAATTTGCTGAGTTTGCTTATTTTCTTCGGCTTTTTCTTTTTCATACGGCTAGGAATTTCAGCATTCTCATCCGTGCCCTTCAGTTGTTTTTTCATCGCCATTCACCTTCGTCAATTGTATTTCGGATTGGAGTTAATATCGCGAAGCAGCTGCTCTCCCGATTCGCGCGGATACATCTGCAGCTTAGAATGACCTTCCCGTTCATAACGCACATAGATCATCGTGTCATCGATACGTTCAATATGCAAATTGGCTACACCATGATCCTCCACTAAAATTTGTTCAAAAAAAGCGCGAGTATCTGCCGCCGCTTGATCCGTTTGCCGCTCATTCTCCACAACCCGGATTTGCAGCCAATTAAATAGCGCATCTTCAAACCGCATCGTCATCCCCCGTTTCGAAAGGATACTAACTTACTTTGAGGAAGCTTCCGGCTTCGGCTTCGGCTCCTGCTCCTGCTTTTTGCTGCCGCCCTTCCATTTGTCGTAAATTTGCCGGCCGCGCAATAGCAGCATCATGGCGACGGCAACGCCCATGCATTGAATAATAGGCAGCTTGTCAATCTGCAAAATAAACAACACAAAGGCCCCGATCGCCATAATGAGATGAACTAAAATTTCCTTTAAAATCGGCAGCCGCTGTACACGAAATACCGAATTGAAAATGTACAGCGTAAAACAAAAGATGAGTATATACGAAATTACGGGATGGTCGCTGAACCACTGCTGCACGTTGCAACACCCTCGCTTTCAAGTTACTGTTCCACAATTTTAAACAAAGGGACGGCATACGCCGCCCTTTGCTGAGCCAATCATGAATTATATGCCCGCTTGCGCCATTTTCCGATGCTTCTCCGCGCGTTCCCGCTCATTCTTGTTGAGCAGTTTCTTTCTGAGACGAATCGATTTAGGCGTAATCTCGCAATATTCGTCGTCGTTCAAATATTCCAGCGCTTGCTCCAGCGAGAAAATAATCGGCGTCTTCAGGCGGACTGTATCGTCCTTCGAAGCGGAGCGGACATTGGTAAGCTGCTTTTCTTTGCAAATGTTGACGATAATATCGTTATCGCGATTATGCTCGCCGACGATCATACCTTCATATACTTCTGTGCCCGGCTCCATAAAGAGAACGCCGCGATCTTCAACCGACATCATGCCGTAGAAGGTCGATACGCCATTTTCGCTGGATACAAGCACACCCTGGTGCCTTCCGCCTACCGATGCCCCGGCAAGCGCGCCATAGCTGTCAAAGGCATGGTTCATAATACCGTAACCGCGTGTCAGTGTCAAAAACTGTGTGCGATATCCGATCAAACCGCGGGCTGGAATCAAAAATTCCAAACGGACCTGACCGTTGCCGTTATTGACCATATTGACCATTTCGGCTTTACGGCTGCCAAGGCTCTCCATTACAGCTCCTGTGCTTTCCTCGGGAACATCGATCATCAGGCGCTCATAAGGCTCCATCTTCGCGCCATCGATCTCCTTGACGATAACCTCAGGCTTGGAAACCTGCAATTCATAGCCTTCGCGGCGCATATTCTCAATAAGAATTCCGAGATGGAGCTCGCCGCGGCCGGATACGACAAAGGCATCAGGGCTGTCTGTCTCATCGACCCGAAGCGCTACGTCCGTTTCCAGCTCCTTCATCAGCCGCTCTCGCAGCTTGCGGGAGGTTACCCATTTTCCTTCACGGCCGGCGAACGGACTGTTATTAACGAGGAACGTCATTTGCAGCGTCGGCTCATCGATTTTCAGTACCGGCATCGCTTCCGGATTCGCCGGATCGGCGATCGTCTCTCCGATATTAATGTCGCGAATGCCGGCGATCGCTACAATATCGCCCGCGCCGGCTTCATTGATTTCGATTTTTTTCAACCCTTGAAAGCCGAACAGCTTCTCAATCCGCGCCTGCTTGACCGCTCCTTCACGGGTCATGACGGCCACAGTCTGCCCTTGCCGAATAACGCCGCGGTTTACACGCCCTACCGCTACCCGCCCCAGATATTCATTGTAGTCCAATTGTGTAACAAGCAGCTGCAGCGGGGCGTCGATGCTTTCCGTCGGCGCCGGAATTGTGCTGACGATCGTGTCGTACAGCGCCTGCATGTTCTCGTCTTGCTTCTCCGGATCAAGACTGGCCGTGCCCATCAGCGCCGATGCATACACAACCGGAAAATCCAGCTGGTCGTCATTGGCTCCAAGCTCTATGAACAGGTCCAGCACTTCATCCACAACTTCAGTCGGCCGCGCGTTAGGGCGGTCGATTTTATTCACGACAACGATTGGGGTCAGCCTATGTTCCAATGCCTTACGCAATACAAACTTTGTTTGCGGCATGCAGCCTTCGAAGGAATCCACGACAAGCAGCACGCCGTCAACCATTTTCATAATACGTTCTACTTCTCCGCCAAAATCGGCGTGTCCTGGCGTATCCACAATATTGATCAAATAATCCTTGAAGTTGATCGCCGTATTTTTCGCCAAAATGGTGATGCCGCGCTCACGTTCCAAATCATTGGAATCCATCGCTCTCTCTTGTACATTCTCGTGCTCCCGGAATGTACCGGACTGCTGCAGCAGCTTGTCGACAAGCGTCGTCTTGCCGTGGTCAACGTGGGCGATGATGGCGATATTGCGTAATTTTTCTCTTGCTTGCATAAATTGTTATCCACTCCAACTTTATTTAGTCTAGACTTGCATATTAATTGCTGATTACCACCGCGTTTTTTTGCCGACCGTTACCATCCACGCGCCAGCTGCAATCAATAAGGCAGCAATTAAGTATATTCCCCAACCCCAAAGGATCATCATGATAAAAAACGCCGCCGATGCCAGTGCCAAAATGATGGCAATTGTGAGCGGCTGCTTCGGATGGCCTGTTTCGAACAGATGGTATTCGTAAAGTCCGACAGCAACCCCGAAAATAATAAAGGGCCACAAATACTGCATATTGCTCCATCCGAATGCAATGCAGAAGAAAAAAATCAAGGCGTTTATCGTCAAAATTGCCCCCGGAACGAGCACAGCCGCTGGCAACAATCGTCCGAAAAACAGCACATGCAGCAAAATGCCGGGAATGAGTACAAACAACGGCCAAAAGTTTGTGCCGATAAACGTAAACAGCCCCATTTTTCCCAACAGTATTACCGCACCGGCAATCAAAAACACTATTCCGATGGTGTATTGATTTTTCGACATGCGTCTTCCCTTCTCTCGACACTTTTTTATCATTACTAGTTTAAAGGAACGGAGGACAAAAAACCAGTGTATGAGAAAAGTTTTCATTTTTCTTACAACAAAATTTTTTTTCACAAAAAAAAGCCGCAATTGCTCATCTTTGGCGAAGACGGAGCAATGCGACAATAATGACGAAAGGAATGCAAAGCAGCGGTACAGCTTCCTTCAATGTCGGCAAATAAGGCGCCAGCAGACGCACAATGCCCGGATCATTGATAAGCATTCCTCCTGCGGCATAACCGAGCAGGCCCCCGCCCAGGTACACGAGAGAAGGGAATTTTTGCAGCAGTCTGCTTAACATCTGGCTGCCCCAGATGATCATCGGAATGCTGATTGCAATCCCCAGCAGCATCATGATCGGTTCGCCCTTGGCTACAGCGGCGATCGCCAGGACGTTATCCAGACTCATAATAAAATCCGCAGCAATAATTGTGCGGATCGCCTGCTGTACCGTGTACGACCTTGTTGCGTTTTCTCCCCTGGTTTCCGCTTGCGGCCCTGAAGCATCCATGATCAATTTGATGGCAATAATGAACAGCAGCAGCGAGCCCGCGGCCTGCAAATAAGGGATTTTCAGCAGAGAAATGGCAACGAGCGTCAGCACGCAGCGCAAGCCCACCGCCGCGCCCGCCCCCCACCAAATCGCCTTCCTGCGCTGCTCCTGCGGCAGCTGCTGGCTCGCCATCGCGATGACGACTGCGTTATCGCCGCTGAGCAGCACATTAATAAATACAATTTGCATAAACACAAACAGACTTTCCAAACATACCGCCTCCTACAGGCATGGCCATCGCTCATGCCCCTAAAACAACGGTATGTACTACCTTGTCCGATTATGATTTATTTTTTACACAATCAGAACCATTGATCCTCTCCGGCCTGCTCGGCCTCGGCCCTTTGCCCCGGCTTGAGCACGATCGTCCGGCTATCCGTAACGGCCCGTTCGATCATCGCTTCCAGCTCCACAAGGGATGACTCAATCTTTTGCACGACATTCAAATTCGGATTGGTGCTGGGCGATTTCGGAACAAACAGCGTACAGCAATCTTCAAAAGGCAAAATCGAGGTTTCATACGTGTCGATTTGCTCGGCGATGCGAATTATTTCGCTTTTATCGCTCATAACGAGCGGCCGCAGCAGCGGCATATTTATAACCCGGCCGATAACATTCATACTGCCGAGCGTCTGGCTTGCCACCTGGCCGAGACTGTCGCCGGTCACGAGCGCCGATGCCTTGTTGCGATCTGCAATTCGCTCCGCTATGCGCAGCATCGCGCGCCGCATCAATGTAATGAGCAGATGGTCCTGATTGGACTGCTTCAGCGTCGTCTGAATTTCAGTAAAGGGCACCATATGCAGCTTGAGCGGCGCATTGCTCAGCTCGACCAGCTTTCTTCCGAGCGCAATCACTTTTTCCTGCGCCTGCTCGCTCGTATAAGGGTAGCTGTGAAAATGTACAGCATCCAGCTCCAGGCCGCGGCGCATCGCCAAGTAACCGGCTACCGGGCTGTCAATTCCCCCCGAGAGCAGCAAAGTCGCCTTTCCATTCGTGCCGTAAGGAAAACCGCCAGCCGCTGGAATCACTTCACTAAAAACAAAAGTGCCTTCCGCTTGAATCTCCACCCGCAACTCGACTGCCGGATTGCGAACGTCGACCTTAAGCTCAGGCATTGCCCGCAGCACGTGGCTGCCAACCAGATGATTCATCTCCCGCGTTTCGTGCGGAAAGGACTTGTCGACCCGGCGCGTCGCCACTTTGAAGGTGGCCGGCGCTGCCGGCAAGGAGAGCATCAGCTCAAGAGCGACCGCTTGAATTTTTTCCAGCTGCGACTCTACCCGTCTAACCGGACTAATCGACACAATGCCGAATACATTGCGCAGTTTATTTTTGACTGGCTCATAAGGGGCATCATTTAAGGTGACATAAATTCGCCCATACGTATGTTTAATTTCCGCTTCAGGAAAATCGGCTAGCGCAGCGCGCACATGAGACAGCATTTTTCTTTCAAACCAGCCGCGATTGCGGCCTTTGATGGTAAATTCGCCAAATCGGACCAAAATCATGTCCACTTTCATTTTTAACCCTTCCTCTCGAGCGGCTTGAGCTTGCGTACCGCTGTTTGCAGCGCTTGACACAAGCTTTCGATGCTCCGCTCATCGTGTTCGTCGCCAAAGCTGATTCGGATGCCGGTGGCCGCCCGCTCGCCGCCCAGTCCCATCGCCGTCAATACGCGGCTCGGCTTATCCTCCTTGGAGGAGCAGGCCGATTTGGTGGACACCAGTACCTGCAGCTCTTCGAGCGTATGAATGATGATCTCAGGCTTCATTCCCGGATAGGAAATATTTACAATATGCGGCGCCATTACAGCATTTTGGCCGGCAGCCTCCGCTTCAGAATAAACCGCTCCATTCAACTGAAGCTCCGGCATTTTCGCTATGAACTGCAGCAGCTTCTCTCTTAGCTTGTACATCTTGTGACAGCGCGCATCCTGGCCTTCTACAGCCAGTCGAAAAGCTTTAGCCGCCGCTACAATGGCAGCTGTATTTTCCGTACCGGGCCTGAGCCCTTCCTCCTGCCCGCCGCCCGTCAGCAGCGCTTGCAGCTCGATGCCTGAACGCTTGTACAGCAATCCGACGCCTCTTGGCCCGCCAATTTTATGGGCGGATGCCGTAAACAGATCAATTCCCCATTCGCGCAGCTTAATTGGAAGCTTGCCTACACTTTGAACCCCGTCCACATGAAAGAGCGTCGTATGGCGTTCAGACAGCAGCCTGCCTACTTCCGCCACCGGCTGAACCGCTCCCATTTCATTATTGACATGCATCATGCTGACTAAGATCGTATCGTCAGTCAAAGCATCTGATACAGCGGCAGGATCGACATGGCCGTTCCGGCCTACCGGCAGGCGGGTTACGCGAAACCCTTCCAGCTCCAGCCGCGTAAACGTCTCATATACCGACGAATGTTCCACCTCTGTCGTAATGAGATGGTTGCCCCGGCTGCGATATTGATGCGCCGCGCCAATGATGGCGGCATTATTGCCCTCGGTACCGCCGGTCGTAAAAAACCACTCCGCCGCATCGGTCTGAAACAGGCCGGCAATCAGCTGCCTCGCCCGCTCCAGCAGCTTCCGCGCTTCGACGCCGCCCCGATGCAAGGAGGACGGATTGGCATAATGCTTGGCCATGACCTCCGCCATCGTGCGGATGACCTCTTCCCGCGGCGGGGCTGAAGCACAATGATCAAAATAAAGCATTTCAAAAACCACCCCTTCCAGATTGCTGCAAAAGAAAAAGATCACCGGAAAGAAGCACACGCGAGCAAGGCTTGCGTGTTAAGCTCTTTCGTGATCTATTGCATGTTGTGCCTTATGGTGGGCTGAATTCACTTATAATGCGTGTTCAAAAAGTCAGTTTTTCAGATCAAAAGACGACTTTTTGAACAACCTCTTATACTGCAGCTGCGCTGTATTTGGCAAGTGAACGCAATACTTTCCCAACATAGTTCTGTGTTTCCTTCGGCAGTACGGACTGGCGGGCAACGAAATCGGCATTGGTGGCAATTCCGCTGCGGTCTACACGGCCAGGACCGGCATTATATGCCGCCAAAGCTACCTGTATATTGCCCTTGTATTTTTCCATCAAATACGCCAAATAACGCGTACCGCCCTCCACATTTTGCTGCGGATCAAAAGAATCGGTAACGCCAAGCCCCCTCGCAGTGCCATCCATCAGCTGCATAAGTCCCTTAGCGCCAGCCGAGGATACGGTATTCGGATTAAATGAGGACTCCGTCTCGATTACTGCGCGAATAAGCGATTCATCTATTCCATATTTTTGTGAAGCGTTGGCAATAATGGCATCTAGTCCCGTAAGATCGCCGCGCGGCGCCTGCACCTGCTCGTCCTGTTTCACTGCCAAGACAGGCATCGGATACAAGGAAGGCTGCAACGTACTTGCAGCGACGCGTTCAAGTCCGCTGTCCGCTTGATATCCTGCCATAAACTGCTGTAATAATGTGCCAAATAACGAAGCGCCGCCTGGGCCTTCTGCTGTCAATATACTGGAATTGCTGGTATAACCGCTCACGCCTGGCGTAATTTGCAATTGGATGAGCGATTTCATAATTCGTGGATCCATATCCATTCGCGGTTCCTCCATATTTTTCTCGGGCGATGATGACTTTATTTTACTTTATTTTCGGTATGACTTCCAGTAGTTTATCTCCAAAAAGGGGAGAAGCTTCTTAGATAGCTCCTCCCCTTCTTCTCACTACTGTTTTGGCTTGAAGGTTTGACAGCAAGTGTCTGCCGACTGCGGAGCTTCATCTTGATGATTCGCTCCAAAACCTTCTTCGTGGGCAAATTCGTTCATCCACTGCTTACTGGAATGACTGTCGATATCGATCTGAATCGACGAGGCGTTGCAATTGTTGCCTTGTCCCCAGAATGTGCAATTCGCTACAGAACATTTGACGCCTTCCGGCATACTCTTCACCCCCTGCTATCAAGTTGCCCGATCACGAGGGGGGTTATGTCTGCCTTATTTTTGCGCTAATAATCTTCGCTGGGTCATGTAGTCATTTTCGTAATAGGACAGCTCATCCCGCAGCTCCTCGAAAATATTAGCTATATTAAGTACGATGTCGCGTGCCGACCGCACGGGTTTGCTTCGAAATCGAATGGCGTCTTGTCCTGTATAAGCATAGCGGCCATCCTCCGAATAGCACTCATTTTTAGGGTAAAAATACGCATTGACACAATGATGATACACTTCATACAAAATGCGCTCGGCAAATTCATTTTCAAAATTTGGGCGCCTGAGCGCTACGCCCAGCTTTTCATAAGCCACTTCCGAAAAGACCAGCAAATGACGAAGATCTGAAAACAATCCAGCATAAAATTCGTCGGCCTCTGGGTTCTGATCCTCTGCAGCAAGCTGTGACAGCGTATGCTCATTCAGAAAAGCTTCCAAGTGACCGATTGCCTGCTTCAGCTTGGCTCTTGTGGATTCACTGAGCAGCTTCACATTGGTCGATGGCATCTTACGTAAATCTCCTTTCATCATGACAAGCATCAACATCGTACCACAAATTGCTGCCCAGCGGTACTGCTGTTTTTACTTTTAAAGTCCGTATATTTTCCCGCACTGCACCGAATTCTAACAATAGCCTGAATTAACGACACTTCATTAGGAGGTTTCCCAAAACATGCGACGGAAATGGGTCGGCTGGTTTGCCGCTTTAGCTTGTGCGGCGTTATTGATTCCCTTTATGCCTTGGTTTGGTGCACCGAATCCGCGAACGGATTTCTCCGCCGAACGGGAAAGGCAGCATATGCAAGCAGATCATCTTGCAGATAATCAAGAGCATGCAATGAAATTGAAATCCGTTAAACAGGATATGGATGCAACTGCGGCGTTATGCCAGCAGGAATGCTCGGTCAATTTTCGCAAGCTGCTGAACAAAGCGCAAGGCGCGAAAAACGCTAAAAAAGAGCAGCTGCAGCAATTAATGAAGCACCACAAACAAATGACTTATGCCAAATGGATTTACAATAACGGGAACAAGCGCCAACATACGGCATACGGCCATATTCCCGCAGCGAACAACAAGGAAATGAACCAATATTTAAAAGTTGCCGAAAAAAACTTGCAAGCCGGTAAAAATTACTCTTCCGAGCCATTCACTGCCGATGGCCATCGTTATTTGATACTGGGTATACCTGATCGCCATCAAGGTACAGGCATTGTAAGTGTCATCACCCAAGACATCGTTCATCATGTGGAACGCCATCAAAGACGCAATCTGCGGATCGTCCCTTATCCGCATGAAGGAAAATATAAAATCGAATCGGTGCGCCCGAATACGATGAAAGAAACGACTGTATTGACCGGAGAAGACAACGGCAATGCCAGTCATTATCATATTAATGAAGTGGTCGTTAAATTCCGCGAGCCGATTACCGAGGATAAACTGCGGACCATTAAACAGGATATTGCAGCTCTTTCTGCAAAAAAGCTGGGTTACACCTACGTGTTCCGCTCGCACAAGATGGAAACGGAAGCGATGATGAATTACTTTAAAGCGAATTGGAATCCTTCCTATGTCGAGCCGCATTATTTGTACTTGACCAACACAGTGAAGGAAAAAGCGTCGGACATAGCGCCGGTCGTGCCGAATGATGCGCTGTACGCCGATTATCAATGGAATTTACCAACCATCGAAACCGAAAAAGGCTGGACGGTCTCCAAAGGCAGCAATGATGTTTTGATCGCCGTGCTCGATACAGGCGTACAGTCCGATCATCCCGATCTAAAAGGACGGCTGGCGAGCGGCATGAATATAACGGATCCGAACAAGGCGCCTGAGGATGATGTCGGCCACGGGACTCATGTCTCCGGTATTATCGCCGCTGCCGTCAACAATGGAGAAGGCGTAGCCGGAATCACGTGGCTCAACAAGGTGATGCCGGTCAAAGTCCTCGACAGCAGCGGCGCCGGCTCCACTTATTCAGTTGCAGAAGGCATCATTTGGGCTACTGATCACGGTGCCAAGGTCATAAATATGAGTTTGGGCAATTATGCCGATGCCGAATTTTTGCATGATGCCGTGAAATATGCCTATGACCGCGATGTAGTGCTTGTAGCCGCCAGCGGCAACGATAATACCGATCGTCCCGGCTATCCGGCCGCTTACCCGGAGGTATTGGCTGTAGCTTCTACCGATGCGGACGGCACACGCTCGTCTTTTTCCAACTTTGGCGATTATATCGATGTCGCAGCGCCTGGCGGAAGCATTGCCAGCACTTACCCCGGCAGCCAATATGCCTCGTTATCGGGCACATCGATGGCCAGTCCGCACGTCGCCGCATTGGCAGGGCTTATTCGCTCGACCAACCCGCAGCTTTCCAATGTGGAAGTGATGGAAATCATTCGCAGTTCAACCCAGGATCGGGGAAGCAAAGGGAAGGATAACTATTTCGGCTACGGGCAGATTGACATCGTCAATGCGCTCACTGCTGCAAGACAATCGGCCGTCTCGCTGCAGCAGTTTCCGCAGCAGGTTGAAAAAAGGCTGGCGGCTCTGCTGCGCAGGTTATGAAAAAAGGCTGCAAAACCTTAAAGTCCTCTAAGGACTCAAAAGGTTTTGCAGCCTTTTATTATACGATGTCGTGTCGGAAAGTTTGCCGTAAGCCGGGTTCTGTACTTCCAGTGGTATAACGGGAACGACCCTCCCACTAACGAAGTTGACAATCATCTATCTAGACCTGCCATTGCTGGCAAGTTCAAGCGACCAACCCGAACGTCCCCGGGCAAGGGTGTGGCTTGACGCCACTACGTTCTCTCGGTCTTGCTCCAGATGGGGTTTACCAGGACTGAAGTCACCAACCGTCCTCGTGGTCTCTTACACCACGGTTCCACCCTTGCCTGTGCCACGCAAAGCGGCCATCGGCGGTCCATTTCTGTGGCACTATCCTTCGGCTCGCGCCGACTGGACGTTATCCAGCATCTTTGCCCTGTGGAGCCCGGACTTTCCTCTCGCAGCTTTCGCTGCCAGCGATTGTCTGTCAAACTTTCCGGTGCATTAGATTAGTATACAGGGTAATGCCCGAAAGCTCAAGTCCAATTTATGCAAAACGAAACGGCTCTGTCGACAAGGTAGACGGAATCGCTTCTGTCGTATATTTTCCAGCCGCCAGCTTCTCATTCAGCCATTCGGCCAGGCGCGGCTTCATAATTTTTTCCACATTATGACCGGGATCAATCAAGGCTACGCCGGCGGCAATCGCATCATGCGCTGTATGGTAGTCGATATCGCCTGTAATAAGAACATCCGCCCCGGCAAACTGCGCATATTTTAAATAGCGGGCTCCCGATCCGCCCAGTACTGCCGCTTTGCGGATAACCCGGTCAGGATCGCCGACTACTCTGACATATGGGACATCGAAAGCCTGTTTGACCCGTTCGACCATCGCCGTTAATGAAACCGGCTCGCCCAGCTTGCCGACCCGTCCCAGCCCGAGCGAGGGCCCTTTCACATCAACCGGGAACAGATCATAGGCCGCTTCCTCATAAGGGTGCGCTTTAATCATCGCTTGCACCGCTTTGCGGCGAATGCTGTCAGGGACGATGATTTCAATTCTTTTTTCCGCTACCCGCTCCAGCTTGCCTTGTTTTCCGATATAAGGGTCTGTATGCTCGCCGGGCAGGAATGTGCCGGTTCCGTCACTTGTAAAGCTGCAATGACTATAGTTGCCAATCTCCCCCGCTCCTGCTCGCCACAGCGCTTGCAGTACTTGATCAGCATGCGTCTCCGGCACATAAACCACTAATTTGTACAGCTGATCTGAATGAACGGCTTCCAGGCAGTCGCGCCCCTGCTCGTTAATACCAAGCAAATCAGCCATCCAGTCATTCATGCCGCCGGCCGTAACATCGAGATTGGTGTGGGAAATGTATACGGCAATATCATTTTTGATCAGCTTTTCATACAGCTTGCCTGCCGGCGTAGATGTATCCAATTTCGCTAATGGGCGGTAAATAATTGCATGATGCGCAATAATCAGCTGGGCGCCGACAAATATTGCCTCATCGACAACCTCCTCCGTCACATCAAGTGCAATCAGCACCTTCCGGACTTCTTTCTGCAATGTCCCTAATTGCAAACCGATTTTATCATTTTCAACCGCATAATGCTTCGGGGCAAATTGCTCCATGAACTGGATCACGACTTGGCCGTTTGCAAACATGCGAGCACCTCCTTGATGGTCTCTATCTCCGCTTGAAAATCAGCAGCCTTCTGCTTTGCCTCCGCGAGGTTGGACTGCGATACCTGCTTATAAATCCGCTCCAGCTTGCGTATTTCCTGCTCCCATTTCCCAATGAATGCAGCGGGAGAAGCTTTCAGCAAATGGGGGCCCATCCAGTACAGCCATTTGGATTGCTCGGCCGGGTCCCGCTGCAAAATAAAGCTGGCCGGATTGTACAATCTGCGATTGCTTTCATCCGCAGCCTGCGCATCTGCACCTTGCTGCGCATGCAAAATTTCATAAAAATGGCCGTCTTCTTCGATAATATGTTCACTTGTTAATACCCAATGATGACTGACAAGCCATTTTCGCACTTCCGCTTCGCCAACATTAGGCTGCAATATAAGCTCCTTTACGCCTAGCAGCTTGCCATCTGCATTGCCCTGCTCCAGAATCGAGGCCATAAGGCTCCCCCCCATTCCGGCAATCGTCACGGTGTCGGCCTCGCCCGGCGTCAGTACGGATAGTCCGTCTCCTTGCCGAACAGCAATTTTGTCCGTCAATCCGGCGTCCGCAACCTGCTTGCAAGCGGCCCGGTACGGCCCCTCATTCAGCTCTCCGGCTACTGCCGACACAGCCCGCCCGCTTTGTAAGAGGTAGACTGGCAGCAAGCCATGATCTGAGCCGATATCGGCGATTTTTGCTCCTTGTTTTACTTGATCTGCAATGATTTGCAATCGTTTCGACAGCTTTATCATGTTAAGCAACCCACGCAATCCATTTTTTTCGCAGCGAAAAGAGCAATATGCCCCCCGCCAAAATTTTGATGATCCATTGCAATGGCAGTTCTGCCGCCTCGGCAACAAAAAAATGCGCATACAACTCCGGCATAAACCATATAATCACCCCGGCGACAAATAATATGGCAGCCACCGGATGCGACCAGCGATGGAAAAACCAGCTGCACCAGCAAAACACAAAAGCAGCCGGCAGCCAATACAGCTGAACCTCATACCATTGTGGCGTTTCCACATAGTTAGCCAACAGATTGGCATAGACAAGAAATATTGTAAGCCAGCCGCACAGATGAAGCAGCGGAATTCGCGCACCAATGCCTAACGCAATCCATAAGACCGCGCATGCCAGCAGCAGTACCGCTTTCCATCCCCACTCTTCAACTTGATGAAGCTGCAGCATATACAATCCTGACCCCAGCAAAACGAGCATTGCGGCGCCAATCAAGCTTAAACCGCCTGCTTCATTAACAGGGCGATAACGATAACCTAAATATAACAACAGCAGCACACTGGAAGTAATTAGACCAATTTGCAATAAAGGGTGGAAAACGCTAAAATAAAGAACAACAAACAATACAATAAAAATAATAGCGAGCGCAAGCAGCCAATGTTTCCAAGAAGCTATTGAGATTGCACGCGCTGCTTTACCGCTTATACTCGTTGGCTGGTGCTCATCCGAATCGGCGTCCGCATATAGATTTAGCAAAAAATCGCAATATTGATCAGGCAGCAGCTTACTTCTTCGCCAATGCTCGATTTCTTTTACGATAATTTTGCGACGTTCCTGGTCCATATCTCTGGTTCCTTTCGCTGCTTGAATCAAGAAAAAGACCCTGCCGCTCACACGGCAAGGTCCTCACTACTACTCGAGAAAATCTTTTAGCCGCTTGCTTCGGCTTGGATGACGCAGCTTGCGGAGCGCCTTCGCTTCAATCTGGCGAATCCGCTCACGCGTGACGCCAAACACTTTGCCTACTTCCTCAAGCGTGCGCGTGCGTCCATCATCCAGGCCAAAACGCAGACGGAG
The DNA here is from genome assembly GCF_042676285.1 of Paenibacillus sp. GCM10027626. NCBI lineage: Bacteria > Bacillati > Bacillota > Bacilli > Caryophanales > Paenibacillaceae > Paenibacillus > Paenibacillus sp. GCM10027626. The sequence continues at coordinate 116,216 of NZ_JBHTHC010000014.1, read as the reverse complement.
CACATTTTCCTCACGCTCGGTTAATGTATCAAGCACATCCTCCAGCTGCTCTTTCAACAATTCATACGCGGCGGCATCCGCTGGAGCAAGCGCCTCCTGATCCTCAATAAAATCACCCAGGTGGGAATCGTCTTCCTCGCCGATCGGAGTTTCCAAGGAGACCGGTTCTTGAGCAATTTTCATAATTTCCCGCACTTTTTCCGTGCTTAATTCCATTTCGGCAGCAATTTCTTCAGGACTTGGCTCTCTTCCAAGCTCTTGAAGCAGCTGACGCGAAACGCGAACCAGCTTATTAATCGTCTCGACCATATGGACCGGAATACGGATCGTACGCGCTTGATCAGCAATTGCCCGTGTTATTGCCTGGCGAATCCACCATGTGGCATACGTACTAAATTTGAACCCTTTGGACTGGTCGAATTTCTCAACCGCCTTGATCAGGCCCATATTGCCCTCTTGAATCAAATCAAGAAACAGCATGCCGCGGCCAACATAGCGCTTGGCAATGCTGACAACAAGCCGCAAGTTTGCCTCGGCAAGACGGCGTTTGGCTTCTTCGTCGCCATGCTCGATCCGTTTGGCCAGCTCTACCTCGTCATCAGCCGAAAGCAGAGGAACCCGGCCGATTTCCTTCAAATACATCCGTACCGGATCATTGATTTTTATACCTGGCGGAAGCGCTAAATCATCATCAAAATTAAAGTCGTCCTGCTCGCGGTCATGATCGTCCCCCCCAATTGGATGATCGTCGCTCTCATTCACAACTTCAATGCCATGATCGTCAAGCTGCTCGAAAAATTCATCGATTTGTTCCGGGTCCTGATCGAACGGGGATAATTTCTCCATAATCTCTTTATACGTTAAGGAGGATCTTTTCTTCCCTTGTTCGATGAGCTGTTCTTTTACAAGATCCAGCTTTTGTTCGGCATCCAGTTCAGTATGTTGATCATTCGCCATCTTCCGACTCCCTCCTCCCTAGAAAACGAATCATCAGGATGATCCTTTAACCTTTCTCTCTAGGGCTATAATCTCACTTGCAATTTTTGCAGCCAGTAATATGTCGCCGGCTCTTTCCGCGCGCACCACTTCTTCTTTTTTTTGCTCCAGCTCGCGTAGCTCCGCTACTTTTTTAATTTCCTTCACGTATGCCTCAAGCAGCTCATCGTTGAATGGCAGCTCGTCATCAGTCATTAAAATGGAAGCGGCAGTCCGTTCCAAACGGCTGTCTTGGAGCGACGCGACAAAGCGGCTTACATCCGGATCATGGCCTTGTGCGTAATATGCGTATAAATAGGCAGCAAGAGCTGCGTGATCCTCAACGTTAAAAGCTTCCCCGAGCATGTCATGCACCTTGCTCGCCGTTTCTGCATCCTGCAGCATCTGTGCGAGCAGCACCCGCTCCGCCACTTGATATGCGGCAAGCACAGCGGTCGGCTGAGCCGCGGCATGACGTTTTTCATTCCTACCATTATTCCACGAATTATCGTAATTATCCCTTGACGGTTTTAATTTATATTTCTTTTCTCTCTCCTGAAAACAATCCTGTTTCAAGGCCTCGAGCGAAGTATCCACTTCCCGGGACAATTCCTTCAAATAAAACTCGCGCTCGGTAAAGGTATCGAGCTCGGCAATAATGCGAACTGCTTCAAGCGTATAATTTTTTCGACCTTCTTCTTCTAGAAGTATATGGTTTTTTTTCGCATATAGCAGTCTAAATTTAACGGCCGGAACGGATTGCTCAATGACTTCCCGCACAAATGCCAAAGTACCATTCCGTTCGATATACTCATCCGGATCCATGCCTTTGGGCAGCAGCGCCACCATGACGCGCAGGCCGCTCTTTTCCAGCAGCGGAATTGTCTTATGGGCAGCAGCCTGCCCAGCATTGTCGCCATCATAGCAAATGACCGCTTCTTCCACATTGCGCTGAAGTAGTAGGGCATGCTCCTCGGTCAGCGCCGTCCCCATTGTAGCCACACCGTTATGCACGCCGGCGCTCCAAGCTTTCATCACATCCATATAGCCTTCGAAGAGAACGACGGTCCTCGACTTGCGCATAGCAGCGCGTGCATGATGAAAGTTGTACAGATTCCGGCTTTTGTTGAACAGTCTGGTCTCTGGAGAATTTAAATATTTTGGCTGGCCTTCGCCCATTATACGTCCCGCAAAAGCGATCGTCTTGCCATCGCGATTCAAAATCGGAAACATGATGCGATCGCGAAAGCGGTCAATATAACCGCTGCCGTCGTGCTTGGCAATCAACAGCCCGCCTCGTTCCATCTGCTCTGCAGAAAATTCTCGCTTCTCCAAAAAGCGTGTCAGCGTGTCCCATTCCGGGGGAGCATAACCGATCATAAATTGATCGATTTCCTTGTCGCTTACCCCCCGCTTGCGCAAATACTCCATCGCAGGCTGGCCATGCGTCGTATTTTTCAGCAGATAATGATAAAACTTCGCGGTAAGCTCATGCGCGGCAATGAGAGCTTGACGCTCCTGATCCTCCGCTGAGGACGCGCGGCCGGTCGCATTCGTCTGAAAGGCAATCCCGGCCTCCTCCGCCATTACGCGTACAGCTTCCGGGAACGAATACTCCTCAATCTCCTCAATGAACTTAATGACGTTGCCGCCCTTGCCGCAGCCGTAGCAGTGGAAAATCTGCCTTTCAGGCGTGACCGTAAACGATGGCGTCTTCTCCGAATGAAACGGACAAAGACCTTTCATATATTTGCCTTGCTTTGAAAGATGAACATACTTGCCTACCGTTTCCACGATATCATGCTGTTTTAGCACCGCTTCAATAACGGACTCCGGTATTTTTTCATATGCCATTATAAGAACTTCACCTAGCTTCATCATTCAAATGCACGTAAATATTATTCGCTACGGTTCATCAAACTCCTGCCGACTGACCAAAACTTTTGTCAGGTTTTGCTGAAAATAACTTCGGTCTTCCCCGGTAAGCGCCTTTGGCCCCTTGGTTTTTCCCCCTGCTCTCCGTCTTTTGGCCAGTTCGTGGCGCCTTTCCATCAAATAATCGATGTTTCCGTTATCATACAATTGTCCCCGCGGCGAAATCGCCAGCGCTCCCTTGCCAAGCACGATCGCCGCCAGGCCAAAATCCTGCGTAACTACAATATCTCCGCGCGCTACATGATTGGAGATATAGAGATCAACGGACTGATCGCTGCGGTCAACTTGGACGATTCGCACGCCCTCCTCCGGTGCAATAAAATGGTCATACGATGCCACCATCAGCACGGGTGCCAATAATTTTCGAGCGACTTCGACAATTTCACGCTTCACTGGACACGCATCCGCATCTACTATGATCGTTGTCCGGATTGGAATCACCGCATTTTCTATGAAGTACCGTACTATTATATACGTCAATTATTGAAAAAATCCTGCTTGTCAAGGACTTATTGCTAAAAGTTTGTTCAAAAAAACAAATACCGGGAGAGATTAACTCCCCCGGACGATATATTCCATAATTAAGCTGGCCGTCTCCTCTACCGCTTTATGGGATACATCGATGACGACGCAGCCCAGCTTCTGCATAATTTCGTCTGCATAAGCAAGCTCCCGCTCGATGCGGGAAGGCATCGCATAGGATGCGCTGTCCGGCAAGCCAAGTGCCTTTAACCGCTCTTTGCGAATAACGTTCAAATAATGTACCCCGATCGTCAAGCCGATAACTTTGCCTTTGGGAACGCGAAAAAGCTCATCCGGCGGCTTTAGCTCCGGCATCAGCGGCACATTGGCCACTTTAAACTTTTTATGGGCCAAATACATCGAAAGCGGCGTTTTCGACGTTCTCGAGACGCCCACAAGCACAATGTCCGCCTTCAGGATGCCAGTTGTATCGCGCATATCGTCATACTTGACGGCAAATTCTACCGCTTCTACTTTCCGGAAGTAATCCTCGTCCAGCACATGATTCAGACCGGGCTCCTGCCGCGATTTGCGCCCTATCCGCTCTTCGAGGCTTGTAACAAGCGAGCCGAGCAAATCGATCGCAACGACGCCTTTCTCCTCCACCAAATCAGTCAACGCCTGACGAAGCCGAGGAAGAACTAGCGTGTACAAAATGATCGCATTCAGCTCTTTGGCATGTTCGACGACTTTTGCCAGCGTGCCTTCATCCTGGATAAAAGGGGCACGGCGAATATCAGCATGCACCGGATGGAATTGCGCCACCGCCGCTCTTACTACAAGCTCCCCCGTATCACCCGCAGAATCCGAAACGACGTAAATAATTACATCTGTTGTACCGCTTGTCATTTGTTCTTCCTCTCCTTTCTATTACCAGACTAGCTTGGACAAATCCGCAATACGGCCTGTCTGCTCGGCAATTAAAGCTAAAGTTGCCAAACGGTTGGCCCGTACAGCCTCATCCTCAGCCATAACCATGACATGATCAAAATAACGGTTAATATCCGTCTTCAGCAGGGCAAGCTTGGCTAGCGCCTTGGACGCGTCTCCTGCAGCCAGCGCCTCGTCAATGTCGATCCGGACCGCCTGCCAAGCCGAGAACAGCGCCGATTCCGCCGCATCGGCGAATAGTGCCGGATCAACCTGCGACGTTGTCGCCTTTGCAGCCAAGTTGCCAACGCGGGTCAATGCATCGACCACCAGCTTGAATTCGTCGCGGCGATCGCCGGCGGCATGCAGCGTTACAGCTGCCGCCCGCTCCATCGTGCTGTTCAGCTGATCAAAGCCGGCCGCCATGACAGCATCGATCACGTCGTAGCGTACACCTTGCTCGGATAATACATTTTTCACCCGCAGGGCAAAAAATTCATAAAGCTCCTTGCGCACTTCATCCGCTTCGCGCTGCAAGGTATTCGCTTCCGCATGTACATTGAGCGCAATCGCAAACAGCTCGCCGAGCGGCAGCTGGAGATTGTGTGCTGTAATAATTTGCACGATCCCCGCAGCTTGGCGGCGCAAAGCGTACGGATCCTGCGAGCCTGTCGGAATAATTCCGATCGAGAAGCAGCCGACGATCGTATCGATTTTGTCCGCCAGACTGACAATGGCTCCGACCAGCGATGCCGGCGCCTGATCGCCGGCAAAACGCGGCTGATAATGCTCGTTGATTGCGGCAGCTACTTCTTCGCGCTCGCCGGCTTTGCGCGCATAGTCTTCCCCCATCAGCCCCTGCAGCTCAGGGAACTCGTATACCATCTGTGTCACGAGATCGAATTTGCAAATTGCCGCTGTTCTTGCCGCATCGGCTGCAGTCTGCTTATCCGCTTGCAGCAAGGCGCTGATTTTGGCCGCTGTCTTTTCAATGCGCTTCACTTTGTCAGCCACCGTACCAAGCTTTTCATGATAGACAACCGTTGTCAGCTTGGCAAGCGCCTCCTCGATTTTCAGCTTTTGATCTTCCTGATAGAAAAACTTCGCATCCGAGAGACGGGCGCGCAGCACCTTCTCATTGCCTTTGGCCACTTGATCGATCGATTTGCGGTCACCGTTTCGTACCGTTACAAAATAAGGCAGCAGCTTGCCGGCCTGATCCAATACAGGGAAGTATCGCTGATGCTCGCGCATCGAAGTAATCAGTACCTCTTGCGGAATATGCAAAAACGCCGGATCGAATGTGCCGAACAATACGCTTGGATATTCCACCAGGAACAACACTTCTTCAAGCAAATCTTCCTTGATGGCGATTGTCCAGCCTTTTTCGGCTGCCAATGCCTCAATTTGCTCAACAATAAGACGCTCGCGCTCCAGCGGATCGGCGATCACATACTGCTCGCGCATGCGCTCGATATAATCCGCCGGTTTGGCAATTGCCGTTTCTGTACCGAGGAAACGATGCCCGCGCGACGTTTTGCCGCTCGTCACACCGGTAATTTCCAGCGGCACCGTATCCTCGCCGAACATGGCCACAAGCCAGCGAACCGGGCGTACGAAGCGCAGCTCATGGCTGCCCCAGCGCATATTTTTCGGGAATGTCATCGATGTAATTAGAGAGGACAGCCCTTCTGCCAGCAGTTCAGTCGTAGCAACGCCTGCGCTGCTCTTGTTCGCATAAATATAATCCACGCCGCCAATCGTTTTGAAGTAAAACGCGTCCGGATCAACCCCTTGGCTGCGGGCAAAGCCAAGTGCAGCTTTACTCCATGCGCCCTGCTCGTCCTGAGCGATTTTGCGGGACGGGCCCTTTACTTCCTCCTCGACGTCCGCTTGTTTCTCAGCAACGCTGTTTATTAAAACGGCTAATCTGCGAGGCGTAGCGTATGCGCTGACTTCTCCGTACGAAATGCGCGAAGCATCCAGCCACTTTGTCATTTTTTCCTTTAGCTGATTGATCGCACCGCGCACGAATCGCGCCGGCACTTCTTCCAGTCCGATCTCAAGCAGCAAATCCTTACTCATGGTCGCTCGCTCCTTTCTTCAATAACGGGAATCCCAGCCGCTCGCGCTCTTCCAAATAAGTCGCCGCACAAGCGCGCGCCATATTCCGTACCCGTCCAATATAGCCTGTACGCTCCGTTACACTGATGGCGCCGCGCGCATCAAGCAAGTTGAAAGTATGCGAGCATTTCAGCACATAGTCATATGCGGGGAACACCAGCTTGCTTTCCATCGCCCGCTTCGCTTCCTGCTCATACATATTAAACAGGGTGAAGAGCATCGCCGAATCGGACACTTCAAACGTATACTTGGAATGCTCATATTCCGGCTGCAGGAAGACGTCGCCGTAGGTTACTCCTTCCACCCATTCCAAATCGAATACATTTTCTTTATTTTGAATATAGGAAGCCAGCCGCTCCATGCCATAAGTAATCTCTACAGCTACGGGCGCAACGTCTATGCCGCCTACCTGCTGGAAGTACGTGAACTGCGTAATTTCCATCCCGTCCAGCCATACTTCCCAGCCAAGCCCCCAGGCCCCCAGTGTAGGAGCTTCCCAGTTATCCTCAACGAAACGGATATCATGGTGCTCCGGATCAATCCCGAGACGTTTCAGACTCTCCAGATAGAGCTCCTGAATATTGTCCGGGGAAGGCTTCAAAATGACTTGAAACTGATGATGCTGATATAAGCGGTTCGGATTTTCACCGTACCGGCCGTCTACCGGACGGCGGGAAGGCTCGACATAGGCCACATTCCACGGCTCCGGGCCGATCGAGCGCAGGAATGTCATCGGATTCATCGTTCCCGCACCCTTTTCAACATCATACGGCTGAACAAGAATGCAATTTTGTTCTGCCCAGAATTGCTGGAGCGTCAAAATCATTCCTTGAAAATTCATTTGGCTTGCATCTCCTTTGTCAGTTTCGTAACAATCTGTTTATCATCACGACAGGTCAGACGGTGCCGATATTAAAAAAGCTCCCGTCCCTACGTCTGATGACAGACGTAGGGACGAGAGCGTATCTCCCGCGGTTCCACCCTACTTGGCTGCTAGGTCAAGCAGCCCGCTTTCTCCAAAACCAGAAACTCCGAAGCGCCCTTCGTCAAGCTGTCTGCCTTGAGCTTCCACCGTCCTCAAGTCGCTAGATCGAGACATATGCCGACTACTCTCTTCATCATTGTATTCTGCTGATTTCTTATCCATTATTATAGCCGTTTTTCTGCCGCTGTCAACAAAAGCCCTCCCGCTATTGCATACGGTCCGCATCAAGGCGCGAATTTATCCAGCTGATCTAAAAATGCCCGCGATTTCAGCTGGATGCCGATATGCGTATCAACCAGATGGCGCATCGACAGCTTCAGCTGTTTCTTCGTCTCATCCTTTACTTGAATCGCTCCGAGGCGCCGCAAATCCAGCTCGCGGAACAGCCGCAGCAGCTTCAGCGCCCCGTCTCCCAGCTCAAAAGCTTGCGGATCCCGATGCTTGCAATTGCGGCAAATTACGCCCCCCGCGCGCGCGCTGAGCCACATCGGTCCTACCACATTCCCGCAAGCAGCGCAAGCGGCGAACTCCGGTCCGTATCCCGCGGCCTGCAGCAGCTTTAATTCGTAGATTTGGATGACAATTCCCGGATCCTTGCCTTCAGTCAAGGCAGTCAAGCAAGCTCGTAACTGTTCAAACATAAAGGCGCTCGCATCTTCCTCCTGCAGCACGCGATCCGTCAATTCGGCCGCATAGGAAGCATAGGCTGCAAGCTCCAGCTGTTCACGCAAAAGATGGTGAGATTCTATAATCTCACCATGCGTCAGCGTTCCGAGTCCGCTATTTCGAAAAAATAAAAATTCGCCATAAGTAAACAGCTGCGCCAATGACCCGTAATGGCTCTTTACTTTTTTTGCGCCGCGAATAATTATGCCTACTTTGCCATGAGTATTCGTCAGCAATGTTACGATTTTATTGCCTTCCCCATAATCCATGCTGCGGACGACTATCCCCTCGACCCGGTACTGCATGCATGTCTCCCCTTATATTGCCCGAGGTCCCAGGCAAGACGCATTACGACAATGCGGAATCTCCATCTGAGCTGTCCTCATCCGTTTCCGCAGAAGGATCAGCAGCCATTTCGGTATCCAAGACTGACTCGCCTTTCACCGCCTTATACAGCATGAAGGCTTCAACATCTCCAGTTAACGAAAAGTATTTCCAAGAAAAATCCCGCATCCGTCTTCCTCCCTTTCGCTGCATCCTGTTTCACATGCTGTTAGGATGCGACACAAGGGCATGTCCTATGCCAGCGATCGGCGGGCAATGTTTTCCTATCGTGACTCACTCGTTGCGGAAGCCCAAATCCTTTAATATGCGTTCCTGGTTCCGCCAATCCTTTTTTACCTTGACCCATAACTCCAAAAAGGTTCGGGAGCCGAGCAGCAGCTCGATGTCTTTGCGCGCTTGCTTGCCTACCTCTTTTAGCAGCGCTCCCTGCTTGCCAATGACAATGCCCTTTTGCGAGTCTCTTTCCACAAAAATAACGGCGCCGATATATACGACTCCATTGTCCTGAACACGCATATCTTCAATCGTAACCGCAATCGAATGCGGTATTTCCTCGCGTGTCAAATGCAGTATTTTCTCGCGAATTAATTCTGCGCACACGAATTGCTCAGGGTGATCCGTAATTTGGTCAGCCGGATAATATTGCGGCCCTTCAGGCAAATAGCCGGTCAGCACCTCCAGCAAGGTTGAAATATTGTTTCCCTGCAGCGCTGAAATCGGCACAACTTCAGTAAACTCATGCAATTCCTTATATTGGGCAATTAAGGGAAGCAGCTGCTCCGGCTCTACTTTGTCGATTTTATTCATTATTAAAAATACAGGCGTGTTCACCTTTTTGAGCTGTTCGATAATGTAGCGGTCGCCGCCGCCAAGCCCTTCGGCCACATCGATCAGAAACAGTACGGCATCGACCTCGCCGAGTGTGCCGACCGCCGATTGGTTCATCATATCGCCCAGCTTATGCTGCGGCTTATGGATGCCCGGCGTATCGAGAAAGACAATTTGCGTATGCTCCGTTGTATAGACGCCATGAATTTTATTGCGCGTCGTTTGCGGCTTATCGGACATAATCGCTATTTTTTGTCCGATCATTTCATTGATTAGTGTAGACTTGCCGACGTTAGGGCGGCCGACAATCGCTACAAACCCTGAACGAAATGGTTCGTTCTGTTCCTTCATTCCAGTTCCTCCTGACCAGGCTGATCGTTACTGAGACAAGACTGCCCATACATGCGGGCCGAATAATAGCAAGCCGATTACGACAGAGGCGATTGCGGTTACAAGCACGGCGCCAGCCGCCATATCTTTGGCCGCTTTTGCCAGCGGATGCCGCTCCGCGCTGGCCAGGTCCACCACCCGCTCAACTGCGCTATTCACCAATTCTGCAGCGATTACCATGGCCATTGTCAGGACCAATATGATCCATTCGAAACGCGTCATTTGCAGCATAAGGCCGGCAACCGTCACCACAATTGCCGCGGCGGTATGAAAACGCAAATGGCGCTCTGTACGAAAAGCATTAACGATGCCGGACAACGCATATTTGACATTATGCCAAAAACGGATCATTAGCGAGTCAAACCTTCCATTTGCAGAACAGCTTCCTGTTTCTGCGTCATGATCGCTTCACTTTCTTCATCCTGATGATCATATCCGATTAGATGCAAAAAACCGTGAACAAACAAAAATCCGATTTCCCGCTCGAAGGAATGGCCATACTCTTCACTTTGTGCCAGCGCCCGGTCTACCGAAATGATAATATCGCCAAGCATCGTATCGATCGGCAATTCGTCGTCTTCGCTTTCAACCTCATATAAAATATCCAGTTCCTCGTCCGTCTCCTCCTGCATAGCGAAAGACAATACATCTGTCGGACGGTCAATGCCGCGATAGGTGTTGTTCAACTGGTGGATTTCCTCATCATCAACGAATGTTAAAGCAACATCGCCTTCGAAAATCCCTTCCGTCTGGGCAGCCAGCTGTAGCAAGCGCTCCAGCCGGCCTACCAGTTCTTCCGGAATATTTATACGTTCCTGCTCATTGCTCCATTCCAAGCGTAAACTCATTGCGCCCGCTCCTTTGGCTTGACATCTTCCGGATATTCGATCCGCGAATGGAAAATACCAATTACCGATTCCTTTAATGAATGGGCGATTTTATCCAGCTCTTTAAGCGTCAGATCGCAATCGCTCAATTGACCGTCATCAAGACGGTCTTTAATAATTTTGTTGATCATCGATTCTACTTGCTCGACTGTCGGATTCCGCAGGCTGCGCACAGCCGCCTCGACACAATCGGATATGCCGACGATCGCCGCTTCCTTCGATTGCGCTTTAGGTCCGGGATAACGGAAGTCATCCTCCGTAAAGTCCGGCTCAACGCCTTCTGCCTCGGCTTCCTTCAGTGCCTTGTGATAGAAATATTTCAAAAAGGTTGTACCGTGATGCTGCTCGGCAATATCGCGAATCGGTTTCGGAATATTGTGCCCCTTGAGCATCTCGACGCCATCGCGCGCATGTGCTACGATAATCGACTTGCTCAGCTGCGGATCGATCTGATCATGCGGATTTTCCATATTCGTCTGGTTCTCGATAAAGTAGCTTGGCCGCTTCGTTTTGCCGATATCATGATAGAACGATCCTACCCGGCACAGCAGGCCATTGGCGCCAATCGTCTCCGCGGCAGCCTCCGACAGATTGCCCACCATGACACTGTGGTGATAAGTGCCTGGCGTTTCCGTCAGCAGCTTGCGCAGTAACGGATGATTCGGATTGGACAGCTCCACCAGCTTCAAGGCGGACAAAATGCCAAACGTAATTTCAAAGAACGGCATTAGCCCGATAACAAGCACTGCTGTCAACAAACCGCTTGCAAAGGCAAAGGCAACCGTCATAATCATCGCCGTCTGATCCGGAAGCTCGCCCAGCAGCAGAATGGCTAGTATAGAAGCTGAACCGAACAGGCTCGCCATGATGCCGGCTTTCAAAATCATCGAACGCTGCCCTGCTCTATGAATCGAGAAGATGGCGGCAAAGGAGACGATCGCTTCCACAAATCCGTAATTGAAATCGAACATCCGGCCCGAATCCATATTAAAAATAATGCTGCCTGTAATCGCGAATATAAAGGTGCTGACAATGGCCAACTGCACATCGATCAGCATTGTAATGAGCATCGTCCCCATCGCCACAGGGGCCAAATAACCGACATACGGCATCGCATCCGTCTGCGTCAATTCTACAATTTGCATGGCCAGCATATTTAATAGAAATATAAGAAGCAGCATGGCCAGCTGGGCATTGTTATATTTTTTATTCGCATCCCCCGTCATGCTTCCGGCCTTTTCCACATAGCTGTAGACGACGATAAGCAGCAATACTGACAGCAGCAGCAAGCCCAGCTGCGGCCAGTAGGACCGTTTGTCCTGCAGCAATTTCAGTTCAGCCAGACGATCGTACACCTCTTGTGTAATCATTTCGCCCTTTTTAACAATCACGTCGCCCTGTTTGATCATGACCGGCGGCGTATTTTCCTTCGCCTTCACCCTAGCTTCGTTGGTCGCTTCTTTGTCAAGGAACTTGTTCGGCATGATGGCATAGCGGGCCAATTCCTGCACAATTTCCCGCGTCTTGCGCTCGGTGAGCGAGCTCGCATTGACCAGCTCTGCTACTTTTGTACGCGCCGTTTCCGCCTCGCGCAGCGGATCGCTCATCAGCTTTTTGACGATTTCCAAAGCAACTTGGCGCATCTCCATCAGCTGTGCGCTGCTCAAGGAAGGAAGCTTATAATACGTTTCCTCAGGGATCCGGTAAGCCTGAGATTTTACGGCTGCAGCCAGATCTTCCAGCAGCGTATCGTTATAATCGCCTTCGCCCCGGCTCTTTTGGACGAAGCGATCGATATAATCGTTATACAGTTGCGGCAGCTCATTGCGGTATATATTCACCTTATTTTGTTCCGTTACCTGGTCATCGCGATTTAGCTGCTCCAGCCGCGTAAAGATTTGCTCCAGCAGCGATTCCGCCCGCAGCGCAACAATTGAAAAACTAGGCTCCAGACGTTCAGCCGCCGCCTCCTGTGCGGCCAGTGTCGCTTTTTTGTCTTCAGTGGCAACCGGTGCCTCGATATCGCGATCGATCGGTTTATTCAATTCAATATTATATGTCTTCGGCAGCAAATGCGGCGCAAGACTGAAATAGAACAATAACAGAAACAGAAGCATTAAAGCCCAGCGAACCGCCGGGCTGTGCTTCCATCCAATCTGCATGGTAACATCCCTCCCTGTATTTAAGCCCCCTAGTCCCCTTTCTGCGCAGCCTCAGCACATATAAGCAGCACTTACTGGCGCCTTTCGCCCCGCGCGCTTCTGCCAGCTGCTGTGCCCGCCTAAATGCTGCCATGCTGCCAGGCGCGCTGAAATTAACTGCTCAGATTTTGCTCCGCATCTATATTGTAGGCTGTAATAATTTTTTGTACCAGTGAATGCCGGACAACGTCCTGCTCCGAGAAAAATATGAATCCGATTTCTTCAATATTTTTTAAAATCCGCTGCGCCTCGATCAGGCCCGATTTTTTGCCGCGCGGCAAGTCGATTTGCGTTACGTCGCCGGTGATAATCATTTTGGAGCCGAATCCGAGCCGGGTCAGGAACATCTTCATCTGCTCTGGCGTCGTATTTTGCGCTTCGTCCAAAATGATAAAAGAGTCGTCCAATGTTCTGCCGCGCATATAGGCGAGCGGCGCCACCTCAATGATTCCGCGTTCAAAAGCTTTCGCCGTCTGCTCCGGCCCCAGCACATCATGCAGCGCGTCGTAGAGCGGGCGCAAATAAGGGTCAACCTTTTCCTGCAGATCGCCAGGCAAAAAGCCCAGATTTTCACCAGCCTCAACGGCCGGGCGCGTGAGCATAATGCGCTTGACCGAACCAGCCTTCAGCGCGGCAATCGCAAGCACGACTGCCAAATACGTCTTGCCGGTGCCTGCCGGTCCGATACCGAATACGATATCCTTCTTATTAATCGTCTTCACATAGTGACGCTGTCCGATCGTCTTAACGCGAATCGGCTTACCCCGGTACGTCGACGTAATTTCTGCTTTAAATAAATCCAGCAGTTGATCGGCTTCCAATGTCCTCGACAGCTCCAGCGCATACATCACATCGCGCTCGCTCGGCGTATAGCCGCCGCGAAACAGCTGCTGCAGCACAACATAGAGCTGCTCCAGCGACTCGACCTCGGCAGCAGGGCCGGAAATTGAGATTTCAGCCTCGCGCGAAGTAATCTTCGCCTGCGTCTGCTCCTGAACGAGCCGCAAATACTTGTCCTGTGGGCCGAATAAAGCGAGCCCTTCTGCTCCGCTTTCTAGCGGGATTTTCACTATCTTCGTCTCATTTAGCAAAAACGTCATTCTCCTTGCGTATGAACTAACGGCCTTTCAGTCGCGATTGACTGCTCTACTTCAAAAAGCACTTTCATATAAACTTTACCATTGTCCGTCTTTTCATGCAAAATGTTTTCCGCGCGAATCTTCGCTCCTGGCCCATTTTTCGCCAAAACATCGGCTCTGGCCTGCTCTAATCCGGCAATTTTCGCTTCTTTTGGTTCAATGGAAATCCGCTCCTCCTGCACTTCGCGGATCACTTCCTTCATTTTGCCAAAGGGCAGCGTGCCTGTCCGCCAGGTCGCCAGCTGCATGTCGCGCTCGGTCTCGTACTTGTCGTAGTTTATTGCGCCAAATCCGCTCACCCGCACCGCCCTGCCGCCAATAACCGCGTACCAGCGCGTTGTCATTTCCCCCGTATAACCCTTCTCTATTCGTTCCAAAGGAGAAGCAATATTGTACTCGTGCCAGACAAGCCCCTTTACTTCACCTTGAGCGATCACATACATCGTATTGTTTTCATCGCCAAGAATGCCGGAGATAAGAATATCTCCCTTTTTCACTCTGGCATTGCGCTTAACGAGCGGCCGTCCCGTCTCCGCCATAATATCTGTAACAACCGCGTCGGTCGTCGCGACTAGATGGCGCGGGCTGAGCAGCGGCTTATCCTCCGGCTTTGTCGATTCAACGACTTTGATCGATACTTTGGTGCCTTTCTTCTCAACGCCGACCCAGGCTACTCCCGGTATTTTTTGCGACAGCTTTTTGGACAGCATATCCGTGTCCGCAAGGCGGAAGGACCATTGAAAAGGATAAAGTCCTTCTTCATGGGCCGCTTTAAGCACCTGCTCCTCAGAAATCGATTCAACTCCGGTAACCTCCACCGTCCAAACAAGCGATGACAGCACGTACATTCCAATAAAAAAGAGAATGAGGCCGACTCCAAAAAAAAGCCGCTTCTCCAGCTTCTCAAACCAAAACGGCATGCCATGGCGAGTTAAGATGTGGAGACGACAGCCTGTCTTCTTCAAAAGCGGCTTTAACCGAAAAAAATCCCGCAGCGTCACTTGGCATAACAGCTCTCCACCGCTTGTCCGACTAATAGACCAGAGCTGCAATTTGTCGGCAAGCGCCCGATTGACCAGCTCCTCCATATTTCCGCCGCGAATCTGGATCGTAACACTTCCGCGCAACCATTGCAACCATGAGGCGTTCATGCCTAGTCCCCCCAACCATTATAGTGTAGCATCCTAATTGATCAATCCCGTATTTCAATCTGTTTGATTACCCCTTCGATGAACACCTCTTCCGTCCAGATCGTTCGTATAACAAGCCCCTCGCCAATAACGTCGAGCTCCCCTTTACTAAGTGCAAGACGAAGCTTTTCACTGGAAAAATGGAGGACCCCGCGATGATTTTCAATATAAAGCTGGCGGTCGCCGATCAAGGTCACTCTAGGCAAATCGAAAACGACATCTTGTGGCAGATCAAGAATTTCAGCAGCCATTTTGCGTAGTTTGCGGTTAATGCGCCCCATAGCAGCAAACGCCCCTTTCCCTGTACTGTACCAAATTATGCGGCAAAGACTGGTTTTATGAGACCCGATCAAGGTTCAGGGCAACAAAAAAAGCCTTGCGGCTGCTTATAGCAGCCCTGCAAGGCTTCTCATAAAATGGAGTTATCCCTCTAGCGTCTGAACGGCTTTTTGGCTCGCGGCGGCCCAAGCACCTCTGCCATTAATACCGCTTTAGCCAGTTCATTTCGGTTTGCTAAATGGAGCGCAGGAGATTCCTGCGTTGTCTGCGGCGCTTTATCGGTACTGTGAGCTGCCGGCTGACGCCGCTCGGGCTCCGTCTTCAGCTGCGCTCTGCGCTGCTCCAATTCCTCCTGCTTTGCCCGAATATGATCATAGCTTCTTGGCTCGGCGCCCGCGAAGCCGCGCGGCTGATCTGCCGCCGGCCGCTCAGGCTCCTGCCAGCGGTCATCATCATCATCATCGTAATCGCTGGAGTAAGGATTACCCCGTTCTGCGGACGGATTTGCTTTTGGCCGGTCCATCCCGAGCGGCCCGGAGCCGCCAAAGTCCGGCATTCGCTTTCCGGCATTGCCGCCTTTCCTTTTGGAAAGAAGCGAAAACAGGAAGCCGAGCGCAATGATGACGAAGTAAATGTTTTTAGTCAGAAACGAAATAATATCTTCGATCTCCATCGTTCCACCTCCCGGTCGGTGAGATCACTGCAAGCGGCTTAGCGATCTTCCTTCTCGTTCTGAGATGTTCCCTCCGGACGGCCGATTGAACTGCGCATTTGCGTATCGGCTTCGATATTTTTCAGGTTCATATAATCCATAACGCCGATTTTTCCGCTTTTCAGCGCATCGGCCATAGCAAGCGGCACTTGCGATTCCGATTCGACAACGCGGGCGCGCATTTCGACGACTTTTGCCTTCATCTCCTGCTCCTGCGCGACAGCCATTGCCCGGCGTTCCTCGGCTTTTGCCTGAGCGATCCGTTTGTCCGCTTCGGCTTGCTCCGTTTGCAGATGAGCGCCGATATTTTTGCCTACATCCACATCGGCGATATCGATGGACAAAATTTCAAACGCCGTGCCTGCATCAAGCCCTTTGCCAAGAACGGTGCGCGAAATCATATCCGGATTTTCCAGTACATCCTTGTGTGAGTCCGAGGAACCGACCGTCGTAACGATCCCCTCGCCGACCCGGGCGATAATCGTCTCTTCTCCTGCGCCGCCGACCAGGCGGTCGATATTGGCGCGCACCGTGACGCGTGCTTTAACTTTAACCTCGATGCCGTCCTTGGCAACTGCCGCAACGATAGGCGTCTCGATAACGCGCGGATTAACGCTCATCTGCACGGCCTGTAGAACATCCCGGCCGGCCAGATCGATCGCCGCGGCGCGTTCGAATTCAAGTTCAATGTTAGCGCGCTGCGCTGCAATGAGCGCATTAACGACACGGTCGACATTGCCCCCTGCCAGAAAGTGACTTTCAAGCTGATTGATCGTTAACCCAAGACCGGCCTTGGTCGCCTTGATCAGCGGGTTGACGATCCGGCTTGGCACAACGCGGCGCAAGCGCATGGCCACAAGTGTAATGATCCCGATCCGAACTCCGGACGCTAGCGCGGAAATCCAGAGCATAATCGGGAAAAAGCTAAGAAACACGGACAGCGCAATAAGCGCCAGTACAACAATAATAACAATCATTATCGTCGGATCCAAATCCACATAAATCCCTCCATCGTCTATTGTTCAAGCTTTGCTACTGGCATTGTCTCACAACTACGCGCGTACCTTCAACCTTAATTACCTCAACCCGCGTGCCAGCGGCAATAAATTCGCCTGATGTTACGACATCAATCCGTTCGTCGCCGAGTTGCATTGTACCTGCCGGACGAAGCGGTGTCAAGGTTTGGCCAACCTGGCCGAGCAGTTCCACCTTGTTTTCGTTGGATACATAGCCTTCCTCTGTCGTAAGAGAATCGCGCAAAATAAATTTGTTCCATACCCCGCGGCTCTTGAAGCGCTGGGCGACAAAAAATACGACGATCGCCGCTGCGATCAATGCCGCAAGCAATGACCAAAGCCCGCTTTCCGCATTGGGAGAGGCCATTACGACACCGGCGATAAGCGAAGCCGAGCCAAGTATGCCTAATATGCCAAAGCTGGATACAAATAGCTCGCTTATAAGCAGCACAATGCCCAGAACAAAGAGCACGACATCCTCCATGCCCGCAAAACCGATAATATAATGCGCAAAGAAATAAAGCCCGAAACCAATAATCCCGATAATGCCCGGAATGCCGAAGCCCGGCACGATCAATTCGATCGCAACGCCGGCAATACCGAGAATCAGCAGCAAAGTTTTGACAATTGGCGATGTCAGAAACTGTCCAAGCTGCTCCAAAAAGGTATGGCCCACTTCAACAACTGTGCGGCCGGACAAATCAAGATGCCGCAGCACCTCTTCGATGGATGAAGCCTTAAACTCGGCATAGCCTACCTGTAACGCTTCATCTGTCGACAATGACAATATTTCTCCGCGTTCCTTTGTTTTGCCCAGTTCCTTTATATCTACTTTCAAGTTCGGATCGACCATCGCCGCCGCAACATCGGTGTTGCGGTTGTTCAGCTTGGCCGCCTCGGTCATCAGCTTCGTCCAGGCCGAAATGGTCTTCGGATTTTCAATCAAATTCCCTTGGCCGTCGACGACCGCCGCTGCGCCGATAGCACTGTTATCCTGCATGGCAATCTGATCGGCATTCAAGGCAATATAAGTGCCCGCCGAGAATGCTTTGCCTTTTACAAAAGCAGTAGTCGGAACTTTGCTGTTACGCAGCAGCTCGCCGATTTGCTGAGCGCTGCCAATCTCTCCCCCGAATGTATCCAAAACTAAAATAACCCGTTCGGCACTGGCCTCTTCCGCTTCCTTGTATGCCCGTTTCAAATACGATTCCAATCCGGATTCGATCGTCTGCTCTGCATGAATGACATATACTGCAGGCCCCGCAGCTTTCGATTCGGCGGATACGGCGGAAGCGAGAGCCGCCATCGCCATCAACACACTCATCATTAGCAACATGGCGCGGAGAAGCCGCTTATTAATGAATGCAACTGATCGTTTCAATGCTGTCACCTCCTAATATTGATTGCGGTTCACGAAGCAGTTCACATTTTCGCCATATATACTACTACGCAGTATCGTCCGCAACGTTTCATTTTTAGACGAACCGGGGGCAGTGGCTCATTCTATCCCGCTCCTGACTCTTTCAGTCTGAAGCACAAATGTCGCCCTCTTCCTTAAATAATATATCTTATTATGCTAATCCCGCTTTATTCTGGCCCAAAGCCGGTGAGATGTCAACACAAATAACGGATCCGCTCCCGCAGATCCGCGCCAAATCGCAAAAACACTCCCATTAAGGGAGTGTTTGGCTGTAAGCCTATGTTATTGCAGAAATTGCTGCACAAGCGTATTTACTAGTTTACCATCAGCACGCCCTTTAACTTTAGGCATCAGGGCTGCCATGACTTTCCCCATCTCGGCTTTCGAAGAAGCACCGGTTTCCTGGAGGGTCTGCTGAACAATCACTTTGATCTCTTCCTCGGTAAGCTGGTCGGGCAGGTATACACTAATAATTTCAATTTCTGCTGCGATATCTTTCGCAAGATCGTCGCGGCCGGCTTTTTTAAATTCTTGGAGGGAATCTTTACGTTGTTTGATCTCCCGACTGAGTATGTCAAGGACTTCATTATCGTCAAGAGGACGTTTCAAATCAATCTCCAGATTCTTGATCGATGAACGAATCATTCGAATCGTCGTTAATTTGAACTTCTCCTGATTTTTCATCGCTTGCTTCATATCGTCGTTCAATCGTTCGCTAAGGTTCATTGTGGAAGGATCCTCCTAAAACTTTCTCTTACGCGCAGCCTCGGACTTTTTCTTGCGCTTGACACTAGGCTTCTCATAATGCTTGCGTTTCTTCACCTCGGCCAATACGCCATCCTTTGCGATAGAGCGCTTGAAGCGGCGGAGTGCAGCATCGATTGTCTCGTTTTTGCGAACTTTTGTTTCAGACACCAGTTTTCCCTCCCTCCGAAAACAGACCGTCCAAGAAAAACATACACGGTTTATCAAACTACATTATATGTCATAAGGAAAGCCAGTGTCAACTTTGAGCGGCGCTCTTTAACACATTTCTATCCATTTTTTCTGTTAGGCTATGGACATCGACAATTTCTCTCCGCCAAGCAAATGAATGTGCAAGTGGTAGACAAGCTGACCGCTGTCCGGGTTGCAATTATTTACCAGGCGGTAGCCGGATTCGTCAACCCCCAGCTGCTTTGCCAATTGGCGCGCCACGGAAAACAGCTCGCCGATCAGCGCATCATCCTCTGCCGTCACATCATTCATCGTCGGAATATGTTTTTTCGGAATGATCAAAATATGTACCGGCGCCGCTGGCTGAATATCGTGAAAAGCGACAATACGTTCATTTTCAAACACTTTATTGGATGGCAGCTCGCCTGCGATGATTTTGCAAAAAATACAAGACATCATCAAAACCCCCTCAATTATAAATGGTGCGCGATTTCTTATACATTAATCATATCGAAAAAAATGCCGAACGTCCATGAGATCTGCAAGTAAAATGCGTTAAAAACGGCCATTATAAAAAAAGCATTCCAAAACCGGACAAAAGATGAGAATTTTCTAATTCAAATCTAATAAAAAGACTGCAACCTTTGTCACCCGTCCGTTTACGCTCTTCGTGGAAAAATAAGTATTTTTTTTCGTGGTATACTGTTGTCACAAAGCTTATGACGCGAATTGTTGATGAAAAATATATGAATCTGGATTCCAAATGGAGGATATACTGCGAACTATGAGAACAAAAACCCTCTTCAAAAAATTGGTTATTTTATCTTCAATCAGCTTCGCTGCACTTACATTAGGAGCAGCACAAACAGAAGCCGCTACTGACGAAACTCTGGATTTGGTCTCAACCGGCAAAGAATATATCGGAACTCCATACGAATTCGGGGCTGAAAGCGGATCCACCTCTTCATTCGATTGCTCTTCGTTTACACAGTTTGTATTCAAGCAAAATGGAGTTTCCTTGCCGCGTACAACATCTTCCCAGGCACTCGTCGGGGAAAAGGTAGAGAAAAGCGAGCTGAGCGTGGGTGACCTCGTATTTTTTAAAACAAACGGCAAAAGCATCAGCCACGTCGCGATCTATATCGGCGACAACAAAATTTTACATAGCGCGTCCAGCAAGGGCGTTTCCATTGCCGATATGACCTCGTCCTATTGGGAACCAAAATTTGTCACGGCTCGTCGGGTTAGCTTGTAAACCCGCGATAACTACAACAAAGGCTGCTCGATTGTCTTCGAGCAGCCTTTGCTTGCTAAAATCCCGCGGACTTTCCGGGCAATGTTGTGTTTTGTGACAAATTCCCCTTCACACTCACGCAAAAAAGCCATCCCGCTTAGTTGCCCACTGCAGCAAGATGGCTTTTTCTTTGCTTAAAATTGTACCTTCAGCTGTTTAGGCTCATTCATAGCCTCGACCAGCTTGCCTGCCATCTCCACCCACTTGCCGCCTGCTTGAACCGTAAGCGCAATCGACGACGTCATCGTAGATTCGTCATAATCGAACGCTTTGACCGCCTCTTCCAGCTTCACATAGATCTCTTCGATCATTTGCAAATACTGCCGCTCTTCCGAGGTCAGCTTGCCTTCATGCGCCCCCAGCTGAGTGAGCGTCTGACCCGCCTCGGCAAGAAAAGCGGCCGTATCCCGGTGAGCATATTTAAACGGCTCTGCGTTATTTTGCTCAGCCTCTGCAACAAACCGCTCCACGTCACCGGCAGCACCATAAGCAAATGCCAGCTTGCTCTTGGCGCTTATTCGGGCAGGCATGCTCTCATCTTCCAGCAATAGACGAACATTAGCGATGACCGCCCTAAAATGCTCCTTGGCTGCCATCCCTGACTCAATTATGGATATCCCGCGAGCGGAGCGCTCCTCCTGCTTATATGTGATCATCTTACTGTACAATACAACATTGCCTATCACACTGAGCAAAATAATTAGCAGTAAGGCCGGTACAAAATATGTACGTTTTGTTTCTGTTTCTTTAAACTGCTGACTCACAAACGCTCCCCCTTCATGCATACTCCTTTTAAATTACCGTTTTTCATCCAAAGATGCAATGACGGTCTCATGAACGTTTGTATCGTTTACATGCTTTCAAGCAGTACCGAGCTTCCCTGGCCGGAAGGCTCGGCTGCGGTGACGATTAACCGGCGAGGGAGCCGCGCCCGCAGCTCGGGAACATGAGAAATTACCCCGACTGCCAGCCGCTCATGGTGCAGCTTCTCCAAGGCAGTAATGACAGTCTCAAGCAGCTCCGGATCGAGCGTGCCGAAGCCTTCATCCAAGAAGAAAAATTGCAACGGATATTTGCCCCGCAGCTGAATTTGACCGGACAATGCCAACGCAAGCGCCAATGAAGCCAAAAAGGTTTCGCCGCCAGACAGCGTCGATACCGGCCTGCGGAGTCCGCCATTGGCATCGTCCCGAATAACGAAGCCTCCGCCGGAATCAACCTCTAAAGCGTAGCGCCGCTTTGTCAGAAAGCCTAGCCGCTCCGACGCCGCCCGGCATACCTGGACAAGCTGCTCTTCGGCGACATATTCCACGAACGCATTTCCCCGGAAAACGGTTTGCAGCGCTTTTAATCTGCCGCTTAAAGCTTCCATTCTGGACCGAACTGTCTCCAGCTCTTCCCAGCGTATATTTTTCCTGTTCAGCTCTTCCCAATCCCGCTCGCTTTTGGCAGCCTGCTGTACAACCGCTTCGTGCCTGACCTTTGCCTGCCCCAATCTGTCAACTGCCACTTGCCATTCCTCCTCAGTAACTGACCGTCCAGCCAACTGATCACGCAGCAGCGCCAGCCGCGCCTGCAGATGCTGCTCCTGCTCGCGAAATTTAGCCGCTTCTGCGATCATCGCTTCCTGCTGAGCCAGCAATGGACGCAGGGAGGCCACCTCGCCCGCCTGCTCGAATGGCGAAGCGGCCATCGCCGCTTGCAACAATTCAGCCGTTTCCTGCTGACGGCGCACTGCCGCCTGCTCACCTTCGAGCGCTGCGCTTCTGGACTCCGCCGCAGCTTGCAGCGACTGCTGCGCTGCCTCATGGTCCGCTTGCAGACGCTTCACCCTCCCTTTCAGCGCGGCAAGCTGCTGTTCAACCGCTTGTATAAGTTGACGGGCAGGAGAGCCCCCTGTCAATGCACCCAGCCGCTCGTTCTTTTCCTGCAGCTGCTGCCGCAGACTATCCAGCTTGGATTGAAGCTCCACTTCCGCGAGCCTCGTTTCCTGCAGTTGCTCCCGCAGCTGCACCAATTGCCGCTTCGTATCCTCAATGAACGTTACACTGCGCTCAATCCGTACGCGCAGCTCCTCGGCTTTCTTCTCGCGCGCCTCATAGCCGTCAAGCAATTGCTGCGCCTGCTCAGGCTGCACCTCCGGGCCGAAGGCTTGAGACCATTGCGCCAACAATGCATCCATTTCCAGCCGCTGCTGGTTTTCCCGCCCAGCAATGCCGGCATGCAGGGCAGCTTGCGTATTCTTTGCCGCCAGCGCCGCTTCGCAGCGGCGGGAAAGCTCGGCAAGCTGCTGCCTTTGCCGCTTTATCCGCTCCTCGTGTTCGTTCAATTGCTGCCCGAAAGTTTCGATCGCATCAGTGGCTTCGGCAACAAACCGTTCATATAAGCCGCCTGCCGACGAATGATACTCCGCGATTGCCAGATGCTGCGCCGCTGACTCGTAAGCTGCCGCAGCCTCGTTTTGCATGACATTACCGTCCCATACGATCGTTTCATCCGGCAAATCGTCCGCCAGACGCTGCAGCGCTGCATCGGATCTTGTACGCAAAGGCGAAAGCTGGAGCAGCAGTCTTTGCGTTTGCAGCTGCAAGCCCTCCCACATTGCCGCTTCGGCAGCTTCGATAGGGGAAGAAACGGCTTGCCGCACATGCGGATTTGGATGTTCACAGGAGCCGCATACCGGACACGGGGCTCCTTCGCGCAAGCCTGCAGCCAGTCGTTCGGCGAGCTGTGCGCGCTCCTCCTCTGCCTGCGCCTTCCGGGACAGCTCCAGCATAGCCGGCAATTTATCCGTTGCAGCGAGAAGCACTTCCTCCAGCGCCGCGACTTCTTTACTAAAGGGCAGCAGCTGCTGCCGGCTGCCGGCAAGCGCACCCACGAGAGCCGAATGCTCGGCGGCCACAACTTGATAGCGGCTAGTCAGCTCTGCAAGCCGGGCGGACTCAGCCAGCGTCTCTTGTCTTACCGCTTCAAGTCTCGCTCTGGCACCCTCCAGCTGCAGCAACTGCCTGCTCATTAAGGAGCGGCGTTCACGCTCAGCGGAGGTCAGCTCGGCCAGCTTCAATTCCACCTTCAATTCATCCTGCTTGATGATTGCCCGCTGCTCTGTACTTTCTGACTTTGCAAGCTGCTGGCGCAGGCCGGATATACGTGCCGTTACTTCCTGTCCGCGCCGCTCAGTCTCCGCAGCTTGCTCCGCAAGCAGAGCGCAGTCGTTTTCCAAGCGCACCGCTTCTCCCAGGCGCTCTAATTGCTGTGCGAGTTTGGGCTCGGCATCTGATGCTTCGGCTGCTGCCGCTGTCCATGCCGCCGCTGCCGTCTCTGCTTTCTCCTTGCACTCCTCATAGACATGAACCGCCGCTTCACGGCGTTTTACCGCCAGCTGCTGCGCTTCCAGCGCGCTTGCAGCTGCATCGAGCACCGGCATGACTCGCTCGGCGGCCGCTAATCGCGTAAGTTCCTGCTCCAGCTTGGCAATGCGGGGAGCGTCGGCAATCAGCTTGCTTTGCTCCGCCTCCTGCAGCCGTAGTGCTTCCTGCCGCTCGCGCACATCCAGCCGTTCCGCATGCTGCTTCTCAGCGTCATCCAGCTCGCGCTTCACTTCAGCCGCAAGCGCTCCCGCCGCTTGAAAGCGTTCAGCCGCCTCAGCTACCGCCGCAGACGAAGCATTGCCCAAGCCTTGCTGCTCGGCCAGCGCTTCCTGCAGCGAGGAGTCGGATGCCTTCAACCGCAGATTCAGCTTGAGCGCCAGGCCGTCGCCAAACCGCTCCAAGCGAAACAGCCGCTGCAGCATTTGCCGCCGGTCCTTGCCTGTAAGCGACAAAAACTCGGCAAACTTTCCTTGCGGCAACACGACCGCGCGCGTGAAATCCTGCATGTTCAGGCCGATCCGCTCTTCTACCGCGCGCGTCACATCAGCCAGCTTATCGGCCAAAACGGCCTCCCCTTGCGCTGTAATCTCGACAAACCGGCTTAATGTATTGCTTACGGTCACTTCGCCGCTTCGTTTGAATTGACGCTCGACACGGTAGCGCTTAATCTCGCCCGCGCCGCTCAGCTCGAATGAAAAGGAGACCGCCAGCTTATTTTCCCCCTGATTCATAATGCCCTGTGTACCGCTTGCCGCTCGCTCCACTTTGCCGTACAGCGCTAGCGTCATTGCATCGAGAATGCTGGATTTTCCGCTCCCTGTCGGTCCGAAAATACCAAACACTCCGGTTTCGCATAGCCGCTCAAAATCAATTTCCTGCTGCTCTCTGTAGCTTTGCAGACCGCTTAAACGGAGCTTCAGCGGCTTCATAGCCCCTCTCCTCCCTTCACGCACTCTTCACCATCGCCTAAGCCGTCCGGCTCATCGGCTATCAACTCGAGAAAAAGCTGCACCAGCTCCGCCTCCGCCTCTGCCCCGCCGGTCTGCTTTTTATAAAAGCGGCGGAACAGCTCATCGGCAGGCAGCTCTTCACGCGGCCGCTCCAGCTCTCCCTGATGTTCCGTCATTTCCGGATAAACGGGCCGAATATGAATAAACCCGTCCCGCAATTTGCGGAGCTGTTGAATCTGCTGCATGGTCATCATCTCAGTCATCCATATATCGAGCTCGATCCAGCCGCGCTCGTCGCGCCCCTCCTCAATCCAGCGCTGCACCTCAGCCAGACCGCCTCTCGCATCCCAGCGCACCAGCGGCCTTCCTGAATTGAGTAGCAGCTCACGCGGCGCAACCGGAACTCCGGGAGCAGCATCAAAAATAGTAACCGATTTTGCTTGTCCGGCTTCCGAGAAGCTGTAGGCAAGCGGCGAGCCGCTGTATCTGATCGTCTCATCGCCGGCAACGCGCTGCGGGCGATGCAAATGTCCAAGCGCCGTATACTGCGCTCCAATTCGCAGTGCCGCGGGATCGACCGTATAGGCGCCGCCGACTTGAATCGGCCGCTCCGAATCGGATTCGGCCCCGCCTAGTACATAAATATGGCTCATCGCCAGGTTGACCGTATCGGCTCTGAAATGAGACGCCAAACCTTTCATTAGCGCTCCTACCCGTTCCGAATACGCGCTGCGCAGCGTCCCTTCATCTGTATCCTCGCTCAGCAGCTCGCGCAGCCGCGCCTCTGACGGGTAAGGCAGCGCGGCAATAACCGCCTGCTCCCCTGTACGCGCGATGTTGATCACGAGCGGCTCAGCCGCCGGCATCCCAATCAGACGGATTCCGCTGCGAGCCGCGAGCGGCGAAGAGGCTGCTACCCGCTCCGGATGGTCGTGATTGCCGGCAATAGCGGCAATTGTTGTCCTGCCTCCGTCCGCAATCCGGGCCATCGCCTCATAGAACAGCTGCTCCGCGGCCGCCGGCGGATTTACTGAATCATAGACGTCTCCAGCCAGCAAAACAAGGTCAATCCCTTCATCGCGCACGATGGACGTCAGCTCATCGACGAACGCGGCCTGCTCCTCCAGCCGGCTTCGCCCTTCAAGCGTACGGCCGAAATGCCAATCCGCCGTATGCAATATCCGCATTTTCCCACCCCCGCAGCCAATACTGCCTTTTAAAATAATTGAATCGTTTTTCCACCGTCAAAAAAGAACACATAGCACGCCGCCACCTGCTTGCCCAAAATATGCCTGATCGCCTCGGCATACAGCGTCAGCTGAAAACGATGGCGCTCCGCCGCCTCTTCCCATCGTCCGTTGAATATGCGGTCCGTCTTGTAATCCAGCAGTACAAGACCGTCTTCATCCTCGAACAGGCAGTCGATGACGCCCTGCACCAGAATCGGCTCACTGCCCGCTTCAGGGGACAACTCCCCGCCCAGGCGGTGCGAGTGCACCTGCGAAGCCGGAAAAGTGCAGCTAAACGGAGCTTCTCTGCGGATCCAGCCGGCGCGCAGCAGCCTTCGCCCGACCTCTTCCTTAAAAAATGAAGCAATCGCACCCGGCTGAACGGACTCCGCTTGCAAAGCTGTCAGCATTTTGCGCTCTACAAGAATACCCAGCGTCTGCCTTACCGTTTCCTCAGTTACCTCATCCCGGTCAAGCGGAAGATGCTGCATGACCAGATGACTGATCGTGCCGCGCTCTGCCGGCGTAATGGCACGCTCTTCCATAAATTTTGGCCGCCGCAGACGGAACGTCCAATCCGCCGCTGCCCCGGTCTGCATCGCTGCAAAGCCGGCCTCCGCAAGCTGCTCTCCCGGCTGCTCATCGTCAGCCAGCTTGTCTGCATGAAGCCGCTTCATCTCCGTAACCGAGGTTTTGGCGGCCATCGCAGTAGCAGCGAAGTGCGGATAGCGCCAGCTCAAGCGCCGTTCAAGCTCGCTTTGCTCTTCCGCGTTCTCCTCAACCGGTATAAGCTCTCTAACCAGCGCAAGTCTGGCTGCAAATCCCGATTCTGACGCTTCGTTAATCTCAGCGGCGGCAGCTGCTTCCCGGCTAAGCAAGGCGGCCGGTACAATGCCGGTCTGCCACTGCCCGAACACCGGCTTGTATATGACATTTGCTGAATGTTCAACCTCGGCTGCGTTCGTTGCCAAGGTTACCGGAATATGACCGCACATTGCCAGCGGCCCAAGCCAGTCCAAAAACCGCTGTGCCTTGGCAATGCGGAAATCCGGCAACTGGCCGGACGAATCAAGCGCCGCTTGCCAGCGCTGCAGCTGCTTGGCCGCATCCGCCGCTGTGCCGACCAGGATCATTTTTTCTTTCGGGCGCGTAAGGGCAACATACAGAATGCGCATTTCCTCGGCAAGCGTCTCCATATTCATCCGTTCCTTGATCGCCAGAAACGGCAGGCTAGGATAGCTGACGCGCATATCGGCGTCAACGAAACGCGGCCCGTAGCCAAGCTCCTTATGCATTAGAAACGGACTGGTGAGATCGCGGCGGTTGAACGTTTTGCCTAAGCCGGCCACAAAGACGACCGGAAACTCCAGCCCCTTGCTCTTATGAATCGTCATAATGCGGACAACATCCTCTTGTTCCCCAAGCGCTCTCGCCGTTCCAAGATCGCCGCCGCTTTCCTGCATGCGCTCAATAAAACGCAAAAAACGGAACAAGCCGCGCAGCGAAGTTGCTTCGTACTGGCGAGCCCGGTCATATAAAGCGCGCAGGTTCGCCTGACGCTGCAGTCCGCCTGCCATGCCGCCGACAAAATCGTAATAGCCGGTCTCGCGAAAGACAGACCAGATCAACTCAGCCAACGCTCCTTGTCTGGCAGCCGTTCTCCAGCGCTCCAGCTTGTCCATAAAAGCAGTCAGCTTGCCGCGCAGCGATTCCGGCATATCCGGATCATTCTCCGCCGTCCGTATCGCGGAAAAATAGACGGTGCGGCCGCCCGAGATGCGAATCAGCGCCAGCTCTTCGGCCGTCAGGCCTACGATTGGCGATCTGAGCGCCCCGGCTAAAGGGATATCCTG
The DNA here is from genome assembly GCF_042676285.1 of Paenibacillus sp. GCM10027626. Lineage (NCBI taxonomy): Bacteria > Bacillati > Bacillota > Bacilli > Caryophanales > Paenibacillaceae > Paenibacillus > Paenibacillus sp. GCM10027626. The sequence goes on along the minus strand of NZ_JBHTHC010000014.1, from coordinate 88,099 downwards.
ATAGGGATTGTCAATGACGCGCAGCAGGGACAGCATCGTCTCTACTTCCGTCGCTTCAAAATAGCCGCTGCTCAGCTCGGCATAGGCAGGAATGCCGCGAGCCTGCAGCTCTTCAATCATAATCGGCGCCCACTGCTTGTCCGCCCGCAGCAAAATGACGATATCGCGCCAGGCAAGCGGCCGCTTGCTCCCTTTTTTGCCGTCATACGGCTGAAGGCTGTCGCCGCGCTTCATCTCCAAGATGCGCTCGGCAATCCATCTTGCCTCAAGCTGCACTGTCTGCAGCTCCTCTGCCGTCAGCCGCTCCTCCTCATCCGCCGCCGCAGCGGCATCCTCCCCGGAATCACCGGCCCCCGCCTTTTCTTCTTCATCATCGTTTCCGCTGCCGCGGTCGAGCAGCGCCATCTCCACCGCATAGCGTTCTGCGGGTCCGCCGTCATCAGCGGCCGGATAAGAAGCGCCGCACACGAGCTCTGCGCTCCGGTCATAATCCAGCTCCGCCACCGATTCGCGCATAATCGCGCGGAACACCGCATTAACGCCGTCAACCACTTCATCCCGGCTGCGAAAATTACGCGCCAGATCGATGCGCAGCCCGTGTTCGCCAGCCGGGCTATCCTTCTGCATCTCCTCGAAAGAGGAAGTGTATGCTTTATATTTGCGTAAAAATAAATTCGGTTCAGCCAAACGAAATCGATATATACTTTGTTTAACGTCCCCAACCATAAAGCGATTGCCCTGTCCGGGGCGTGAAATTAAGGATACAATCGCTTCTTGCACCATATTCGTATCCTGATACTCGTCCAGTAAAATCTCGTCGAACTGCGCCTGATATTCCAGCGCCGCCGCCGACGCCACGACCTGATCGGCCGTAGAGTCGGGCGAACGCAAAATGCGCAGACAGTAATGCTCCATATCGCCGAAATCTAGCAGCCCCTTCTCCTGCTTCGCTGCCGCAAACCTTCTGCCGAATTCTGCCACAAGCTCTGATAATGTATGCATGAGCGGGGCAAGCTCCTTCAGCTCGGCAGCAAATTGCTCCGGCGGGCGGCCGCAAATTCCATTCTGCAGGTCAGCTACAATTTTTTTGGCCGATTCTCTTAACTCCTTGGCCTGCTCCTGCAGCTCCTTATCGGCTGTGCCCGCCTTCTGGCTTTTGAGCTTGCCGAACGCGCAGCCGCCGAAGGCCGAATACCACTCGCTCCATGGCCGGCTGCTGACAAGCTCCCGCAAAGCACGCACTTGCATCAAGTCCTCTTCAAAAGTCGCGCCGTAGGCATCCGGACCGTCCGGCTGCTGCGCAAGCTTCATCGCCTGCGCAAGCAGCTGCTCCGCGCCGTCAAGCGACATCGCCACCGATCCGCTTAAGCTGCGCACCCATTCGGTATGCTGCAGCTCGTCGGCACTGGCGAGCTCGTAGCTGTCCGCCATGTTTTGCAGCCATAATTCCGGCCAAGGGTGGCTTTGCGCAAAATCATACAATTTCATCACAAGCGCATAGAGCGGTTCATCCCCCCGCTCTCCCCCGTAACGCTCCACAAGCTCCGCAAAACCGCCGCCTTCTTCTCCCGCTTCCGCATACCGCTCCTCGAACAGTGCGTCCAGCACGTCCATTCGCAGCAGCTCGGCTTCCGTCTCGTTGGCAATCCGGAAGCCGGGATCCAGTCCGACAAGCGCATAGTATTTGCGGATGACATCCAGACAGAAGGAATGGAGGGTTGTAATGGACGCCCGTCCCATAAGCGCCAGCTGCTTGCGCAAATGCTCCGATTCCGGATTTTTGTGCAGTTCTTTCTCGAGCGCGATCCGGATCCGCTCCTTCATTTCCGCGGCGGCCGCCTTCGTAAAAGTAGCTACCAGCAAACGGTCAACGTCCGTATCGGATGAAATTTTCCGAATGATCCGTTCAACGAGCACAGCCGTCTTGCCCGAGCCTGCCGCCGCGGCAACCAGAATGTTGCGCCCGCCGGCCGCAATCGCCTTCCATTGATCGTCAGTCCATATGCTGCCTGCCGGTTTCTCGATAACCAATGTATCTGCTTGGCTCATCATTGTTCAACCCCTTCTTCAATGCCAGCGGTCAGCAGCTCCCATACTTCATCCTTGCCAGGCTTGCGCAGCTTGGCAAAATCATTGCCTTCCACCAAAGGGTCGAATTGGCAAACCGGCTTATAGGCGCAAAATTGACACGGCGTTTTGCCGCCCAGGCGGTAAGGAGCTACTGCGACATCGCCTCCGGCTATACGCTCGCCGATTTGTTTCAGCGTCTTGCGAACCGATTTGCGCAGCAGTCCCCACTGCTCATCGCTCGCCACTGTCGAGCTGCTGTAGAAACCGCCGTCTTTCTTAAGCCCGATCGGCAACAGTTCGGAATAGCCGCTTTCCAGTTCGTCATCCATCAGCTGCACCGTCAGTGCGTCCGCACGGACCAGCCCTTTTAATTTGAAGCGCTTCAGCCGCTCGGCTCGCGCTTTATCCGCAGGCAGCGGGTTTGCGGCTGAGATAAGGGGGTTATGAACATGGAAGTACAGCACCCCTGCCGGCTTCGCCGGCTGGCCGAGCCAATCCGGCGCTCCTTCAAGCAAAACATCGAGATAAGTCAGCATTTGCAAAGCCAGTCCGTAGGCAACCTCCTCCAGACGCAGCTGCTTCGCCCCCGATTTGTAATCAATGACGCGCAGCAGCAGGCCGTCCTCGCTTTCGGCGGCATCGACCCGGTCGATCCGGCCGACCATCTCCATTAATCTGCCATTCCCAAGCGGTATACGCACAGGCGGCAGCGGCCCCTCAGGGCCAAAGCCGATTTCGAGCCCTACTGGACGGAACTTCGCCCGCCGGGCATGCTCGCCCAAAATAATCGCTGCCTGGCTAATAATATCCCGCAGCTTGCGGCCGACATATTGATGGCGGCTGCTGCTGAACAAAATTTGCGATTGCAGGCGCTGCGCAAGCTCATCGACGACACGGGCGGCTTCCGCGCGAATTTGTTCGGCTGTCAGCGATCCCAAGCGCTCGCCCAGCGATTCCGTCAGCCGGGTCAGTGCGGCATGAAACAGCTGACCGATATCCGGCGCTGCCAGCTTATAGAGCGCCCGCTCTTTAAGGCGCAAGCCGTGGCTCGCAAAATGCTGAAACGGGCACGAAATAAAGCGTTCCAGACGGGAAACGCTGCCGCGCAGCAGCTGCCCGTACAAGCGGTCAGCCGTCCGGGCGGACAGCATGGCCGGCTGATTTGTATAATCGAGCGATTGGATCAAATGGTGAAGCCTTGCCTGCCACTGCGGCCGCACAGCAAACCAATTGTAGGCCTCCCACCACAATGGGAGCACAGGCTGGTTATGGCGCCAATTGCGCAATTGCACAATGAGGTACGATAACGTCCGTTCCGGGTGCGCAATAAAGCCCAGCTGCTCGTCTGCAGCCGTTCCCGCTGCCGGTTCAAGCGCAATCTGCCGCTCGGCCAGCCCGGGAAACATTTGCTTCATGCGCCTTATCACTTCAGAGGGCAGCAAGCTCTTCCCCTCTTCATCCGCTAACGGCCAGCTAATCCATAAATGTCCGCTTGGCGTCGTCAAGGCATTATAGATGAGAAACCGCTCGTCAAGCAGCCGGCGGCGGACGCCGGGCGCCATAACAAGGCCGCCGTCATCCAATACTTCCCGCTCATGTTCGGTCAATATCCCATCTTCTTGTATACGCTGCGGCATTACACCGTCAGTTGCTCCCAGCAGGTAACATACCTTCACCTGACCGGAGCGTGTACGATCCATGCTCCCGATAAGCACTTGATCAAGCGATGGCGGAACAGCGGCCAGCTGCAAGCTTTCGAGCCCAGTCTCCACCATCCCGGCAAACAGCTCGAGCGGCAGCTGCTCTTTTCCCGTCATCTCCGTTATTTGATCCAGCAGGTCCAATATACCGTCCCATACTTGCCGATGCTCGCGCGCCTTCTGCGTTTCTCCGCGCCCCTCGGCCTCTCTGCTCCATTGCTCCAGACGATCCGGAGCATTAATTTGCATGAGCAGTTCATAGGTAACGACGCACATTTGCTGCACATCCGGCGCCCGCTTCAGCTCCTTGGCAAAGGATTGCAGCAGCGGCACGACAGCATCCCGCGCCAGCAAAATCGCCTGAAAAGCCAGCTTCTCCTGCTCGCCCGCTTCAACCTGCTCGCCTTCCAAGGTGTCGCGTACAAGCGGTTTCCATTGACTGGCTGACAGCCAGCGGTTGCCGTCAATTCCGGCAGCAAGCGCATAGTTCTCCAGCAGATCATAGGTTTCCCTCGTCACGCTGCCATCCTCCGGCAGCAGCAGCTCCGACTTAATGCAGCGGAAGACGGCTTCGTACCGCCATCCATGCACCGCAATCTCAAGTGCGGAACGAATAAATTCAACTAATGGATGATGGAGCGCCGTATTTTTTTGATCGAGAAAAAACGGAATTTCGTAATCGGAAAAAATCGTCTGTATGTAATCTGCATAATCCGCCGCGCCCCGCACCATGACAGCCAAATCCCGATATCTGCACTGTTCATCCCTTACTCTCCGCACGATATCTCTGGCCGCAGCCTCCACTTCCGCCCGCCGTCCGGAAGCGGCATGCAGCGAAATCCCGTCATACTGCCCGGTTGACTGAGCAAACGTCTGTGGTCTGCGTGCAGTATATTGCTTATCCAAATGCGCAAGCTCCGGGCTGGAGGAAAACCGGAAGCTGCTCCCAAGCATAACTGGCGGCAGGACTTCAACGCCATGCTTGTCCGCTAACTGCCTCAATGCGATTAGCGTCTCGGCCGTCGGACGGAACGGCTCCAGCTCGTAAGGCTGCTCTTCCGCTTCATAATTGCGATCCAGACAAAGCGCTATTGTAACTTCATCCGCATGCTTGATCAATGCCGCGAGCGCTTCGTATTCTTTTGGCGTAAAGCCGTGGAAGCCGTCAATCCAAATACGCGCTCCCTTCAATGATGGCGCCGAGCCGAACCCTTGCACGAGCCAGCTTAAGTAGTCCTCCGCATCGATATACAACCCGGCAAGCTCCCGCTCCAGCTCAGCGCTTATCCGCTGCAGATCGTGCAGCTTGCGGCCAAGCAGCGGGCTGGCGGCTCCGGCCTCTTTGCCTTCTGCTTCTGCATAGCGTTTCACCCGTTCTGAATCGATGCCATAACGCTTCCACTCCGTCATTAGCTGGCCGAGGCGGTCGATAAAACCATGCTGCGTTTCTCCTCCCTGAAACAGCTGCAGCTCATCGCCAAGCCGATTGACGATTTTATAGAGCATCATATTTTTTCCGTTCTCGCCAATCGGGACAAGCGCCGTACCGCCCGTCTCCTGCATGACGCGGTAGGAGAGCCGGCGAAAGCTCATCGCCTGTGCCCGCATCATGCCCCGCAATTGTGAGTTTGCCAGCATGGCATACTCGGTTTGGAACGTTGCCTGTTCCGGTACAAGCATAATTAACGGAGGGCCGTCCGGTTCGCTTTTCACTTGTTCGACAATCGTATGTAAGCAATGATGTGTCTTGCCTGTTCCCGAGCGGCCAATTATAAACCGCAGCGCCATGCATCCACCTTCCTTCTGCTGTTCGATTCTCTTATTCTATCATAGAGGAGCGATTCATTCACCAACTTAAACAAACAAATGTTCGTTTTTGTGGCTGGTAAATAATTCGCCGCTGCCGCCGGCCTGCAAACTTTACAAGTAGAATTTAATTATAGTTGTTTTTTCGCTTGCCGCTGCCAAAGTTTATATGCGTTAATAGAGATGTCGGGCCGACGAAAACGCGCGGAAGGAGGCTGATCAACTTGATTCAGAACTATGAGGTGATTTCCGTTTAGGCGGAAATCCATTACAGAGGGAGGCCGTGTAAATGGCCTCCCTTCCTATTTTGCAAAATTTTTAGCAGCCAATTTGAATATTTTTCTTTTTTTTGTGCTGTTATTTCACGTATACTAAATGTAACAGTCCTGAATGCGACTGTGCGATATGCACGATTGCCAGAATAATCGTGCTTTTTTAATCTCAATCTTACGAAAAGGAGGCGGACGCATTGAACATTTTTCACGTCTTGAACACCAACACACATGCATACCGATTTGAGGAGGACTTTGATCGTGAACTACAAAAATGGAAAAGATGTGCTTCCCCCTAGGCTGCTGAAGGAATTGCAATCGTATATTCAAGGTGAGCTTGTTTATATACCCAAGACGAAGGAACAGCGTGTCGGCTGGGGTGAAAAGAGCGGAACACGCCGGCTGATCGCCCGGCGCAATGAGGAAATATACTTATCTTATGCAGGCGGCTGCACCGTCGCAGAGCTGGAACGCCGCTATCATCTGTCGACGGAGAGCATTCGCAAAATCATCGTCAAAATGCGGGGGCTAAGCAAAAACGGATGATTGCCCCTGCAAGCCATATAACAAGAAGAGGCTGTCTCCAAATGTAGCTTTTTACTACTTAGAGACAGCCTTTTTGTCACTATGGGCTCATATAAACCTCGATGGCCAGGCACGCCAAACAGCCCCATCAAAAGTCTGACGGGGCTGCGGCATTTCTATATCGCGCACAGCGTCCTAGCGGCTGCGCACCTCAAAAATCGCAAACTTCAAATAGTGGCCTTCGTTTACGCCTAGCACTTGCGGATGATCCTTGCCGGCCGCGCGCCACTCGATTAGGCGCAGCATTTTTCCGGCGTCGACAGCTGCCGCATGAATCGTTTCCAGAAAAAGATCGGGCCGCATATGATAGGAGCAGCTCGCCGTTACCAGATAACCGCCCTCATTGACCAGCTTTAATCCATGCAGATTGATGTCTTTGTAGCCGCGCACCGCTCCTGCGACTGCCGATTTCGTCTTGGCAAAGGCCGGCGGATCGAGGATGACGACATCCCAGGTGCGGCCTCCGCCGCTTAGCGGCTTTGAAGTATCCGTCTTCGATTTGCCTGTCCGGCCACGCTCGGCGCGCTCCTCCAGCCCCTTCACCTGACTGCGGAGATATGCAAAAGCATCTGCGACAACAAACTCCACCCGGTCTTCAAAGCCGTTGCGCGCTACATTGCGGCGCGCCGTCTCAATCGCATGCTCAGAGACGTCGAGGCAGGTTACCTTTTTGGCGCCGTATTGGCAGGCATGGAGTGTAAAGCTCCCTGTATGGGCAAAGCATTCCAGCACCGTTGCCCCATCCCAATATGGGAAGGTGATGACCTTGCCATTGGAATTGACCGGGACGAGCACCTCAGACTCCCTTGGCTCATTCAGCTGCGATACGGGAACAAACGTCGTATACCCGAACCCTGGCCCGGCCGCTCCCTCCGGTACCTCGGACTTCGGACGCATCGCAAGCTTAATGCCGCTGCGCTCCCCCCAGCCGAGCATAAGCGGGGCGATCGACGCGCGATTTTCCCGCTGATCATAGAAGTAACCCGTCTTTTGCCCTTCCGCGATATCGACTTCTACCGAAAGTCCGTTTTCCCGAATCTCGACAATGCGCGGGCATTCCCCGTACAAGACGCCGGTCCGCTCCTCAAGCCCTTCAAGCGTCCGCACAGACACATCGCTGCGCTCATATATGCCCGCCGGCTGAAACACCTCTGCCAATGCATGGACGATCACATCCCGGCATTTGTCCATGCCGAGTGTCAACAACTGCACGACCAGCACATCGCCAAAACGATCCACGATCAGACCGGGCAAGTAATCGGCCTCGCCGTATACGAGCCGGCAATCTCGCCAGCGTACAAACCGTTCGCGATGCTGGGCGCATTGCTTGAACCTTGTCAGAAAAAATTGTTCATCCATCGCTGCGATCGGCTCATAGGAGACAATTCGCACTGTAATTTGCGATTCTGGATTCCAGTATCCGCTCGCCAAATACTTCCCTTGATGATTGACGACGTCAACGATTCCGCCGACTTCCGCCTCGCCATCCGTCCGCTCGATTTCATTGCCGTACACCCAGGGATGTCCCTGCTCTACCCGTTTTTTGCGGTCACGCTTCAATACTGCCTTTGCCCGCTCTGTCATCGATCCCCCTGCCTTTCTGTCATTCATTTTTCCCGGTCCAATCCGCCTGCAAGTGTCGCCTGGCTTGTCACGCTTGTCATGCTTGAACCAATTGCAGCATATGTATCCTAACGACAACTTGTATAAAGGAGGAGCTGCATGATGGTACACAGCATCCTTGTTCCAATGCTCGCCGGTTTTGCCGTCTTCATGCTGGGAATGAAAATGATGGAGCTGGCTTTACACCGCAGCGCCGGCAAACATCTCGATCATATTTTAAAACGTTCCACCGCAACGCCTATACACGGTATGGTTGTCGGAACGGCAACAACGGCCGTTCTGCAAAGCAGCACGGCCGTTACGGTCATGTCAATCGGTCTGGTCAACGCCGGCTTGCTTACATTCCCGCGAACGCTGGGCATCGTGCTCGGCACGAATATCGGCACATGCCTGACAACCGAGCTGATCGGGCTGAATATAAGCAGCTTCGCCTTGCCAATGCTTGAGCTTTCACTCTGCGTATGGGTCATCACTGTCCTCATCGGCGAAACGGGCTTGCTGCCCGCGCTGCCCTCCCGCCGCCGATCCGCTGTTCGTCTGGGGGCGGCGGGCGGCTCGCCAAGCCTGCAGGCCGGCAGCTGGCTGCTGCCTGTCCGTAATGCAGCCGTCATTGTAGGCGGCTTTTCCCTGCTGCTCGTAGGGATGAAGATGATGCAGTCCGTCTCGCCTGCTGTGCAAGCGAGCGGCCTGTTCAGCCTCTTCCTGACAAAAGCCGAGAGCAGCGTTCTTTGGGGGCTCGCCGCCGGTATCGTGCTCACAGCCGCAGTCCACAGCAGCGCAGCTGTCATCGCAATCATTATGGGCTTCGCTGCAGCTGGAGTCATGCCAGTCCCGATCGGGATCGCTGTCGTCATTGGCGCCAATATCGGTACATGCGTAACTGCCGTACTCGCATCGCTGGGCGGAACGAAATCCGGCCAATATGTCGCCTGGGCTCACGTTGCGCTAAACGTCGGCGGAGCGGTGCTGTTTGCACCGCTGGTCGGCCAACTGCACGATATGATGCAATGGTTGACCGACTCGCCTGCCGCACAAATCGCCCATGCTCAGACCATCTTTAATATCGCTGGCTCGCTCCTGGCTCTGCCGCTGTGTTATCTGCCTGCCCTGCAGCGCTTGACTCCCCGTTAGCGATAACAACGCCTGCGCTTGTTCCAAGGCCGGTTAGCAGGCAAGCAGCATGCGCTGATGCGCAGCAGCGGCTATTTAACCTCCACATTCAGCAGCTCCAGCGCTCCCGATAAAATGCGGTCATTGTTCTGATAACCGGATTGCCGCTGTCTTCTCCACGCTTCGGACGGTTCAAACCACTCCACGCCGCGAATCTCTTCTACCTGCGCCTGCAGTTTGCCTCCGATAGCCTCCACAAGATAATAATGAACCTCTTTATCGACCATTCCGTGCTTCTCGTGGTTGTATTTATATTTGATCTGATCAATTGGTGCGATAATTTTGCCTTCCATGCCGGTTTCCTCGGCGATCTCCCGCAATGCGGTCTGCTCCACTGTTTCCCCCGGCTCCATCTTTCCTTTAGGCAGCGAAATTTTGCCGTAACGGTCCTGGATCAGTTGAATTTGCAGCTCGCCGTCTACTTTTCGAAACACGACGCCGCCGGCCGATATCTCTTTCATATGATCCCTCCATAATCCAGCTTTGTCTTTGTGTGTAGCGACAGCAAGGATTCGGCCTTCCCGCCGCTTGACGGAAATAAGCAGAATCCTTGCTGTAATTCCTATCGCCATTGTTGGACAGATGCCTTAAGCCTGTAGCGCTGTTCCTTGCGGAGCTTGCTCATCCATGGCTGGCGTCCTGCCATCTATGACCCGAACCAGCTTGCCAAAGCTTTCATTGACGCCGGCCTCCGTTATTTTCACCCGGCACAGCTGTCCAATAAGCGATTCGTCGCCTTCAAAAACCACTTGAATATAATTGTCGGAATACCCCATCAAACGGCCGGTTCCCGGCGCGCCTTTATAATCGCGCTCCGGAATGACATCCAGCACTTCGCCCACACAGCTTTGGGCATAAGCGAGCTGCATCCGTTCCGACAGGTCAATCAGCCGATGAACGCGCTCATTTTTGACTTCCTCGTCGATCTGATCCTCCATCCGCGCGGCCGGCGTGCCGGTCCGCTTCGAATAAGGGAATACATGCATTTCGGAGAAGCCAAGCTCCTCCATGAACCGATAGCCGTTCTCAAACATTTCCTCGGTTTCGCCCGGGAACCCGACAATGACATCGGTTGTTATCGCTACGCCAGGCATTGCCTTATGCAAAAGGCGAATTTTCTCGGCGAACTGCTCAACCGTATATTTTCTCCGCATCCGCTTCAGTACGGTGTTGTCGCCAGCCTGCAGCGGAATATGCAGATGCCGGCACATTTTCGAGGAGCGGTTCAGCACCTCAATCATCTCATCATCGATCTGGCTTGCTTCGATCGAGCTGATCCGGATGCGTTCAAGGCCTTCCACCTTGTCCAGATCGATCAGCAGATCGGACAGCTTGTAATTGTCCAAATCGTCGCCGTAGCCGCCGGTATGAATGCCTGTCAGCACGATTTCTTTATAGCCCGCCGCTACCAGCTGCTCGGCCTGTGCGATAACGCTTTGCGGATCGCGGCTGCGGGATAATCCGCGCGACCACGGAATAATGCAAAATGTGCAAAAATTATTGCATCCTTCCTGAATTTTCAAAAAGGCCCGTGTCCGGTCTGCAAAATCAGGTACATCCAGCTCTTCAAACTCGCGGGTTTTCATAATATTGCGTACAGCATTAACCGGCTTGCGCTCAGCCTGAATCTGGCGAATATAGTCCATCAGCTTGTCCCGGTCCTGTGTACCGATTACTAAATCGACCCCTTCGATCGCCATTATTTCCGCTGGCGACGTTTGGGCGTAGCAGCCTGTCACGGCAATGACTGCATCCGGATTGCGGCGAATCGCCCGCCGAATAATTTGCCGGCTCTTCTTGTCCCCCGTATTGGTTACTGTACATGTATTAATCAAATATACATCGGCAGTCTTCGTCTCGAAGTCTACCTGTTCATAGCCTTCTTCCTTAAACAACTGCCATATCGCTTCTGTATCATAGAAGTTTACTTTACAGCCAAGTGTATAAAAAGCAACTGACGGCATTGTCGTCATACGCCTCCCATTTCTCCGGATTCATACATCAGGCAGGCGAGTCCGACCAAAGCTGCCGTCTCAGTGCGTAAAATCCGCTTGCCGAGACCGGCGAGCACGGCGCCTGCCGCTTCCGCTTCTGCCGCCTCACGCTCCGTAAAGCCGCCCTCCGGCCCTACGATAAGCATGACTTTCAGCTCATTATCGCTTAAAGCCCGATGAGAACTGCGGAATGCATGGATTGCAGCGCGCAAGCCTGCTTGCTCTGCTTCATTTTCCTTTTCATAACAAAATAATACAAGATCATAGCCCGCAATCTCGCCTAACAGCCCGCGCCAAGATTGAACTGCAGCTACCGGCGGAATGCGGCTGCGGTGCGCCTGCTCGGCGGCTTCCTTGGCAATCTTGCTCCAGCGCTCAATCCGCTTCGCTTCCTTCTTGCTGTCATATTGAACAATCATCCGCTCCGACTGAAAGGGAATGAACGCCGCTGCGCCGATTTCCGTTCCTTTCTGGATGACCAATTCCATCTTATCGCCCTTGGGCAAGCTTTGAGCCACCGTAACCGACCAGCGCGGCTCGCCGTTCATCGGCAGCCATTCCACGATGTCCGCCTCCACCCTGGAAGGCGTGACGGCAGCAGCCCGTACGAGCGCCGCACGGCTAACGCCATCGCTAACGATTACACAATCCCCTGCCTCCATGCGCATAACGCGGACAGCATGGTGCGCATCGTCACCAGTAAGCAAGGCGCTATGTTCGCCTAATTGCTCAGGCGGTATAAAATATCGCTGCATGTCGCCTTAAATCCTCTCTCATTTCAAAAAAACTCTAACCTTCATCATACACGTTTTATTCCCGTTGCGCCAGCACTTTAAACATTTGCCATCAGCAACGTCCCGGCCGATCTACAGATAAGGTCTGAAGACAGCTTCGCACACCTGCTGAACCCACACAATAATGTAATTCGCATTTTGAAATAGCGGTGTCAGCGTCACAGCACGCAGTGGCGGAATAAACACGATGAGCAAAAAGATAAACATTCCCCACTGCACATTTTGATCCATCTTGATCCGCACATGAACCGGCACCAAATCTTGAATAATCCGGTAGCCGTCCAGCGGCGGCAGCGGGATCAGGTTGAAGACAAACAGCACCATATTGATCGATACGAGATATTCAAAAAATACGGTCAACGCTTTATACACGCCCGGAGAGCTCGCCTCAAACACGCCGGCTGCCTGCAGCACATAGACCAATACAATCCCCAGCACAGCAATGAGCAAATTGCTTAACGGCCCTACCGCCGATACGATAATCCCCATCAGCCGCGGATATTTGAAACGGCCGCGATTGACCGGCACCGGCTTGGCCCAGCCGAAACCGGCGATCAGCAGCAGGATGGTGCCGAAAATATCAAGATGGACGCGTGGATTAAGCGTCACCCTGCCCGCATCATATGCGGTGCGGTCCCCGAACTTGTAGGCGAAATAAGCGTGGGCAAATTCATGAACCGTAAAGGCGATCATAATCACGAGAAAAATAAAAGGCAAATGTTCAAACGGATACCTTAGAAAGGGCAAAAAGGCGCCTCCTGTTCACAGCCAGATCCGCTCCTGCACAGATCCGCTTCGATTTTAGTCATTGCTGCAGCTGTGCAGCAAAAAAAAGCTATTCCGGCTTCACAGCAACGAATGCAATCCAGTCCTGCTCCCGCTGGCGGTCGACAATTTTGAAACCGGCGGCCTCCAGCCCTTTTTCAACATCGAGCTCCTTGTTTTTGAAAATACCTGAAGCAATATAGGTGCCCCCGGGCTTCAGCGCGGCAAAAACATCGTCAACGAAGAGCAAAATAATTTCGGCCAAAATGTTCGCCACCACCAGATCAACCGGCACGCGGATATGGAGCGCTTCTTCAGCTTCCGCATCTGCTTGCAGCACGCCCAGCAAATCACTCAGCTCAACTTGAATTTGCCCCTCAAGCTGATTAAGGGTCGTGTTTTCCTTGGCCGAGGAAACGGCGACCGGATCAAGATCAAGCGCCAGTACGCGCGCCGCTCCCAGCTTGACGGCGCCGATTGCCAGAATGCCGGACCCCGTACCGACGTCAATTACCTCTTCACCGCCGCGAATGACGGACTCCAGTGTACGAAGGCAAAGCGATGTCGTCGGGTGTGTGCCGGTACCGAAGGCCATTCCCGGGTCGAGCTCGATAATGAGCTCTCCGGGAGAAGCTTCGTACTCTTCCCAGGTCGGTTTGATCGTCAGTTTCTCCGATATGCGGATCGGCTTGAAATACTGCTTCCAGGCGTTAGCCCAGTCCTCATCGTCGACGATCACATGCGAAATTTCAAAATCGCCCGGATCGATATCAAACTCGCGCAATTGCTCAATCCGCGGACGAATTTGGGCCATGACCTGCTCAGCGTCGACATCCTGCGAAAAATATCCTTTAATGACCGCCTGACCTTCAGGGATATCGTTCAGCGGGTGCTCATACCATTGACCGAGCGATGTGTCGCGCGGTTTATTCAGTGTGCCGGACTCCTCGATCGACACGCCTCCAGCATCCATCTCATGCAGAAAATTGGATATCATCTCCGTTGCTTCCTCTGTTGTCGCAACTGTTATTTCATGCCATTTCACAATAGCAGCCTCCTAGTTCATCTTACAGTTCATCAGCATATAACCTCTATTTTACAACAGATGGCGCTGGAAGAGAAGAAACGGCTGACGCCGTCGGTTGGGTATGAGAAAAACTTCTATCGAAGTCATTCGAGGATGAGCAACCGCTTTTAAAGGTAGTTTTTATCGCCAATAAGAATTTGTTTTTCCGCACAGCCTGGAAACTTATAAATTCTTATGTGGTAAAAAAAGCCTCGGCAGCGGTATGCGCTGCCGAAGCTCTCCCGTGCACTACTGCGGCCCCAGATTTACTCGCCGCGAAATGCTTTCTTCATCCGGTCAAAGATCGATTCATGATGCTCTTGCGTCGCCTCTCCGCCAATTCCGGCAAATTGGCGAAGCAGATCCTTTTGCTCCTCCGACAAATGGGTCGGCGTAACGACCGTAACCTTGACATGCTGGTCGCCTTGGCCGTAGCCCCGCAGACGCGGAACCCCTTTGCCCTTCAGACGGAAATACGTTCCCGTCTGTGTGCCGGCAGGTATTTTCAGCTTGACCTTTTCGGTCAATGTCGGAATCTCAATCTCATCGCCAAGCGCTGCCTGGGCATAAGTAAGCGGCACTTCGCAATAAATATCGTCGCCATCGCGTTCAAAAAACTCATGCGATTTGACGCGGATAACAATGTATAGATCGCCGGCCGGACCGCCGCGTTGTCCCGCTTCGCCTTCGCCCGACAAACGTATTTGCGCGCCTTCATCAACGCCGGCCGGTATGCGCACATTGATTTTGCGCTGCCGCTTCACTTTGCCAGCGCCATGACAGCTTGAGCATTTTTCCTTCACAGTGCGTCCGGTGCCGCTGCAGTTGGAACAAGCTTTGCGGTTCACCATTCGGCCAAACGGTGTATTTTGCACCACTTCCTGCTGCCCTGTTCCGCGGCAAACCGTACACGTTTCCGGCTTCGTGCCCGGCTTCGCCCCTGAGCCGCCGCATGTATCGCAAGATTCTGTTCTCGGAATTGTAATTTCAGTTTCCTTCCCGAACACAGCCTCTTTAAATTCGATCGTCATCGTATATTGCAAATCATTGCCGCGCTGCGGCGCATTCGGATCGCGCCGGCCGCCGCCGCCAAAAAACATATCGAAAATATCGCCGAAGCCGCCGCTGAAGTCGGCTCCGCCGCCGCCAAAGCCCTGATTGGGATCAACATGTCCATAACGGTCGTAAGTCTCGCGCTTGCTGTCGTCGCTGAGCACATCGTACGCTTCTTTAACCTCTTTGAACTTTTCCTCCGCATCCGCCGCTTTATTAACATCCGGATGATATTCACGCGCCAGCTTACGATAAGCCTTCTTCATATCTTCCGCGGATGCGTTTTTGTCAACGCCAAGCACTTCGTAATAATCCCGTTTATTCGCCAAATTCGGTCACCCCGTCTCCTAGTTAAGCCTGCTACCCATACAGACGAAAAACGGCTGCGCCGTCCAGCTCCAGCGGACGGCACACCGTTTGTCTATGTGCGGGTATTATTTCTTGTCGTCTACTACTTCGTAATCTGCGTCTACGACATTATCTTTGCCTTTCGGCTCGCCGCCAGCCTCGCCTGCTCCGCCTTCAGCACCTTGCTGCTGAGCAGCTTGCTCATACAGCTTCATCGACAGTTGTTGAACGATTTGTGTCAGCTCTTCAGTAGCTGCCTTGATTTCCTCCAGATTGTCGCCTTCAAGCGCTTTTTTCACTTTTTCTTTTGCTGCATTCGCTTTGTCGACTTCAGCAGCGTCTACTTTGTCGCCAAGGTCTTTGATCGTTTTGTCAACTGAGTATACGAGCTGATCACCGCTGTTCTTCGCTTCAACAAGGTCGCGGCGCTTGCGGTCTTCCTCTGCATGAAGCTCAGCGTCCTTCATCATGCGCTCAATTTCATCATCGGACAAGCCGCTGGAAGAAGTGATTGTAATTTTTTGGCTCTTGCCTGTACCTTTATCAAGCGCAGATACATTCACGATACCGTTGGCATCGATGTCGAACGTAACTTCAATTTGCGGTACTCCGCGCGGCGCCAGCGGAATGTCTCCGAGCGTAAAGCGGCCAAGTGTTTTGTTGTCCGCCGCCATTTGCCGTTCGCCTTGCAGAACGTGAATATCAACGCTTGGCTGATTATCAGCATACGTGGAGAATACTTGCGATTTGCTTGTCGGGATCGTCGTATTGCGGTCGATCATTTTTGTAAATACGCCGCCCGCCGTTTCAATACCAAGGGACAGCGGAGTTACGTCAAGCAATACAACGTCCTTCACATCGCCTGTAAGTACGCCAGCTTGAACTGCTGCGCCAAGCGCTACCACTTCGTCCGGGTTAACGCCTTTATGCGGCTCTTTGCCGGTCAACTTTTTAATCGCTTCTTGTACAGCTGGAATACGAGTCGATCCGCCAACGAGAACAACGCGGCTAATTTCCGAAGCCGACATGCCGGAGTCGCTCAGCGCTTGACGAGTCGGCCCAAGCGTACGCTCAACGAGATGATTAGACAGCTCTTCGAATTTCGCACGAGTTAAAGTCATTTCCAAGTGCTGAGGCACGCCGTCTACCATTGTAATAAACGGCAGGGAGATTGTAGTCGTCAGTACACCGGAAAGCTCTTTTTTCGCTTTTTCGGCAGCATCCTTCAAACGTTGAACGGCCGATTTGTCCTTCAACAAATCAATGCCATGTTCTTTTTTGAATTCAGCAGCCAAGTAGTCGATAATAACTTGGTCAAAGTCATCACCGCCCAGCTTGTTGTCACCGCTTGTCGCTTTAACCTCGAAGAAGCCGTCGCCCAGTTCCAAGATCGAAACGTCAAAAGTACCGCCGCCAAGGTCATATACGAGAATCGTTTGATCTTCGGATTTTTCCAGACCGTAAGCAAGCGCCGCTGCTGTCGGCTCGTTGACGATACGCAGCACTTCCAGCCCAGCAATTTTGCCGGCATCCTTTGTCGCCTGGCGCTGACTGTCATTGAAATATGCAGGAACAGTAATAACGGCTTGCGTTACCGTTTGACCGAGATAAGCTTCGGCGTCGGACTTCAGCTTTTGCAATATAATAGCGGAAATTTCTTGTGCCGAATAGTCTTTGCCATCGATCGTTTCCTTATGGGATGTACCCATATGACGTTTAATAGAAGCAATTGTGCGATCAGGATTCGTAATCGCCTGGCGTTTTGCCGGCTCGCCTACGAGACGCTCGCCGTCTTTTTTGAAACCGACGACAGACGGAGTCGTGCGGCTGCCTTCCGGGTTAGGGATAACGACAGCTTCTCCGCCTTCCATTACTGCTACACAAGAGTTCGTTGTACCAAGGTCAATACCGATTACTTTGCTCATGATTTTATTTCCTCCCTAAGTAGTATCCTCTATCTTCGAATTAGGCAGCGATTAGCCGCTAACTTTAACCATTGCAGGCCGCAGCACTTTTTCCTTCAGCAAGTAGCCCTTTTGCAGCTCTTCCACGATGGTGCCCTCTTCGTATTCATCAGATTCGACCGTCATTACCGCTGCATGGAACTCGGGATTAAACGGCTCGCCCACGACTTCCATCTGCTTTAGCCCTTCTTGCTGCAGCACCTGCTCCAGCTGACGGAAAATCATATCCACACCTTTGGCGAACGATTCCACGTCGCCCCCGCTTTTGGAAGCCTCGATCGCCCGCCCAAAATTATCAATGACTGGCAGCAGCTCGGTAATCAGCTTCATTGAAGCGTATTGAGCAAGCTCTTCTTTTTCCTTTTGAGTCCGGCGGCGGAAATTGTCGAAGTCAGCCTGAGCCCGCAACAAACGCTGCTGGCTTTCCTCTGCCTGCTTGCTCAGTTCAGCGATGCGTGCCGAGTTGCCGGCTGCTCCGGTTTCTTCCTCGAATGCTGCTTCGTTCGCATCCTGAGCCTCCCCGGCCGTTTCTGGCGCAGTATCCATTACTTCCTGCTCAGTAGCGCTTGCCGTATCATTGTTATGCTCTGTTGCTGTTTCTTGTTCATGTTTACTCACGGTTCGCTCCACCTCCTGTATATTATTTGTACCAGCGGCCAAGCAATAGAGCCATATCTTTGGATAATACATCCAGTAGACTAATCACTTTTCCATAGTCCATACGCGTCGGCCCCAAAATGCCGATTGTACCCAGCGATTGTCCATCAATTGAATATGTCGCTGTGATGAGACTGCAGTTGTTGATCGCTGCGTGTGAATTTTCTGTTCCAATCCGAACGCCGATCCCGCTCGGTAGCGCGGCGAACATCCGCATAATGGTCGGTGTCTCTTCCAATAGATCAAGCAATGTTTTTACTTTGTCGACATCCTTGAATTCCGGTTGTGTCAGCATATTAGTCGTTCCGCTAAGAAACAGCCGGTGCTCTTCTTCGCTGCTGTTCAGCGCCTTATCCAGAACACCCAGCAATGTTTCGCATTGATCAACATAACGTCCCAGTTCTTGTCCGACTTCAGAATGCAGCTTGGATTTTAGACGGATAAGCGGAACGCCGATTAACTTCGTATTTAAAATGTTGACCGCTCTTTGCATGTCGGACATATTAATATCGGCTGGAAGCGAAATTGTTCGGTTCTCAACATGCCCGGTATTCGTCACAACAATCGCAACTGCTGTATCATCGCTGATCGGAACAAGCTGAAAGTGCTTCAATGAGTTGGTGAACATCTCCGGACCGAGCACAATTGACGTATAGTTCGTCAAATTCGACAGAATTGTCGCAGCGTGCTGAATAACTTCTTCCATTTGATTCATTTTCTCTGCAAAGAAGGAGCGGATCATCGTTAAATCGCCTTCGCTCACTTCTCCAAGCTTCACAAGATGATCGACATAATAGCGATAACCCTTAATAGAAGGTATGCGACCTGCTGAAGTATGCGGCTGCTCAAGGTACCCCAGCTCTTCAAGATCAGCCATTTCATTGCGGATGGTAGCCGGGCTGAAGCCGACATCACCGCGCTTCGAAATGCTGCGGGAGCCGATCGGCTCCGCAGAGCGGATGTAATCGTCGATGATAGCGTTCAAAATGAGTCTCTGCCGTTCTGTCAACATCACAAGTCCCTCCTGTTCGTCTCGCAAGTCTAAAATCACCCTGTTAGAACTTGTCGTTAGCACTCGTTAGGAGAGAGTGCTAATCATTACTACAAAAATACCAAACCACCTTGACGATTGTCAAGTCAGTTCAGCATTTTCAGCACTGCAATTTCATCACAGCATGTCTGTTTGGGGCAATTTACACAATCCGTCCACACCTTCTCGGGAAAAATCTCTTTTTCCACAACGTCAAAGCCATTTTTCAGGAAAAAGGAGATCTCATAGGTGAGCGCCATTATTTTCGGTATTTGCTGCTCTTTGGCTTCTTCAGTCAAATAACTGACCAATTTGGAGCCGAGACCGTATCCCTTGTATCCTTCATACACGCCCAGTGAGCGAATTTCCACCAAATCAGTCCCCAGTCTGCATAATGATCCGCAGCCTACAATTTTATGATCCACTTCGACAACGACGAATGTATCGATTTGTCTAGCCAATGTCTGACGAGAGCGCGGCAGCATGATCCCTTTCACCGCATAGCTCTCAATCAATATATACAAATCCTCTACATCGGCGCTAGTCGCCTTTCTGCAAACCGCTTCCATCCCGTCGCCTCCAAAATACATGCTGTCCAATATTAATATGAATAAATATACATCAGCACGTATGAGTACACAAGTGATTTTTTTCAAAATCTTGCTTGCATGAATTCGTTATAATGATTACAATGCAAGGAACTTTTAAAAAGGAGTGAGCATACGATGAGCAATTCCTCTCAAGACCGGAACGCCGCAAATGCACCGCAAAAGCTTGATCTTGCTTCCCACGTGTTAGAACTGTCGCTGCAGGATTTCATGAGTCAAAAGAAACTCGGCGATAAAGCGATCGGGCAGCTTCCCGACGATGGCCTGTTTTTCGCCCCTAATTCCGAATCCAACAGCATTGCTGTCATCATTAATCATATGTACGGCAATATGCTGTCTCGCTGGACGGATTTTCTGACGACAGATGGAGAAAAAGAAAATCGCAATCGCGATGCCGAATTCGAAACTGCCGCTTTAGACCGCCATCTGTTAATGGAACGTTGGGATGCCGGCTGGAACACATTGTTTTTTGCGCTAAAGGCTATCCAGCCTGAAGATCTGCAGCGCACGATTTACATCCGCGGCGAGGCGCATACGGCGATCCAAGCGATCCATCGGCAAATTTCTCATTATGGCTACCATGTCGGGCAAATTGTATACATCGCCAAAGCATACTGCGCAAGCCACTGGCAAACATTAAGCATTCCCAAAGGAGGCTCGGCTTCCTTCAACAAGCAAATGCGCGAGCAAGCATAAATCCTCGCATTAAACGCGAAAGCAGGCCCCGGCCCTGCTTAATAGCTGGCAGTGAGAAGAAACGGCTGACGCCGTCCTTGGCGCGAGGCAAGTTTCTCCTTCTAACCCGGAGTTTAGGGGCAAGCTCTCTGAAGGAGGGACGGAAGCCACGGACCTTATTTCGTCAATTACCTTCCCTTTTGAAATCTGACGGAGGTGAGCGATCTTAATTCGACGTTTTCTTGCGAAATCGGGCTCATCATCATCAAATAGCGGCTCACAGTTCCGTTACAATTTCAAATCGGTCCAATTTTCGCAAATAGCGGCTATGGCATCCGTTAGCACGTTCATCACGGACGAAGCGTACCCGAGCGGACCGTGGATCCACATGGCTAAGAAAACACTTTACGTTAAGGCCATACCAGCCGGGGCCCGCTTTGGCAAATCCATCATTAAACCGTCAAAAATGCGCCAAAAACTTCATTGCCGAGCGGAACGCCCCGCGCCGTCAGTTTATAGCCCACCGCCGCACTCCTCTCATCGCCAATCCGCTCCAGCAAGCCTTCTGCCAGCAATTTTTGCAGCACTTCTGCAAAATAGTCCTCGATTTGCCTGCCGTCAAATTGCGCCGCGAAATCAGCGTTGCGCACCCCGTCCAGCATCCGCAGTCCAACCATCATAAAATCTTCAATCGCTTCCGCTTCGGTTACTTGATTCGTCTCCAGGCGAGGCAAGCGCAGCTGCGCCGCTTCAATATAAGGCTGGACCCCTTTAATATTGATGTGGCGCTCGCCTTTGGCATAACCGTGGGCGCCCGCGCCAAGCCCGTAATACGGCTCATTGTGCCAATACACCGTATTATGCCTGCTCTCATGTCCTGCCTTGGCAAAATTGCTTATTTCATAATGCTTGTAGCCTGCCGCCTTTAACCGTTCGATAAGCAGCATGTACATGGCCAGCTCATCGTCCTCATGAGGCAGCGGCAGCTCGTTGCGTTCATATAAATGATGAAATAACGTATTTTCCTCCACCTTAAGACCATATAGCGAATAATGCGGCAGCGCAAGCTCCAATGCGCGGCTTACACTCTCATCCAATTTCTCAACCGTTTGGCCGGGGAGACCGAACATAAGGTCAATAGAAATATTATGAAAACCGACTGATCTGGCGTTGGCGATACTCTGATATACGTCATCTACATTATGGATGCGGCCAATCCGCTCCAACAGACCATTGTCGAAAGATTGCACGCCAAAGCTCAGGCGATTGACGCCCCCTTCATACATCACTTTCAGCTTCTCCAGATCGGTCGTACCGGGGTTTGCCTCCATTGAAAACTCCGCTTGCTCATCCAATGGAAAATACCGTTTGACCATCGCGAGAAAACGTTCCATCTGCGGCGGGGTCAGTACCGTAGGCGTACCTCCGCCGACAAATACGGTATGAATAACTTCCGGCGGCAGCACCGCAGCGGTCTGCTCCATTTCCTTCTCCAGCGCCGCCAAATATTGATCAACAGGCTGGCCCTTGACAAGATAAGAGTTGAAGTCACAATAATAGCATTTATTTGTACAAAACGGGATGTGAATATATAACGCTTGAGGCGCATGCATCAGCATTTAGCCGTTCCCTCCTTCCATAAGAAGAGGGCCACGAAAATTGTGGCCCTCTTCCCTTGCAATAACGCTAGTCCTCGTCGATTTTCAGCACAGCCATAAACGCTTCCTGCGGCACTTCGACATTGCCGACCTGCTTCATCCGTTTTTTGCCCTCTTTTTGCTTCTCCAGCAACTTGCGCTTCCGGCTAATATCACCGCCGTAGCATTTGGCAAGCACGTTTTTGCGCATCGCTTTTACAGTCTCGCGCGCAATGACCTTCGTACCGATTGAAGCTTGTACAGGCACTTCGAACATTTGGCGCGGAATCAGCTCGCGCAGCTTCTCGCAAATAAGCCGGCCCCGGTGGTAGGCCCGATCGCGGTGGACGATGACGGACAGCGCATCGACCTGCTCGCCGTTAAGCATAATGTCCATCTTGACCAGCTTCGACTGCCGGTAGCCCGACAGCTCATAGTCGAACGATGCATAGCCCTTCGTGCTGGATTTTAATTGATCAAAGAAATCATATACAATTTCCGCAAGCGGCATATTGTAAATGATCGTTACCCGGTTCTCATCCAAATACTCCATATTGACAAAATCGCCGCGCTTGCTTTGGCACAGCTCCATAATGGCGCCAACGTAATCGTTCGGAACGATGATGGAGGCTTTCACAAACGGCTCCTCTACGTATTCGATCTTGCCGACCTCCGGGTAATTGGACGGATTATCAATCTCCATAACTTCGCCATTCGTCAGCGTAACCTTGTAAATAACGCTTGGCGCTGTCGTAATAAGCGGAATATTGAATTCGCGTTCGATCCGCTCCTGAATAATCTCCATATGCAGCAGCCCCAGGAAGCCGCAGCGGAAACCGAAACCGAGCGCAGTGGAAGTCTCCGGCTCATAACGCAGCGAGGCATCATTAAGCTCCAGCTTCTCCAGCGCATCGCGCAGGTCGTTATAATCCTGCGTATCAATCGGATACAGACCGCAGTATACCATCGGATTAATCTTACGGTAGCCCGGCAGCGCCTCAGGCGCCTGCCGCTTCGCTTCAGTAATGGTATCCCCGACACGCGTATCCTTTACATTCTTGATCCCGGCAATAACAAACCCGACATCGCCGACAGACAGCTCGTTAATGATCGTCATTCGCGGCATGAAGGCGCCGACCTCAATGACCTCGAATTCAGCGCCGGTAGCCATAAAACGGATTTTCTTGCCCGCTGAAATGCTTCCGTCCACTACGCGTACATATACGATAACCCCTTTATAAGGATCATAGTGCGAGTCGAAAATAAGCGCTTTGAGCGGAGCATCCGGGTCGCCTTCAGGCGCAGGGACTTTGGAAGTCACCTGCTCCAAAATCTCCTTAATGCCGATGCCCGCCTTGGCAGAAGCCAGTACAGCCTCACTTGCATCCAGGCCGATAACATCTTCAATTTCCTGCTTCACCCGATCCGGATCGGCACTTGGCAGATCGATCTTATTGATGACAGGCAGTATCTCCAAATTGTTATCTAGAGCCAAGTACACGTTAGCCAGCGTCTGCGCTTCAATTCCTTGCGCCGAATCAACTACAAGCAATGCTCCCTCGCAAGCGGCCAGGCTGCGCGAAACCTCATAAGTAAAGTCGACATGACCGGGCGTATCGATCAAATTCAAAATATATTCTTCTCCGTCATCAGCCTTGTAAGCTAGGCGGACAGCCTGCAGCTTAATTGTAATACCGCGCTCGCGCTCAAGATCCATCTTGTCGAGCACTTGCTCCTGCATCTCGCGCGACGTCAATGCACCGGTATATTCCAAAATCCGGTCGGCCAATGTTGACTTGCCATGGTCAATATGTGCAATTATTGAAAAGTTGCGAATTTTCTTCTGTCGTTTCCGTACGTCCGTCATTGCTTACCCCCAACATATAACGATATACCAGTCATTCTTAATATTATATCAGGTTTAGGGGTAGCTCATCAATCCGTAACCGCTTCAAAGAAATTTACGACCATACGAATCCCTTGGCTGGACAATGACTGCAGGACGCCCGCCGTTCCATCGGCCAGCTTGTTTACTTTAGAATCCTTCCGCGTATCCGGAATGCCAGGCAGCCGTTCCTGCTTTTCATATACCGGTTCCGGCTCTTCAACATATTCGCCGCGATCGCGGCTGCGCGCAGCCTCGCCGACAGTTGGCCGAGGACGAGTATCTTCATACACGGCCTGTTCCTTCCGCCGCGGAGCGCTTTCGGCAGGCTTGTTCTCACTGTAGTTTTCTGTTAAACGGCCGACTGGAACCCCTTCCTGAACGGTTACTGGGCCATACACGCGTTCTACGCCATGAGTGGCTACATCGATGCCGAACATAATAATCATGACGATCATTCCGCCAATAATAATCCATCTGAACGATTGTTTTCTCATCTTGCACAGCTCCCTTCTAGCTTGCTTTTGGCGCGCTAACCTTCTCCGCATCCCAGTAGATGCCTGTAATTGTCTTCGCCAAAGCATCGATGGTACGATAGGATTCCTCAAGAGTATTGTCGACCCCGCCAACCTCGATCACGATGCTGTTGGGAGATAAGGATTGATTGTATTCACCGTTGCCGTTGGCCGATGTTTTTCCCCAAATGCCACGCGAAATGCCGGGATAATTTTTTTCAAACGCTTCATGGATCTTATTGGCAAACTGCTCATTTTTTCGCCAATTCGGGTTTCCCTGCCCGACAATAAACATTACCTTGGCATAAGACTTTCCATTGATCGTCACTGTCGTATGCTTCCTAGGCTGGGAATCACGATGAATATCGAAAAAGTAAGTTAATTTTTTATTTGAGGTCATTGCCTCTTTGACCGTTTCCTTGGAATATTTGTAAGAAAGCACCCAATTAAAATCTTTGATTGCCGACGGGTAGTCCACGGCAGAGGACTGCGCGCCAATGCCTTGCGCTTCCAGCTTTTGCTGCAGACGCTTGCCCAGCAGCGTAACATTGATCGCAGCATCACTAGGATCCTTTCCGCTATTTTTCAACTCCGGAATCCATGATTCGCGATTATGCGAGTGATAAATAAACACAACTTTATCATGGCCCGTTGTCAGCTGCCCGCCTGCGTTTACAGCTGGATTGCTTTTGGGGACGGTTTTAACGGGAGGAGCAGCTGTATGCTCCGAAGGTGAAGTGTTTTGGCCTTTGCTATTACTATTATTGCCAGCTTCTGCTTCTATCACTCCATGATCTTTCGGTTCGGCTGAAGCATTCATAGTAGCCCCGGGCCTTATAAGCGCCGTGCGTTCTGTTTCAAACCCCGGATATTCTCTCGCCAGCAAGCTTTTAGGATCACTCGCATTAATATCTGTCAGCATTCGGATCAGAAAGGAAGCCGCCTGCTTGCCATCAATCGGGTTTGTCCACGCTTTGCCGCCCGACGCCATCTCCATAGCCAGCATATTGGAAAATAACGGTCCAGGAACATTAGCGGCAAAGCCCTTCATGGACGAGATCGGCGACGCAGCTGCTTGCTGATGAATAATTGCCCCAATTCCAGCCGTTGTAACAACCGCCATTGAGCCTAAGGACAATAGTAAAAACATCTTGCCTGTCACTAATAAACTGCGCAAGCGCTGGCTTCCTTTGCCAAAATTCAACGTTACGATATATTGTTTCATCATTGACTGCTCCTCCCAACTTTCATGCGGACTACTATTAACCTATGAGAGAGCAGCAATTCATAGAACTTATTTTTTAAGATTCATAGGGTCGGCCTGACAGCAATGAAGCCTCCAATCCAAAGCGGAACGGAGGCTTCATTTATGTTCAGTGCGTGTACGCAGCTACATTGGAAGTATCGACTGCTTCATGCAGTGCGGCATTAAGGCCGCTGGCAATAATATTCGCGATATCTTCGATAAATTGGTCGATTTCTTTCGGGGTTACTAGTAAATCATGACCGAGCGGCCCCAGCGCCTCTCTTACTAACTGCAGCCTTTCCGTTTCTTGCATCTGATTAAATAGACCGAAAATATGGTCCGTATTTCCGTTCTGGTCCTGTACATGGCGGCGCATCAGCTCGATCGTATTCCCCACAATAGTTGATGCATACAAAACTGTCGGCACCCCTATGGCAATAACAGGAATCCCTAATATTTCTTTCGTCAGCCCTTTTCGCTTATTGCCGATTCCGGAGCCGGGGTGAATGCCTGAGTCCGCGATTTGAATCGTCGTATTGACACGCTCCAGCGATTTGGAGGCCAAAGCGTCAATCGCGATAATAACTTCCGGCTTGGTCTGATCCACAATTCCTTGGACAATATCGCTTGATTCGATGCCGGTAATGCCCAGCACACCCGGAGCGACCGCACTGACTGAACGATAGCCAGGCGCAACCTGATCCGGCATCAACTCAAAAAAATGCCGCGTTACCAACAAATTCTCGACAACAAGCGGTCCGAGCGCATCCGGCGTTACATTCCAGTTGCCCAAGCCGACAATTAGTATATTGGCCTTTTGGCTTATGCCGATACGAGCTAAAAATCCCTCAAACTCCTTAGCCAGCTGCGTGGCGACCCGATCCTGCAGTCTCGTATCCTGCTTGCGCAAATCCGGGACTTCAAAGGTTACGTAATGACCCGGCATTTTGCCGATCGCCTTTGCTCCCTCATCATTTTGGACCTCCAGACGCGTCACCGTGACTCCATCATAATTATTTGTATCTGAAACAATGCCGGGAATCGGCTTGCCGTTCCTCCCTGTTTCAGCAGCTTCTTTCGCTTCAAGCGCCAAGTCTATACCGACCGAATATTGCTGAAGATCCAGTTCACTCATTGAATGCGGGCGCTCCTTCCAATTGGTTTGGCGTTAGTTTACCGAAGGAACGCGGGAATTATGCGCAGGAGAGTCAAAGCGATGCTATTGCTTTTTGCATGTTCGCATGGTAGAATATTTCAAGTTGTGTTTGTTACACTGGGGTTTGTCCTTGTACGGGAGGTGAATGCAATGCCAAACATTAAATCCGCTGTGAAACGTGTTAAAACGTCGGAAAAACGCCGCGCTTTGAACGCTTCGCAAAAATCCGCGCTCCGCACGGCTGTTAAAGCTGCAGATCAAGCTGTCGTGGCAACTGACGTAGAAGCTGCTAAAGCTGCTCTGATTGTTGCAACGAAAAAGCTTGACAAAGCAGTTACTAAAGGCCTGATTCATAAAAATGCGGCTGCCCGCAAAAAATCTCGCCTGGCTAAAAAGCTGAACGCTCTTACGGCTCAAGCGTAAATCAGATAAAGTCCTGCCCTCGCTAACAAACGCGATGACAGGACTTTTTTTGTTAGGCCGGAACGGCGAGTGAAAGCAAGAACAGCTCCAGCCCTAATATTTTATCCATTTTCCCTGTTTTCATTTCATAATCCAGCTCGGCGATTCGGTTCAGATGCAGTCCAAGAACAGCTACTGAAAACTTGCGGGCTTTCTCTGCAGCGAGCTTGACCGCATACGGATGCTGTCCGATCTGCCCTGCAATTTGCTGCGGTGAATAGCCCTGCTGCTCCAGCTCCTTTACCTGCAGCATGATGCGCAGCTGGCGGGCAATTAATGCCGCAATTTTAATCGGCTCCTCACGCCGCAGCAGAAGCTCATTATACAGCTTCAGCGCCCGCTCCACCTGCAGCGATGCCATCGCATCAATCAGGGCAAATACATCCTCCTCGACCGTAGTAGCGATCAGCTTGTCCACTGTAAGCTCGCCAATCGTGCCGTCGGGCCCGGCATGCAGACATAATTTGTCGACCTCCATAGCCAGCTGCTGCATATTCGTGCCGACTCTCGTCAACAGCATTTCTGCCGCCTCGCGCCGTAAATGCCGCCCTTGCTTTTCCGCATGCTTCATAGCCCATAAAATCAGTTCATTTTCCGTCAGCTCTGGAAAAGCGATCAGCGCTTGCTGCTCCTTCAGCTTTTTCACTACTTTACGGCGCTCATCCAGCTTGTCCGCATACACTTGAAAAACAATGACACTACTCTCACACGGCTGCTTCACGTAATCAAACAAGCTATCGGTCTGATGATCGATTTTGCCGCCCTCTTTGCCTCCCGCTGCAAGCACCGATTGGTCGCGAATAAGCAGCAGCTTGCGGGAAGCGAAGAAAGGAAGCGTCTCCGCTTCGGCAACCGCCTCGCTTATTGGCGTTTCCGACATATCGAATTTAACGATTCCCAGCTCACGCTCTTCAGCAGGCAGGAGTTGATCAATCAAGGCCTCGACAAATTGCTTCATCCGGTACCGGTCCTTGCCGTACAAGACGTAGACAGGACGAAAAATGCCCGCCTTCCACTCCTTCGTCGCTTCTTTTATTTCCAAAGTCATCCCTCCGGCGCCGTCAATTGGCGCTATCTCCATGTTTCTTCCCTTTATACCTCTTATATTACGAAAATGCAACAAAGAGATGAAGCCATTTTGCTGACTTCATCTCTTTGTCCCTGAACATCTATATAAACATCCGCTGTCAGCCCGCCCATGGCACGGGCTGTCGGGATGGTCATACGACGTCAAGGCAGTGCCCACTGACGTTTGTCGATACATTACTATACGCATCTGCTTCACAAAGTGTGCAGGCGAGATAGCTATTTCTGCGAGGAATTTGTTGCTGTCCCTGCATCGGGATCGACAATGACAGACTGTGTGCCCTGGTCAGAGACGATTTCATATGTGACATGCTTACTATCTGCATCCCATACAACATTGCCAATTACAGCCTCATCACTCATATAGAGCGTTTTATTATCTGCTACAATGTAAATAATAAACTGCTTTTTCAATATAACGGCACGATACTTGCCGTCAGGGGAAAGAAATTCCTGCTCAGATGCAACATCCGCCTTATCGTGCTGCTGAGTTACTTTATTTTGCGGTTCCCCGCCGCCAGCTTCCAGAGCTCCGACGGGAGGCTGATCCGCCTTGTCGTGCTTCTCAGTCACCTGGTATCCGGCAGACGAATCATTGCCGCTGTTGCTGCCGCTCTTCCCGTTAGCGCTGCCCTCGCCGCCGTCATTAGGAATATCGTAGTTTAAGTTCGGCGCCATTCCTCTGTTTTCACCAGTAGAAGGCTTGCCTCCCTGCGGTTGACTAGGGGAGCTTGAGCTCGAACTGCTGCCAGATGAAGACGAAGACTCTCCAGACGGAGGCTTCGACTCAATTCCAAAGGAGCGGTTTCCTTCCGCCGGTTTGGCTGCAGGCTCATCCCCAGCACCTGGCTCGGTTTTTCCCTTAAGGTCTTTACCAGCTGCGTCTTCCTTGTTCCCCGGCTCGCTCTGTTCCTGTTCCGGGACATTCATCGTCATTGCCCCGGCGTCAGCCTGATCGGCAGTTGGACTGCTGTTTGCTGAATAAAGGCTTGCTGGCACTTGTTCCGGCGCCTCGGCAGCAAGACCGGCGTTGGATTTCTCCTGTCCGGCAGGATTAGAACCAAACGGGTTGTAAGTGACCAGAAATAGACCAACCACTAAACCCGCGGCTACTACCCCGCCCATCGTGCGAAAAGACCGCCGATCCCTCCACCGCTTGACCGGAGCCGCAAGCGGAGCATTGCGCTCGCTTCGGCTTGGCAGCGGCTTCTCGGGTTCATCCTTTGGAACATCGGCAGAGGCGAGCTCTGCCAATCGAGGCATGATTGCATCTACCAGACTGTAAGGTGGCGTGACTTTCGGCAAATTTTCCAGACCGTCAGAAAGCAGCTGGAGCCGCTCATACATCGCGGCGCATTGCGCGCAATGCTGCATATGACTCGTCAAGGCTTCGATCTCCAGATCGTCAAGATCGCCGTCTAGCTGTCTTTGCATATAGTCCATCCCTTCTTGACAATTCATCCTCGGACACCACCTTTCTGATAGTCATGCAGATAAACTTGTAGCTGTTGCCTTGCCCGGAATAAATATGATTTTACTGTGTTTAAAGGCAAATCAAGCGAATCGGCAATTTCATTATAGGAAAAATCTTGCAAATAGCGCAGCACTACAACAGCCCGGTGATGATCGGGTAATTTGTCAATGGCATTGCGAATATCTTGAATCGCATAGGTGGAGAGCACTTGCTCCTCAACTGTATGGGTGTCCCGGAATACCATCTCATGCTCCTCAATCGAGACGGTCGGCTTATGGCGCCGGAATTTATCAATGCAAATGTTGGTGACAATTCTCTGCACCCATGTTTTGAACTGCGCTTTTTCCTCATACGATCCAATTTTGGTGTAGACGCGGATAAGCGCCTCTTGTGCTGCATCTCTCGCGTCCTGCTCATTGTTCAATATATAGTAGGCTGTCCGATACACATGATGTTCAATCTCGCGCAATAGAGATATAAGAGCGTCGCCATCGCCGGCTTGGGCGGCTTTGATCAGGGCTGGCTCTACCACGGAGGATCCCCCTCTCTTGCAACCTTTCAGACGGATAGTATCCCAATAATGTTGCAATCATCTGAAAAAAGTCTTTAAGAAATTTTTATCTTCCAGTTATAAGTATAGATTCAAAGTACAGCATATCAGAAAATGATGATGCCGTATAGAGCGGAACTGCTAGAAAAGGCATGCGATGGACAAGCCTCCGCTAGGTCTCTTTCACTTATAAAACACCCCGTTTATTTCGCACGATGAGTGAATTACTGTCCGTTATTTTAAACTGAATTTCTCCCCCTTTATCTGTGCGATAGATTGGAATGCCCAATTGCTCAACCCGCTCGAGCACCTCTGGGCTAGGGTGTCGGTATAAATTTCGGCGGCCTACTGAAATAGCCGCATATTGCGGCTGCCAGTACTGCAGCCATTCGATAATTGACGATGTTTTGCTGCCGTGATGGGATAGCTTCATCACATCGATTGCGGCATCATTAATCAGACCTGCTGCCTCAAGCTGCGGTGCTCCCAGCAGCATCTTGCGCTCTGACTGCGCCTCTGCATCCCCAGCAAACAAAAAGGTCCGGTCATACAATTGCAGAATTAAGGCAACGCTGTGCGCATTTTGGTCGCTGGCTTCGGAAATGCGTTGTCCCGCAAACAATCCCTCGTCTGCGCCGCCGATAATGGTCAGCTTTGTATGCGAATCCAGCTGCCACTGCCGTCCTTCGACCGCCCGATACATTGGGATATCCCGGCTCGCGATAGCATCGAGCAGCGCTTTGCTGTCCGCGGATTCTTTAAAGGTTCCATTCCAAAGTACATGCCTGATTGGAATTGTGTCGACCACGGCAAGCAGCCCCTTAATATGGTCACTGTCCAGATGGGAAATGACTAGCAGGTCGATCGCCTGAACGCCTCTTTGCAGCAGCAGAGGGACAACAACTTTCCGCCCGACCTCAAAGGGATCACGGCGGGTTCTCCAAGCGTCTTCCGCCTTGCGGAACATAACCTGCCCTCCGCCATCAATAAGCAGATGCTTGCCGCCTGCAGTGCGCACCAAAATAGCGTCGCCTTGCCCTACATCAATGAAGCTGACAATCGCATCGTTACTGATGAGCGGTAAATAATAAGCGCCTATTAGCGGAAGGAGAATGAGGCAAGCCGTCCCTGGAAGCAAAGCTTTCCGTTGCTTTGATCGCGGCGCGTTGGCGGATGCCGCATGTGCCGCGTGCTCAGCTGCAAGCGGTATTGTCTCATCCTCTGTATACTGCTGCGAATTAGGCTGCAGAGGAACTGACTCGGCTGTAAGCCGCACCCAGCAGCGCGCGCACAGCAGCAATATAATGTAATAAAGGGCAATCCACCACAGCGGCGGCGTAGCAAATATGAACCGGAACCGGTCAAATTGATTGAGCCACTCAACGATGGCATAGCTTAAGCGGTTGCACGCTTCCACTGCATAAGCCGCGGCTTTCCCTGCCGGAACATAGAGCAAGGAGAGCAATAATGAAACGCCCCCCAGTGGAATGACAAAAACGCTTATAAACGGTATGAGCAAAAAATTGGCCAAAAAGGACAGAAGATGAAACTGATTAAAATAATAAAGGGTGATCGGCAAAGAAACAGCTTGAGCCACCACAGTTACCGCGGCGGTATCCAGCAGCCATTTCCACCGCTTCCCTTGCGGCAGTAAATTGCGAAAAGGCGGCACAATTAAAATAAGCCCTGCCGTCACCAGGAAGGAAAGCTGAAACCCGATATTATGCAGGAGCAAAGGGTCGTATACAAGCATGATCAGGGCAGCCGCGGCGAGGACATGCAGCCCGTCCTTCAGCTTGCCAAATCTGGCTGCCAACAAGCCCAGCATCGCCATGATGCCGGCTCTGACAACGGATGGCGAACCGCCGGAAATCAGCATATAAGCCGGTATGGCTGCAATCATGCCGGTCATCGTTTGCTCGCGCGTTAATCGCAATATTTTCAACAGCCGCTGGATCATAAATAAAAACACGGCAATATGAAGCCCGGAGATCGCCAAAATATGAGTCAGGCCCAGTTGAGAAAATTGGCGGTACCGCTCCTGGTCCAGATCATCGCGCACGCCAATCAGCAGCCCCTTCATATATCCGGAGTGCTCTCCGGTATAGAGCGCCTCAAGCTTCATGCCGAGCCAGTCCCGCACTGTATCGACACGCCCGAGCAGGCCCGGTATATTGTATTGCATCGTTTGGTCTATTTTCACATGGGCTGTACCAGTTACTTTTACGAAACCATGCACCCTTCTTTCCTGCAAATAATGACGGTAATCAAACCCGCCGAAGTTCGAGGCCGTGAGCGGCTGTTCCAGCAAGCCGGCCAGCTCGATGCGATTTCCCCGCCGCCACTGCCTGGCAATATCCGCTTCAACCGGCTTCTCCAGCTTCAACTGTACGAGCAAGCGCTCCTGAACGCCACGCGGCGCCTTTTCCCCGTTTATATGCACCGATTGCGCCATCACATCAAACTGCACCCGATCGCCGTCAATCTCAATTGCCGTATGAATCGTTCCGGCTAGCCTCACCGCCACCTCCTCCTCTCGCGCCGATGCATCAAGCGCATCCTGCAGTCCGCTTATATTCCGCGAGTCCACCCAGACCCGCTCCGCCCCGGCCAGCGAAAATCCGATTACACAGACAAAAGCGAGCGCAAACGATACTCGGCTATACAGCGCAAACGCCAAAAGTAAGGCAAGCAGGGCAGCTGCAGCTCCTGCCAGTCTCCATCCGGCGAGCCCTGCGGCCGCCGCAGCACTTCCGGCAACCCAGCAAAGCACAAATATAATTAACGGCCGATTCGCCATCCCCACTCCTCCTATAGACACAAAAAACCTCCCGATACAGCCGATAACGGCGTATCAGGAGGTTCTTCCCCACAATTTATCAGTTGCTAATATCCATGCCAGCCTGCGGCGGAGGCTCATAACCTTCCAGACAACGAAAGGTAATGCCCCGCTGCTGCATTAAATCGAACACCTTGACACTGTCCTTCCGATACGGACGGTGGTACACAACTTCAACGATGCCGCTATTGGCCAGCATATTGGCACAAGTCCAGCACGGTTGATCCGTCACATATACGGTCGAACCTTCCCTGTCCGCCCGGTCTGTAAAAAGCAGCAAATTTTGTTCCGCATGAATCGTGCGGATGCACCGCTGTTTTTTGACCATTTGCTCCTTGCCCTCAATGATCGCAGTTTCAATCTCCTCTACAATCATACAGCCCGCCTCCGAGCAATCGGGCACTCCCATCGGCGCTCCATTATAAGCTGTGCCGAGCAGTTTTTTTCCTTGGACGAGCACGGCTCCGACATGTCGGCGTGAGCAGCGCGAGCGTGTCGAGACCATGTAAGCAATATCCATGAAGTAAGTGTCCCAATCTTTACGCATGCTGTCTTGCTGTGACGCGGACGCAGCCATAGATAACGCTCACCCTTTCTTGCCAGTCATTGCTATTGTTGGCTTGCTTCGATCGCTTGACGCAAATCAGCCAAAATATCTTCGATGCCTTCTGTACCGATGGACAGGCGGATCATGCCCGCGCCTACGCCGGCAGCAACCTGCTCTTCAGGGGACAGCTGCTGGTGCGTAGTGCTTGCCGGGTGAATAATGAGAGACTTGGAGTCGCCGACATTCGCCAAATGCGAGAATAGCTTAACGGCATTGATCACTTTTTTGCCGGCTTCCAATCCGCCTTTAATGCCAAAGGTCATAATCGCTCCTTGGCCTTTCGGCATATATTTTTGTCCCAGCTCATAGGATGGGTGGCTTTCCAAGCCTGGGTAGTTAACCCACTCTACAGCATCGTGAGCTTCGAGGAAACGGGCAACCGCCAGTGCATTCTCGCTGTGACGCTCCATGCGCAGATGAAGAGTCTCCAGACCTTGCAACAGCAGGAATGAGTTGAATGGCGACAATGCCGCTCCCATGTCGCGCAGCAATTGAACGCGCATTTTAATAATATATGCAATCGGGCCGACAGCGTCCGTATAAACTACACCGTGGTAGCTTGGGTCCGGCTCGGTCAAGCCAGGGAATTTGCCGCTTGCTTTCCAGTCGAATTTCCCGCCGTCGACAACAATGCCGCCAATCGACGTGCCGTGACCGCCAATAAACTTGGTCGCCGAGTGAACGACGATATCTGCCCCATGCTCGAGCGGGCGGCACAGATACGGGCTTGGGAAAGTGTTGTCGACGATGAACGGAATGCCGTTCTGATGCGCAATGTCGGCAACGGCGGACAAATCAACGATGTCCCCTCTAGGGTTGCCAATTGTTTCGCAATATAATGCTTTTGTTTTATCCGTAATCGCCGCTGCGAAATTTTGCGGATCGGACGGATCGACAAATTTCACAGTAATGCCCAGCTTGGCAAGCGTTGTCGAGAAGAGATTGTATGTACCGCCATACAGGCTTGTCGCCGATACGATTTCATCCCCGGCACCAGCAATGTTCAGAATGGCAAAAGTGATCGCAGCTTGACCGGATGACACAGCTAATGCAGCAGCTCCTCCTTCGAGCGCCGCTACCCGTTGTTCAAATACATCGTTAGTTGGGTTCATAATACGGGTGTAAATATTGCCAAACTCTTTCAGCGCAAACAAATCAGCTGCGTGATCGGTATCGCGAAAACCGTATGAGGTTGTTTGATAAATCGGCACCGCGCGGGACAATGTAGTTGGGTCAATCTGCTGTCCAGCATGGACCGCTAAAGTCTCCAGCGATAATTTCTGTTGATCGGACATTCGTACAATTCCTCCTTACCGGATATAAAGCCAGGCCATATATTGCCTGTCCCTCCTATTTTCTCACAATCAGGGCGCCGCGACAATGGAAGGTTTTAATTTTTCCAGCATTTTCGCGCCAATTCCTTTCACGCGCTGCAAATCTTCGACGGAGCGAAAGAAGCCGTTCTGCTCGCGATCAGCAATAATGGCCTGCGCTTTAGCTTTGCCGATCCCGGACAAAGTCATTAGCTCTGCTTCCGTAGCCCGATTAATGTCGATCGCCTTGTCTGTGTCAGGCGGCTGCAGCTGCGGCTTTTGTTGCGGCTGTACCTTTGAAGACGCAGCTGCGGGCGCTGCGGCAGCTGCGCGGGCCGGCAAAGCGCTGTCAGGCTCCCTCTGGTGCACGCGCGCCTTTACTTCGGCTTGCAGTTCGATCCACTCGGACGGCGCCTTAGTCCCCTGATCAGCGGCCAGAACAGCCAGCATTATACAGCAAGCCGCAGCTGCTAATATTCCCGCTCCCCACAATTTCACATTCATTTGTCAAACCTCCGGAATCGAAATATTTTTCTGGCATTTCGGCTGCCGCCCGGCATACAGTAATAAGAGCTATCCTTCTGGGTGCAACAAGGAACGGCTGATGGCGCCCTTGGCGCAGCAACAGACTAAAAACGAGCGGCTTCGGCTTCTATTTACAAAAAGCTCTGGGAGGGATCGTTGATGAAAGTCGGCTTTATCGGTATCGGAAGCATGGGCAGCCTGCTTATTGATGCATTTATCGGCTCCGGCGCACTGGAACCGTCCCAAATTAAAGCGAGCAATCGCACATTCGCAAAAACAGAACAAATAGCAAACCGCCACCCAGGGCTGCAAGGTTTTCATTCAAACCTGGAGACGATCGATGGATGCGATATCGTTTTTCTCTGCATTAAGCCTCATGAATATAAAACAATCGTCGATGAACTCCTGCATAAAGTGCAGCCTTCACAAATTTTCGTGTCGATTACAAGCCCTGTACTGCTGAAACAGCTGGAAGACAGGCTTCCCTGCAAAGTAGCTAAAGTGATCCCCAGCATAACCAACTATATTTGCTCGGGTGCTACTCTTTGCATGTATGGGTCGCGAATGCAGCCTGACGATATCGAGAAGCTTAACGAGCTGCTTGCCTATATTAGCGACCCGCTGGAAATCGATGAGCGGCATACCCGCATCGTATCGGATCTGTCCAGCTGCGGCCCCGCTTTTATCGCTTTTGTGCTGCAGAAATTTGTCGATGCGGCTGTGGAGGAAACCGGAATCGATCGCGATGAGGCAGCCTCTATTGCATGCGCGATGCTGAGCGGCACCGGACAATTGCTTACAGACGGCGGGATGACGCCCGAGCAGCTGCAAGCGCGGGTCTCTGTACCGGGAGGCATAACTGCGCGCGCCCTGCAATTGCTCGAGCAAAAGCTGGACGGCGTCTTTGGCGAAGTCATCCGCACAACGCATGCCAAATATGATGAAGATTTGGCCAAGGTTCAAGACTTATTATACGGCGAAGAGGCGAATGGCCCCTGACGCATGCTTTGCGTCATAAAGCCTTCACCTCTTCATCACAACTTATTTAGTTAGCGACAATGTTGACAAGCTTGCCTTTGACGACAATGACCTTGCGAATCGTCTTCCCTTCAATTGCTTCCGCAACGTTGTCGGACGCTTTTGCGGTTTGCTCCATATCCGCCTCGTTCATGTCGGCAGCAATCGCAATCCGGTCGATAATTTTGCCGTTTACCTGTACAACAATCTCGATTTCTTGATCGACTGTCCACGCCTCGTCATGGGCCGGCCAGCCAACATATGTTATGCTGCCTGTATGTCCAAGCTTCTCCCACAGCTCTTCAGCAATGTGCGGCGCAAGCGGGGACAGCAGTTGTGCGAAGTTTTCCATCGCCTGCCGCGGCAGCGATTCTGCCTTATAGGCATCGTTGACGAAAATCATCAGCTGGCTGATTGCTGTATTGAAGCGCAGATTTTCGTAATCGTCTGTTACTTTTTTAATCGTGCGATGCCAAGTCCGCTTGAAAGCTGCGGAACATTCGGCGTCGTTGATTTTTTCGTTCAAAGAACCGTCTTCGCCAACAAACAAGCGCCATACGCGGCTCAGGAAGCGATACATCCCTTCTACGCCTTTCGTATTCCATGGCTTCGTCGCTTCCAGCGGTCCCATGAACATCTCATACATCCGCAGCGTATCTGCCCCGTATTCGCCGACGATTTCGTCCGGATTGATGACATTGCCGCGCGACTTGGACATCTTCTCGTTATTCGTCCCCAAAATCATTCCCTGGTTGACCAGCTTGTGGAACGGCTCCTTGGTCGAGACAACGCCAAGGTCGTACAGCACCTTATGCCAGAAGCGGGCATAGAGCAAATGCAGCACCGCATGCTCGGCGCCGCCGATATACAAGTCGACAGGCATCCATTCTTTTTGCTTTTCCGGCGAGCAAATCTCCTTGTCATTATGCGGATCGATAAAGCGCAGATAGTACCAGCAGCTGCCTGCCCATTGCGGCATCGTATTCGTCTCGCGGCGCGCCTTCATGCCAGTCTCGGGATCGACCGTCTCCACCCATTGCGTCACATTGGCCAGCGGCGACTCGCCTGTACCTGACGGCTTGATCTGGTCGACGTCCGGCAGCAGCAACGGCAGCTGGTCTACCGGAACAGGCTTCATCGTTCCATCCTCCAGATGCAAAATTGGAATCGGCTCGCCCCAATAGCGCTGTCTGCTGAACAGCCAGTCGCGCAGACGATAGGTCACTTTGCCTTTGCCTTTCCCTTCTGCTTCCAGCTTTTCGATCATGGCAGCGATCGCCTGTTCGTTGTTCAAACCATCCAAAAACCCGGAATTTACATGCGCGCCGTCCCCGGAGAAAGCTTCGACCGACAAATCGCCGCCCTGTACAACTTCCACAATCGGCAGGTCGAATTGCTTGGCAAACTCCCAGTCGCGCTGATCATGGCCGGGAACAGCCATTATTGCCCCTGTACCATAGCCGGCGAGCACATAGTCGGCAATCCAGATCGGCGTCTTCGCGCCGCTGACCGGATTAATCGCGTAGGCGCCAGTAAAGACCCCCGTCTTATCCTTGGCCAGATCAGTGCGCTCCAGATCGCTTTTGCGCGCAGCCGCTTCACGATAAGCCTCTACCGCCGCCTTCTGCTCAGCTGTCGTAATTTGCTCCACCAATTGATGCTCCGGAGCGAGTACGCAATATGTCGCGCCGAACAATGTGTCCGGGCGCGTCGTAAAGACGACAAGCTCGCTCGAATGCCCATCGATGGCAAAGGTCACTTCCGCGCCTTTCGACTTGCCGATCCAGTTGCGCTGCATGTCTTTAATGCTTTCAGACCAGTCGAGCTCTTCCAGATCCTCCAACAGCCGCTCCGCATATTCTGTAATTTTCAGAACCCATTGCCGCATTGGCTTGCGCACTACCGGATGGTTGCCGCGCTCGCTCAAGCCGTTAATAACTTCCTCATTGGCAAGCACAGTGCCAAGCGCCGGACACCAGTTGACCGGTACCTCGTCGACATAAGCCAGCCCCTTGTTATACAGCTGGATAAAGATCCATTGCGTCCATTTGTAGTATTCCGGATCGGTCGTGCTAATCTCGCGGTCCCAGTCATACGAAAAGCCAAGCGATTTGATTTGCCGGCGGAAATTGTTGATGTTCTTGATCGTAATATCCCGCGGGTGCTCGCCAGTATCGAGCGCATGCTGCTCGGCCGGCAGCCCGAATGCATCCCAGCCCATCGGATGGAGCACATTGAAGCCGCGCATCCGCTTATAGCGGGAAACGATATCGGTGGCCGTGTAGCCTTCCGGATGGCCTACGTGCAGCCCCGCCCCGGATGGATACGGGAACATGTCAAGCGCGTAAAACTTCGGCTTTCCTGCCTCCTCCGTCGTCTTGAATGTTTTATGCTGATCCCAATATTGCTGCCATTTTGGTTCAATCGTTTGCGGATTATAACCTTGCGGCTCTTGTCGTTCTTGTACCATAATTAACCGCCTCCCTATTCTTCATCTGCACAAGAAGAAACGGCTGACGCCGTACTTGGCGCTATCGCCAAGCTTCTTCCCCTGAAATTTTTATAAAACATATCGGGTGAAAACGAATAATTTCCATAAAAACAAAAAACTCCCGCCCCCAGCGACAACGCTAGGGACGAGAGGATATTGCTCCCGTGGTACCACCCTAGTTAGCAAAAAGCATGCTTTGCTCCTGCTCACTCAGCACCCTTAACGCGGGTGAAACGGCATGCTTTCCTGCAGCTGATCTTCCCGCAGCTCGCACGCGGCTCCAAGGCGAGTTCATATCCGCGTCGCTCCGGCTTGCACCAACCGCCGAATCTCTGAAACCGACACCGCAATACTACTGATCCTTATCAACGCCACAACCAAATATTAGTTTGATTATAATGAAGCTCTGCCCCACTGTCAAGCGATGCCGGTCCGAGTCGGATCCGGATTACAGCCTTAAGCAGCGGCCGCCCCCGCATCATGACGGTTTGACCGCTACAAAAAATAACCGTTCCGCTTCTGAATCAGGGGCCGCGAAAGTGAAGTCCGCATATTGCTCCACACTAGTGAAGCCTGCGCGCCTTAAAGCGCCCGCGATCCATGAAGGCTCATAGGCCCGCTGCACATGCGTCTCCTCAAAACGGATGAAGCGCGCGCCGCGCTCATTTCCCTCCCGGGCAAAAATCGTCAGATGGTGCTCGATTTCTCTGCGCGCCTCATCGTAATCACTCGTCCAAATGTATGCCACATCCCGCTCATCGAGCGTAAACGGCTGCTGCTCGGCGTACTGCTCCAGCTGCCGCGGAGCGTGCACATCAAAAATTAACAGCCCGCCGGGCTTCAACCCTTTATAAGTCGCGCGGAAGGCCGACTCTACATCCTCTTCTTCGAGCAAATAATTCAAGCAATCGCAAAATGAGATCGCCGCATCTACCGGTTCAGGGAGCTCCCAGTCCCGCATATCCTGCTGCAGCCAGCGGATCGAACCGCTATCCGGGTTTATCGCTCGTGCCGGCGGCTCGTCCCACTTGCTGCGCCCTACGGTCAGCATATCGGCGGAAATGTCAATCGCATATACTTGAAAGCCCGAACGAGCGAGCGGAATGGATAAGCTGCCTGTCCCGCAGCCGAGATCCGCTACTGTTGCAGGAATGCCATACTTTTCCCAGCACTGCCTGGCAAAGCGCAGCCAATCGGGATAGGGCATATCTTCCATCAACCGGTCATAAACAGCGGCAAACTGCCGATAAGCCTGCATTTGCCCTTCCCCTCCCATTCGCCTTGCGCTAATTGTCCCGTTTTTGCTCCTGCTGCTCTGCTGCAGCAGAAGTCAGTTTCGTCCAGTTGCCCTCTTGAACGACCAGACCTTCGCGCATCAGCTTGCCAAGCGCCCGCTTGAACGCTGATTTGCTGATCCCGAATCTTTGCTTAATCAGATCGGCCTCAGTCTGATCCGAGTAGGGCATCGCACCACCCGGACGCTCCTTCAAAAATGCCAGCAAACGATCGGCGTCCTCCACGCGGCCAACTTCTTTGACCGGAGTCATCGACAGGTTTACACGGCCGTCCTCGCGAATAAAGGTGACGCGCCCCCGCACCCGTTCGCCGAGACGAAGCGGGTGAGCGCGCTCTGCCTCAGGGATGAAGCCAAGCGCGCCAAAACCGACCACTCCGCCATCAATCAGCACAAAGGAGCCGATCTTCAGCGTCTTTGTCACCCAGCCTTCCACCCATGTATTGCTCCAGCTAACCGGCGCCCGGAAGACAAGCGCAAGCAAATCCTCTTCAGTGGCCAGCTTGGCGAATAAGCGGCCGATTTTATCATGAGCCAGTTTGACGAACACCTCATCGCCGCGGCGCGGACGAAGCGATTGCAACTCAGGCTGCTCAGACAACGGCAGCAGCAGTTGACGCCCAAGCCCCATCTCCAGAAATACGCCAATGCGCGAATGAACATCCGCTACCTGCAAGCGGGCAACCTCGCCCAGCGTAATGAGCGGGCGCTTCATTGTCGCGGCAATCCGATCCTCGGAATCAAAAAAAATAAACACTTCCATTTCGCTGCCGATTTTCGGCTTGCTGCCAGTAAGCTCTGTATAATGAAGCAGCACTTCCTGCTCGCCGTCAGTCAAAAAAAAGCCGTAGGGCGACACTTCCCGCGCCACCCTTAGCCGGGTTACCGTTCCCGCTGTCAGAGTCATACGAACTCCACTACTTTCGCGTCAGACCATAGCCGTTCAATGCTATAATATTCGCGTTCATCGCGATGGAACACATGGACGACAACATCTCCGATGTCGATCAGCACCCATCGGCCGGAATCGACACCTTCAATGCCGCGGATATGCGCCCCTTGCCCCTCCGCCTGCTTGCGAATTTCAGTCGTAATCGATTGTACCTGCGTATCTGAATTGCCGTGGCAAATGACAAAATAATCAGCCACAAGAGAAATACCCTCCAAATCAAGCACTACGATCTGATGCGCCTTTTTCTCTTCCGCCGCCGCCACGACAACCTGCATTAGTTGTTCCGAAGTTACTGCCATTGCTCAGCCTCCCGTATTTTTAAAATTAAATCGTTGCGCGCAGCTACCGTTAACGGAAAGATGCGCTTGCCCTTCGCCAGCAAAAATCCGATTGTCGAATCGAACCCCGCCAGCAGCGCTTCATCCAGGCTCACCTCTGCCAGCTCACGGATCCGTTCCACCCCCGGGAACGCTCTTCCCGGCTCCATATAGTCTGCCAAACATACAACTTTATCAAGCAGAGTCATCTGTTCGCGCCCGGAAGTATGGTAACGGATAGCGTCCAGTACTTCGATATCGGCAACGCCATAGTCGCTTTCTGCCACAACTGCTCCTACAGGAGCATGCCAAAGCTCTTTATCGTAGAGCAGCAGTTCGCCAGGCAAGCCTTTCTCCCTAATTATAAGTTCCATCCTGGACGTCGGCCAATATTTGGCCACATCATGCAAAATGGCCGCTCGCTCCGCCTTCTCCGCATCTGCGCCAAACCGCTCAGCCAGCTGAACCGCCGTCTCCATGACACCCAATGTATGGATCCAGCGCTTCTCGGGCATTTCCGCCCGCACCCTTTCCATCATCGTCTCACGATTCATAAAGCGCATTCCTTCTCATAAAAGAATAAACCTTATCGGGCACTAAAAAGCGCACCGACTTGCCGGCAGCGCGCCGCTGGCGGATCGCCGTCGAGGAAATGTCTATAAGCGGCATGTCAATAACGGTTAAACGCTCGCGAATATAGGCCGGCAGCGAGGAAACGTCAATCTTTTCTCCCGGACGCTCCACCCCGATAAAGTGGACAAGCCCGGCAAGCTTTTCAATTTGATGCCACTTAGCCAAATCATTGACACGGTCCGAGCCGATAATATAAGAAAACTCCCGGCCGGGATATAGCTGCTGCAGCGCTTCGACTGTATCGATCGAATAACTTGTGCCGCCGCGCTCCAGTTCGATGTCCATCGCACGAAAATGCGGTTGAAAATCGATGGCCCGATAGACCATTTCGAGCCTTGCCTCGCCGTCGGCGCCGGGCTGATGATCCTTTAAC
The DNA here is from genome assembly GCF_042676285.1 of Paenibacillus sp. GCM10027626. Taxonomy (NCBI): domain Bacteria; kingdom Bacillati; phylum Bacillota; class Bacilli; order Caryophanales; family Paenibacillaceae; genus Paenibacillus; species Paenibacillus sp. GCM10027626. Next base: position 45,547 of record NZ_JBHTHC010000014.1, on the reverse strand, counting down.
GGCGGTACAAAGGACGGAATAAACCACACCTCGTTCAGACCGCAAGCTTCTCTGGCCGTCTCCGCTGCAAGCAAATGCCCATAATGAATGGGATCGAATGTTCCGCCCATTAATCCGACTTTTATCATCCACTTCCGCTCCCTTCACACAAAGCATATCTTAAGGCAATTCAATTGTTTTATGCTCTTTGGACTCTTTATACAATATAATCGTCTTGCCGATTACTTGCACTAGTTCGGCACCCGTCTCGTCTGCAAGCCACTGCCCGACTTCCTTCGGATCTTCCAGACAGTTGTTCAAGACGGACACCTTCAGCAATTCGCGCACTTCAATCGCTTCGTTAATATGGCGCACAAGATGCTCGTTGGCGCCGCCCTTGCCTACTTGAAAAATAGGCTGCAAATGATGCGCCTCAGCACGTAAAAACCGTTTTTGTTTGCCTGTCAGCATAGTAGGTAATCCATCCTTTTATTCGAAAATAGATAATTGCTTAACCTTTTAAGGCCTGCAGCACGACTTCTCGCATCGCCTTCACCGGAGCGGGCGCGCCTGTCCAATATTCGAAGGCATAGGCACCCTGATAAATAAACATGCCCAAACCGCCATGAATGCGGCATCCGTTCTCCCTTGCTTCTTCCAGAAATTTGGTCGTCAGCGGATTATAAATTAAATCGCTTGCGATCGCGCCTTGTCTAAGCCAGCGTGCGTCTACAGGCGTCTCTTCAACATGTGGGAACATGCCGACAGAGGTTGTATTAATTACGATATCGGCTTCGGCGCATGCCGCTTTCAGTTCGGAGTGGGCAATTGCGTGAATCGGCAGCAGCCCAGAGAAGGCCTGGGCCAGCTGCTTCGCACGTTCGACGGTGCGATTGGCAATGACGATCGAGCCGGCCCCCTCCTTAGTCAAGGCGTATACGATACCGCGCGCGGCGCCGCCGGAGCCGATGATCAAAATGCGCTTGCCGCGCAGATCCGGCTCCGCCTCCTCCTTCAAGGAGCGGACATAGCCAAGGCCGTCCGTATTGTAGCCCGTCAATCGTCCATCATTGTTGACGATTGTATTTACTGCGCCGATCATCTGCGCGCTTTCGTCAATTTCATCCAGCAGCGGCATAATAGCAAGCTTGTGCGGAATCGTCACATTGACCCCGCGAATGCCCATCGCTCTCACGCCTGCCACAAAAGCGGCCAAATTTTCGCCCTTGATATGAAAGGCGGTATAGACCCCATTAATATTGCATTCGCGGAATGCGCGATTCATCATTATAGGCGATTTCGAATGGCGAATCGGATCGCCAATTACACTATATAACACAGTATGGCTATCTACTGTCATCTCATCCCCCGCCCTTAACGGCACATTAAATTAACGCATCGCGCAACAGAACGCGAACGCCCTTCGGAGCATGGACATCGATTAGCGCACCGGTCTGTCCATTCACATGAATCCAGCCAAGGCCGGAGATGAAAACATCCACTTCGTCTCCGCGGCGCACTGTAAGACGGTGCCTTGTCCATTCCGGCAGCTCCGCCAATTGCTCCCGGTTGGGCGGTGCCAGCAGTTCGCCTTTGTGGTCCGCATACAGTTCATCTGCACGCTCCAGTTTGGTCCGATGAACCGGCATGCCGGAAGAAATATAAAACGTAAACGATTGACGCTCCCCTTCGATAAAATCGAAACGGGCTAGCGCGCCGATAAACAGCGTCTGCCCGGCATTGAGCTGATAGACGAGCGGCTTGATTTCCTTCTCGGGCAGCAGTGCCTGCAGCACGCTGCGCGGCACAAGCTCCGTCATCCGGTGCGTATAGACAATTCCTGGCGTATCGATAATGTCATGCCCGTCGTCAAGCGGGATATGAACCGCATCCAGAGTCGTTCCCGGATAACGAGATGTTGTCAATTCCCGCTCAAGATCGCTGTAATCGCGAATAAGCCGGTTGATCAGCGTGGATTTGCCGACATTCGTCGCGCCGACGACATATACATCGCGCTGTCCGCGGTGCTGCGCCAGCGCTTCAATTACCCGCTCAAAGCCAATATTGCGCTTAGCGCTGCAAAGCACAACGTCCAGCGTGCGCAGCCCTGCTGCCTTCGCCTGCTTCTGCACCCAATTGCGCAAACGATTGTAATTCGTTCCTCTCGGCAGCAAATCGATTTTATTCACAACGAGCAGCACAGGGTTCGACCCGACAAAGCGCTGCAAACCGGAGATGATGCTGCCTTCGAAATCGAATAAATCGACAATATGCACAACAAGGCTGTCCGTCGCAGCAATGCCGCCGAGCAACCTTAAAAAATCATCCTGATCGATCGCAACCGAGGATGCTTCGTTGTAATTTTTAATGCGGAAGCAGCGCTGGCAGACGACTATCTCCTTCTCTAATGATGATGCCGGTATGTACCCTGGTTTTTCTTTCGCTTCGCTCTGCAATTGAACGCCGCAGCCGGCACACCGGCCTTCCTTATGCTGCAATTTTGTCACTTGCTGTCCTCCTTGGGCCAGAGCCCTTTTTTGCGCAGACGAGCCAAGGCAATTTTCTCCAGCCGTCTGTTTACACGAGTCATTACGCCTTCATCCCCCGGTGAAACCGGATTTACCAATATCGTTTGAAGCCCCATCCGGTTGCCGCCCAATACATCGGTCATCATCTGATCGCCGATGACAACGGTCTGTTCGGCAGGAAGCTCCAGCAAGGAAAGCGCCTTGCGGAATGCTTTGTTAGCCGGTTTGCGGGCAGCATGAATATACGTCAAATTTAATGGTTCTGCGAATTTCGAGACTCTTGTCCGGTTGTTGTTGGACACAATCACTACCTTAAACCCGCTATCCCGCACATCATCGAGCCAGCGAACCAGCTCCGGCGTAGCTAACGGCTCCTTCGCGCCGACCAGCGTATTGTCCAGGTCGGTAATAATTCCTCTTATGCCGCGCTTCTTGAGCGCCTGCAAATCGATATCATAGATGGTATTGACGCGCATATGCGGCAACAGCCGTTCGAACATGAATTTCGACTCCCCTGCTATCACTATCATCGAAACTATACCATATAACGGGATTTGCTTGCAAAGTCCGATTGCCCACGATTCGTTATTGGCTCGTAAACCAGGTCGATTGGAAGTTTTCGCGTAAAGAGAATCCGTTATTTGCGGATTTTGCCTGATTTTCTTGGCAATTTGAGCCAGATAACGGATCTACGGAGGCTGTTTAATGTGGACAACGATTTTTTCCGCAGAAACGGGCAGCTGCGAGTCATGCGGACACAGGATCCGTTATTTTGTCAAAACCGGCTCATTCGTAGGGTTCGCGGACATACGATCCGTTATATGCTGGTTTTGCCGGGATTTCGCGGCGATTTGAGGCAAATAACGGAACCACGGTCCGCATCCCCGTCAATTTGACACGTTTGTTCACAGATAACGGATCTACAGTCCGCTTCGCCCGCGCTTACAGATGTCCAGAATTGATAGACAGCCTCCTACTCAAGTCCGCTCGGATCCGCGCGGATCCGCTTGTGTCCGCTTCGCCCTCGCTTCGGCCCTTGGCACGGGCGCTGAGGTACTATTATTGCACGGAATACAACAATTGAACCCGGTTGTAACCTGATTTGCTGAAAATGTTGTACGCCGTGCAACAATCATCGCCATGTATGCCCCTAAGAGGGGCAGATTGTTGCATTTGGTACAACATTTCGCGGGTATCCCCGGTTCGCCCCATCAGTTTGTTGCACAATCTGCAACATTTGAGCGCGTTGTCTCCGTCAGGCGCCCCACAGCACGTGGCACCGCCGCTATCATCCGCAAATAATAATTGTAAGCCAGTAGGGCCCGCGTGGCTAGCGGGAGGGCACCCCATTCAGCAAGAAGAGGCCGTCTCAAAGGACAGCCTCTTGCCCGATTAGGATAACTGTTCGCGAATTGCCCTGGCGTGGGACTCGAAGCGGCTCACTTCATCCTCCGACATTGTCCGCCCGCTGTACAGCGCCTTTTCGAATAGGGCAAGCACTGCGCGAAAATCAGCTTCCAAAGAAGCGGCGCCCTCGATCCAGCGTAAGACCGCTTCGCGGACCGTCTCTTGCCGCGAGCGCTCCAGCCCTTTGCGGCGGCAATGCTTCAGCAGCCGGTCAGTCTCGCGGACAATGCGCTCATTGGCCGTTCTCGAGCGATCGCGGTATTTGCGCCATGCCTGCACCAGCGTGCGATAACGCCAGACGGCCGCCGCGAGCAGCAGCACCGCTGCGCCTGCAAATATTGTCCATACCGGGAAGGAGCGCTTCACCGCCTGCTCTTCCTTCTTGACCGGCGCCGGCTCTGTTTGCTCCTCTTTTTCTTGCGGCACAGACTCCTGCGAAGCCGTCACATAAGGATAGGAGAAGCCTGCCGTCGGCTCGAACGGCAGCCAGCCGTAGCCGGAAAAATACGCTTCGACCCAGGAATGGGCATCGGAATTGCGGACCGTATAGGTCCCTTGTCCATCTGACTCACCCGGCATTCCTTGCATTCGCATAAATTCCGATTCATTGAGCGTGCCGGACGAATATCCTTTCACCCATCGCGTCGGAATGCCGACTGACCGTGCCAGCACTGCCATCGAGGTAGAAAAATAATCACAATAGCCCTCTTGGATTTCAAATAAAAAGCCGTCGACAAAATCGTCGCTCTTCCGCTTGGATAAGTCCGGTTCGTTCGTATATCTGAAATTGGACCGCAAATACGACTCAATCGCCCGCGCTTTTTCATATGGCGTTTTTTCTTCCGCAGTAATGCTAATCGCCAGATCGCGCACCCGGTCAGGCAAGCCGCGCGGCAGTTCCAGGTATGCAGGGTCAAGCGATAAATGATCCATTTTGCTGTTCAATAACATATTTTCATCAAGTACCGCGACCTCAGAACGGACGGCATAGCTTTGCAAATGGCGGCCATCTTTAAGGTGCAGCTCCCAAGACTGCGGCATCCAGACCAGCGCGGGTAATTCTTGCGAACCATCGATATTAATGACGCTGGCGATCGGCCCCGCCCCAAACAAAATAGGGTAGCTGTCCTCCTCGCGCAGCATCGTAAACATTTGATCAACTGCTGTAGTCGCAGCAGTAGACTCTGACTCCAGCGGCAGCTTTTGCTCGGCGGCGATCGCTGTGAAGCCTTGTTCGCTTCGCTCGCCCGGAGAATCCTCCCAGCCTTTGCCTGTATAGCGCGCTTTGGTTTCGCCGCGCCAATAGCTTTTTTGATTCGTCGTCACTTCCATAACAGGCGAATAGTCGAATTGAAAGCCGCCGCCCAGCTGCGTGTCATTGCGGCTGTAGCCTGATCGCGCATCGGCCGCTTTAGGAGGCGGGGCAATCTCGGTGCCGATTTTATCGCCAATATACGACGGCACTGCCTCCCCGCGCGATTCCTTCCATATCGTGTAAGGATCTTTAAGGATTGGATCTATAGACGGCACGAACAGCCCCGCGCCGACAACGACTGCAATGACAAGCATAATCGGCAGAAACAAGCTGAGCGGATACTTTAACAGCTCATACCAGCTGTCCGGATGTTTTTGCTTGAACTGGGCGAGATGGCTCGCCACAAGCCAGCCAAGGCAAAGTGATACGATGAAAGCAATCTCACCCCATAATTTGATGGGCGTAAACAATGAATCAGCCACCAGCAGGGTCAATAAAGCGCCGCCAGCGAATATTACGATTCCGAGCCGCCTGGTTCCTGCAAACACTGCAGCCTGTACGATGGCCCAGACGGCAAGGCTGATCCATATAATCGGCGACATCTGACCGGCAATTTCTCCACACCATGCCATCCATGCTTTGGCCGCTCCCTGCTCCATTGTCTGCGACGAAGGGGCAGGCGGCCAGTATATGTCTCCATAGACAAGATTAACGGCCAGCAATGTCACCAGCTGCACAATAAGGGAAAGCAAGCGCCAAGGAACGACCACGGCAACTGCCGCAGTTGCAAGCAGCATGGCGCGGATGACACCGAAGGTCTCCTCCCACCAATAGTCGCCGAGGCAGTTGATCCAGACCAGGACAATCCCTGTGCCAAATACGGCCGATAGCTTACGGTACCAGCCTTCAAAAAAAAGCTGCTTCATTCGCTGAAGGTTTGCCATACTTATTTGCCTCCTTCCAGCGCGGCCGGAAGCTCCTGCAAGCTGCCGATCGAATGAACGGCTATCCCTCCGCGACGGAGCAGCTGCATCCAGTTCACCGCGCCCCCGCCATTATCAGCCGCTGCATGCCCATCCTGCACATGAATTAGCAGCGGGGCTGCGCCGCGGCGGGCAAGCCACTCCATTGCCAGAATGGCTTCTTCTCCTTGCTGCGGGCTGATGATGACAACGAAGGCGCCGTACGGAAGCGCGCCTTCCGACTGACGCAGCATCCGGTAAAGCGGCACTTGTCCGTCCGGCTGAACCCGAACCAAATGATTCATGATCAGTTGCAATTGATTCGGCGCTTGCTCCGGCATCATCCCATCGGAACCGGCGGATAGTAACCCGATTGAAGCGGAGCGTTTGAAAGCAAACTGGATCATAGAAGCTGCAGCGGATACGGCCAGCTCAAACGCCGCGCCATTGCCGTAGCCCGCTTCATAACGGTCAAGCACAAAAATGGTGCGCGGCAACGATTCGCGCTCGAATTCTTTTGATTTCCACTGCCCGGTCTTCGCGGTCGCATTCCAATGAATACGCGATAGACGATCGCCGTAAATATATTCGCGAACACCGTTAATCTGGGTCGTTTCTTTTGCCGATCGCTGAATCGCTGTCGTTGAGTACGGCCCTTTGCCGCCGCTGCGAAACTGCTGCCAGTCCCGAATCGGAACAATTTGCGGATATACGCTGAAAGGCGCCGGGTTGTCAAAAGCTCCCTTATGCTCAAACAAGCCAAATATATCCTGGGTCGAGCAGACCGTCGCCGCGAAATGATAATTTCCCCGCTCTAAAGGAGGGGTCTTGTAGCTGACAGCTCCGGCTCCCCGGTATCGCGGTACATACGAGGCCTCGAAGGGCAGCTCTCCGCCATTGGCGCGGATGAGCCGCTCGCGCACAAGTACAAACGGAATCGGCCAAATACCGGGTATTTTTATGTTCAGCTGCACATCAAGGCGCATTCCGGCCACAAGCGTGTGGTCCTGCGCAGCCCCCTCCTGCCCGAGCTTCCTGCTGCCCGATACTTTGCCGATGCCGCTCCATCGGCCAATTATTAAATAGATGACAAGCGCATTAAAAATACAAAATAGCATGAAGGCCGTTTTTCCGCCCTGAAACAACAGAAACAACAAGCAAATCAAATAAATAAGTGCAATAATCTTCCAGCGTGCCATCGTTTTAATCGCTGCAAACATAACGTCCTATCGCTCCATGCGGACAGGTACGTTTAATTGCTGGATAATCGCCTCCACAACCTTCTCTGCAGTGAGGCCATTCATCCGCGCCTCTGTCTTAAGTACAATTCGATGACAAAGCACCGGTGCCGCCAAATCCTTGATATCATCAGGGATGACATAATCCCGTTCATTTATAAAAGCATTGGCTTTCACGGCTGCCATAAGCGAAATCGCCGCCCGCGGACTTGCGCCCAGCAGCACCCCGTCATGCTCGCGTGTCGCACGAATGATCCCCACCATATAATCTGCAACCGCCTCATCGACGTGCACCTGGCTCACCGACTGCATAAGAGCGCTTATCTGCTCAATATCGGCAACAGGAAACAGCTTGTCGGCTTTCGATGAGGAATCGGCAGATAGCACCATTTGTCGTTCGGTCGCTTCATCAGGGTAGCCTAACGACAGCTTCATCATAAAACGATCCAGCTGCGCTTCGGGAAGAGTATACGTGCCTTCAAATTCGATTGGATTTTGCGTGGCAATGAGAATAAAGGGAGCGGGAAGATCGTAGGTGTCGCCATCCACTGTTACGTGCCGCTCCTCCATCGCTTCCAGAAGAGCAGATTGTGTTTTTGTCGTTGCGCGGTTGATTTCATCGACAAGCAGCAGGTTGGCCATAACCGGCCCTGGACGGTAAATAAACGCTTCATCCCGCGGATGATAGATGGATACTCCGGTAATATCGGTCGGCAGCAGATCGGGATTGCACTGTACCCGCCTGAAATGGCCGCCAATCGTTCTTGCCAATGCTTTGACCAGCTGCGTCTTCCCTGTACCCGGCACATCCTCCAGCAGCACATGCCCGCCGGCGAGCAAAGCGATTAGCAATCTTTCTATTTCGACCCTTTTCCCCAGGATGCAACGTTCCAAATTGCTGCGTATAGCACTGCATAATGAGTAGTCGGCACTACGATTGTCCATGGAATAACCTCCCGGATGATAGAAATAAGTCACCATAGTCCTATTCTACCTAAAATGGAAGGAACGGTACAACTGCATAAACAGACAAAAAAATTGGAGAATCCCACAAAGGACGCTCCAATGCCGCTTCTGTATAGGGGCGCGGGCCTTAGCCTACCCTTTTGGCCTTACGACCAGGGCTGCCAGAAAGGAAAAGATAATGGCAGCGGATATCCCGGCGCTCGTCAAATCGAATATGCCTGTAATTACGCCGATCCAGCCATCGCGGTTATACTCCGTAAGCGCTCCGTGAACAAGCGCGTTGCCAAAGCTCGTAATCGGCACAGTCGCACCTGCCCCGGCAAATTTGATCAGCGGCTCGTAAAGGCCCAGGCCATCTACGATCGCCCCGGCTACGACCAGGGTCGCCATCGTATGTGCAGGCGTCATTTTGAATACGTCGAACATCAGCTGGCCGATAACGCAAATTGCCCCGCCGATAACAAAGGCCCAAACAAAATGCACGGCTATCCTCCCCTTTCTATTGCTACTGCATGGGCAATACATGGAATAGACTCGCCTTGCTGGTAAGAGATCGGCGATAGCAGCGCTCCGGTTGCAACGACCAAAATTCGCTGCAGTTCGCCCCGCTGCAGGCGCTTGAACAGATGACCATAAGTGACGACCGCCGAACAGCCGCAGCCGCTGCCTCCGGCTTGCACCTTTTGTTTTGCCACGTCATATACCATCAATCCGCAATCATTAAAATTGGTTTGATCGATCGGCACACCGTCGCGGAGCAGCAAGTCTCTGGCAATCGGATGGCCGACACCCGCCAAATCGCCGGTTACAATCATATCGTAATCCTTCGGCTCCCGGCCGGTATCGTTAAAATGCGCCTGAATGGTATCGACCGCTGCCGGCGCCATGGCCGCTCCCATATTAAAGGGATCCGAGATGCCCAAATCTTTTATTCTGCCGATAGTGGCACATTCTACGACCGGTCCGCTGCCTGTCTCCGCAATAATTGAAGCGCCTGCGCCGGTTACGGTATATTGCGCTGTCGGCGGCTTTTGCGCGCCATATTCCGTCGGATAACGGAATTGCTTTTCCGCTGTACAGTTATGGCTGCATGTGCCGGCCATAACGTAGTTCCCCGCGCCTGAGTTGACCAGCATTGCCGCGAGCGCGAGCGATTCCATGGAGGTCGAGCAGGCTCCGAACACGCCCAAGTAAGGAACGGCAAGCGTCCGCGCCGCAAAGGAGCTGCTAATAATTTGGTTCAATAAATCGCCGCCGACATAGAACTCCAATTGATCACTTTTTAAATTGGCATGCTTCAGCGCAATGGTAGCGGCCTGCTCCATAAGAGTTCGTTCTGCTTTTTCCCAAGTTTTTTGCTTGATTTCCAGTGTCGGATGGATAAAATCGAAATCGGAAGCAAGCGGCCCCTGTCCTTCATCAGGCCCGCCTACTGCTGCTGCACCGACAATGACAGGTCTGTTTTCGAACCACCATGTTTGCTTGCCGCGCAGCATATTAATGTCCCTCCAATCCTAAAACCATGTAGATGATGCTAATAACAAAGGCAGCGACAGCGCCAAAGACGATTACCGAGCCCGCCAGCTTGAACATGTTGCCGCCAACGCCAAGCACAAGTCCTTCACTGCGATGCTCAAGCGCGGCCGAACACATTGAATTGGCAAATCCGGTTACAGGAACAGCCGACCCTGCTCCTGCCCATTGCGCGATTTTATCGTATACGCCCAGACAAGTTAAAATAACCGAGATTAAAATCAATACAGCTACCGTCGGATTGCTGGCTGCGGTTTTGCTCATTCCGGCCGCGTATACGAATAGATCCTGAATGACCTGTCCCAACAAGCAAATCGTCCCGCCCACCAAAAACGCCCGAAAACAATTTCCCCATACTGTTCGGGAAGGCTCCCGCTTTTTAGCAAATGACTGATACTCCTTGGGGGACATTGTCATTTTCTTGTATTTAGATTTCCCTGTTGTAGTAGCCATTTTCGCCATCTCCTTTCAAATAAAGTATTTGTTGTCAAACGTTTCATTATGCAGGAAATTCCTCTTATCCCGTCGCCCGCACCACTAAGTTTGCCGGTAAAATAATTTTTTCTGCAGGCTCGCCCGGCCGGGCCAAACGGCGGCTTAAAGCCTCAACAGCCCGCAGTCCAAGCCGTTCTTTTCCCAAATCGACAGATGTGAGCGGCAGCCGGGCTTGTCCGGCGCTCGCCGTATTATCGATTCCTACGACCTTTGTCTGGCCTGGAACGTTCACTCCTTTTTCATTCAATGCCGCCAAAAGCTCCAAAGCAATGTCGTCATTCGCGCAAATAAAACCATCGGGCAGCCGTTCCGACTCCAGCTCGATTTTTTTGCGCAACGGCTGCTGCCAGGCTGAAGTTCCATAGCTGATTGTCCATTTTCTTAACTGGGCGCCGGCAGCTAAGACCTCTTCCGGCACCTGCGAGTATCTGCTCCCGTACTTCAATACTGCCTGCTTGCCATTGCGGTCATCCAGCGCCATCCGGCAGCCCCACCAGCGCTCGCGGAAGCTGACTGCATAATGATCGCGTCCGACGAAGGCCAAAGACCGGCACCCATGCGCCAGCAAATGATGACATGCCATTCTTCCGGCATCGACATTGGCATTGAGCACGCAATCTGCAGCAATAATCGCTTCCTCATGATCGGCAAGCACGATCGGCTTGCCCGTATGGCTTAAACGAAGCAAGGCATCGGTAGGACAATTGCCGGCAATAATAAAGCCTGCCGCCGCAGCGCATTCCTCGCTATGCAAAAGCCGCTGCAGCCAGTCAGCAGATTTGCCCGCATGAAAGGTAAAAAAGACCGGATGCATTGCCGCCGTCCGGCAGCCCGCTTCAATTCCTTCCTTGACATGCGCCCAAAAAAGCGGTTCGGCAATGTGACGCGCCTCCATGCCAACAAGCACGACCCGTTCGGAAGCGCCAGCTTCATCCGCCCCTGCAGCTGAACGCACCTGATATCCGAGCGCCTGGGCTAATGCGGTCACTTTTAAACGGGTCGCCTCGCTGACCCCCTCCTTTCCGGCGAGCGCTTGGGAAACGGTATATTTTGAAACCCCTAGCCGGTCAGCGATATATTGCATGGAAATTTTTTTCATTTCTTCGCCAGCTCCTTTCTCCCCCTAAATTTACTGTTGACAAACCGGGATGTTGCTTTTAGATTATCGGCATGACAAACGGAGAGTAACCTAACAAACCTAACAATATTATTCTCCTGTTTATATTAAATTTCAAGGATGGTGTCACTGTACCATGTCCAAAAATATCGTTGTTTTCTACGATCCGGCCTTTCCGTTCTCCGGCCCCAGACCGCAAGAGCAATTTTTGCAGCAGCTGAGCGGCAGCTTTACGCTGGCCGATGCAGACGGTCTCGCGGCAGCACTCTCCGGGGGTGAGGTTAGCGGCTATATTCATCTGCACGGCTCCTATTTTCCTAAAGCGGCTTGGAATGCCATATTACAGCATGTGAGAGCCGGCAAGGGGCTGCTAGCAGCAGGAGGCGCTCCCTTTAAAGTACCCGTCAGCCGCATAGGCGCTTCCTGGGTGCCCGAGCAGCCGCAAACCGCTTATCATCAACAATTGAGTATCCACGAAATGCTGCAGATCGATTGCTCAGAAGTAGCCCGGCTGCGCGCAAATTCCGCCCTTCCGCTAATGGAAGAGTACGAAGCTTTATTCGATATTGAATCGACTTACGGACTCGCCTTTCATTTGACACATGCTGAAGATTGCCCGAATGAAATGGGATCCGGCGGCCCTATGGACGGTCACGTCTATCCGCTGCTTAACGGCCTCAGCGGCGATTCTTTGCAGCGTGAGCTTTCCGCTCCGGCAATCCTGCTTGAACATACAAAAGGCGACTTCTCGGGCGGCCGCTGGATACTGATCAATCAGCAGCTTGCTGCACGTTTTTGGGCGGAGAAGGGCTTGCAAGCTTTACAGCAATGGGGCAGCTTTATCGCGCAAGGCGTGACCGAGCTGTGGCTCAAACCGAATTATGCGGCATACGAGCCTGGCGAACGGGCAGTTTTGATGCTTCAAGGCCAGCAGATTGCTGCAGCGCGCGATTATACGGCCGCTTCGCATTCCGCTGCAAGCTGGAGTTTCCGTCTGCGCGTATTAAAGGCAGATCAAGCGCATTCCGCCGCTCCCGATCCAACCTTTACTTACCGTTCAGGCTTCACCGAAGTATGGCATACTGAGTTCGAGCTGGCAATTGGACGTGAATTGACCATTCAGCGGTTTACAATGCCTGTGGAGCTGGAGGCCGGATTTTATGTCATTATTTGCGAGGCTGTATCGGATTCCGGCGAAAAGCGGATTTTGCGCCAGGGCATCTGGGGAATTGATCGGGAACTGCTGCAGAGCGGAGAGCCAATCAGCTGCGACCGGGACTACTTCCGCAAGGAAGGACGGCCGCTGCCAATTGTCGGGATGACTTATATGACAAGCGATGTTGCGCGCAAATATTTATTTTTGCCTAACGCCGCTGTATGGGATCGCGATATGGCGCAAATGAAGCGTGCCGGCATCAACATGATTCGGACAGGCATTTGGACGGCTTACCGTCATATTATGTTTGTCGACGGCCATCCTTACGAAGAGGTGCTGCGCGCAATCGATGCCTTCTTCCATACAGCCAAAAGATATGAACTGGAAGTAACGTTCAATTTCTTCTCTTTTGCGCCGGAATTGTGGGAAGGCGTCAACCCTTACCTTGACCCGCGCAGCGTAGAAGCACAGAAACGGTTCATCGCTGCCGTCGTAAGCCGTCATAAAGATTCGTCCCATGTGCACTGGGATTTAATCAATGAACCGTCGATGTTTGATCCAAAAAGAATTTTCAGCGGCCCGCGCTCCTGTCAAGACAAATTTGAACATGCGCACTTTATCGAGTGGCTGCGCAACCGTCATGGCGATATTACGAAATTGCAGCAGCGCTGGAATATGACGCCTGAGCAATTGCCTTCCTTCGAGGCCGTCAAGCTGCCCGAACCGGAGCAAATCAATTTCCGCACGACTGAAATAACGGAGAAAAAGGGAGGGCAGTGGCTCGATTACACGTTGTTCACTATGGATATGCATAATCGCTGGGCCAGCCAGCTTACGGACACGATCCGGGCCATTCAGCCGCGCCAGCTCGTGACCGTCGGTCAGGACGAAGGCCTTGGAGCGCAGCGGCCGTCGCCATTCTTCTATGCCGAGGCGGTAGACTATACGACAGTTCATTCCTGGTGGAAGATGGACGATCTTGTATGGGACGGCATATTTGCGAAAGCGACAGAAAAGCCGAATTTGATTCAAGAAACCGGCATTATGTATGTAGAGACGCCGGACGGGCGTGCCAAACGAAGCGAGGCCGAACTGCGCAACATTTTGGAGCGTAAATATGCGTATGCTTTTTCTACAGGCGGCGCCGGGGCTGTACAATGGATCTGGAATATTAACTTCTACATGAACAATATTAACGAATCGCATATCGGCGCTTTGCGGGCTGACGGCTCGGAAAAGCCGGAGGCGGACGTTTCCTATGATTTCGGCGCCTTTATGGCCAAGACGCGTGATCTGTTTGAGGACCGGGAGCTGGAGGATATTGCTGTTATATTCCCTTACTCCAACGATTTCTCCAATCGTCCGTTGGCTGGAGCGGCCACAACGAAGTTAACGCGCACTTTAGCTTATGAAATGAATGTGCATGTGCGGGGACTGGGGGAATATCATCTCGATTCGCTTGCTCATGCCGTACCTAAGCTTATTATTGTTCCAAGCGCTCATAATTTCAGCAGCAGCGCGCTCGAGCAGTTGATGAATCATATTTATACTAACGGCGGCACATTGCTGTTTACCGGTCCGGTGGATCTTGATGAATATTGGCATCCTGCTGACCGGGCGCAAGCCTTGTTTAACGTGGCAGACACTGGCTTAGCGAATGTATTGCGCGAAGAGATGCTGCAGGTTGATGGTCAGTATTATCCTGTTTCCTTTGGCGGCACGCGCATCGCCGACAGCTGCAAGCAAGCTGATCTGAATAGCAATGAGCCTGCCCGGCTTTATGAGCAGACCCATGGCGCAGGCAAGCTGCTCTGGTGTCCGCTGCCGATCGAGCTGAATGACAAAACCGAGGTGCTTAAGGCCGTATATGCACAGGCGATGCAGCTGGCAGAGGTATCTGCTGAGCTGGAATGGCTGGAAGGCGGCGACTTGTACGGCATCTATGGACGTAAAATGTCGTTTGCCCAAGGCTCGCTATTCATCTTTGTATCCGAATATGGCTGCCCTGCATCGATCAAGGTGCGCGATCCGCAGAATGGAAAACAATATTCCTTTACATTAGAATCAGAACGCTCGCTGTTATTTGCCACTGATGCAGAAGGCCAGCTTATTGCGGTTTACCGCAACCTGCCCGTTGCAGTCAACTAATTAAAAAACAAGGATGGAGCGGAAAGCTGAATTGCGCTCCATCCTTGTTTTAGTTTAGCTGTCAAACTCCCTCTCAATGGTTTTAAATACGGACCGCTTCTTCCTTTTCACCGCCTTGAATAATAAACAACTTATTCACGGCTCCATTCTCCTCGTTTACAAATTCCACTTCAACTGGAGCGGAGCGGATAAAAAATAATGTTTTCGAAGCAGGGTATAACTCGACCCGGATACTGCCGGTCGTTTGCAAATAGAGATGATCGTTCTCAATTTCGATGGCAGCGGTAACCTCTTCCTGAGCCGTTAACCGATAAAGGCCCGCGAAGCTGTCATATAAAGAAGGGTCCGCCTCGATAACCGCTCGCGGCGGCGGACATACCGGAACCTCATACGGCTCATCGAATAATATGTTTTCAGCTGCCTTTATCATCGCTAGATCGAACTCGACATCTTTTTCCATATTCCGCAAAAAGATAAGGGTCTTATTATAATCGATATAACGGTTCATAACGGTGGCATATCCGGGCCATCCTCCTGTATGGCTTACGACTTTTCCTTTTCCTTCGATTTGTTCAATGATCCAGCCCAAGCCGTAATCAAAGGGCTTGCCCTCGCCCGGCTCAGCCGGCGTAAAAGCCTCCTCTGCCGCTGCGCGGCTTATGAGTTGTCCTGTATACAGCGCTTGATCGAACTTCAATAAATCGCGGACAGTGGAGTTCATCACCCCGTCTCCTTGAATCCCGTCCATATAAACGACAAAGCTTGTATCCGCTACATGATCGGGCAGCTCATAGCGGTCTGTAAAAGGATTATGAATATAACCGTATGCATAGTCGTTTATCGGCTCAGGACGATAGCGGCGATTATATATTAATGAGCTGTCCATCTCCAGCGGCTTGAAAATATGCTCCTTCATAAAGGCCGGGAAGGACATGCCCGACACTTTCGCAGCAATCATCGCCAGCAGGACATAGCCTGTATTGCTGTATTGCCAGTTTTCGCCCGGGGCAAAGCAGCTGTCCGGCCGATGCTGTATCAACAGCTGCAGCATATCCTCATTCGCGGCGATTTTTGAGCGATCCCAATACATAAAAAATAAGTCCATATAATCGGGCAAACCTGATGTATGCTGCAGCAGATGCCGGATCGTTATTCCTTTGTACGGCAATTCCGGCAGCCATTTTTCTACAAGATCATCATAGCTTAGCTGCCCACGCTCCTGCAGCAAAATAATCGCAGTCGCCGTAAATGGCTTGGATAAGGATGCAAGATCGAATATAGAATCAATAGTAAGCGGCCGTCCAGTCGCCAGTTCGGCAGTACCGATCGCTTTTTCATAAATGATCTCTCCGCGCTCCGCGGCCAAAAAAACTCCGTTAATTTGCGCCTGGTTTTGCAGCTCCTCAAACAGATGATCGAATCGCTGTTGTTTCGTTTTCATGATTTATCAGCTCCTATAAATATATAAAGTTTGTTAATATTTAAGCAAACTTAACTATAAAGCGAAGAGAAACGGCTCACGCCGTTCCTGGCGAGGAACAAGTTTCTCTTCCCCTGAAATTTAATAGCCTTCATCGCCGGCAGCGGTGGTCAGCGGTTTGATCCCCGAAGAAGGGGCAAGCTGCAAAGCGGGCTCATCTAAGGGAAGCCACAGACCTTATTTCGCCAATCACCCCTCTTTTTAAAATCTAACGGAAGTTAGCGATCTTAATTGGACGTTTTCTTGCGAAATCGTGCTCATCATCATCAAATAGCGGCGCTCAGTTCCGTTACAATTTCAAATCGGTCGAATTTTCGCAAATAGCGGCCGTGACTTCCGTTAGATTTGGTCCTTTTGGACGGCGAAGCGGGGCGGGGCGGACCTGTGATCCTCTTTTGGCACCCAAGAATGTGGGCCAACTTTAAGGCATTCGGACCGACGATCCGTTATTTGTACGAAAACCGGCCAATTCGGAGTTTCGTCGGACACACGATCCGTTATTTACGGGTTTTGCCGGGTTTTCGCGGCGATTTGAGGCCAATAACGGATCCACGGTCCGCGAGCGAGCCGTTTTTGCTGTTTTGTTCACAGATAACGGATCTACGGTCCGCGAGCCCCCTTCACCCGCGCTTACAGATGTCCACAATTAATCGACAGCCCTCCCACGGCCCACTTACAGCCCTCTTCGCGAACCTATCCATAAGAAGCTCAGCGGACATCTCCCCTCAGCTAGCTTTCTCTGTCCGTCTGCTGTCCGGGCTGCAGCTCCCGCTCCACAACCTGCTTCAGCTTTAAAATGAGATGATGTAAGGTCTCTACTTCATCCAGCTCAAGCTGAGTATAGAAACGTTCGATAATGGTCTGCTCGATCCACTCTTCCTTCTTGACATGCTCAATTCCGCGCTCGTCAAGCAATACTAGTATTTCTCGGCGATTATGCACATTGATTTCGCGCTTGACATACTTCATCTTCTCAAGCTTGCTGATAATTTGACTGACTGCGCTTGAAGTGACGCTCATATGCTCGGCAATTTCACTTACGGTAAGCTTCGTATGCTTATGCACCAAATCGAGCAATATCGTCTGCTTGGACGTAATCTCATTGTCCAACACATGCGCATAAGCTTGAAACAGCATCACATTTATTGCATAATCGGCTTCATTCATTTCTTTAACGAGGCGAACCAGCTCACTATTGTCAGCCTTCACAAAAACATTCACAACCTTTATAGTTAAGTTACCTTAACAATGATATCACGCGTATATCCGGAAAGCAACCGGCGCGCAGGGATGCACAAAGGCGTACCTTCACTAATCCCTCTGTGAAGATACGCCACACATGATGTCCACAGGAACGCGCATTATCTGTCGCTACTCCACCCAAACTGTTTTTTCAGCTGCCTGAATGCGGCGGGGAACAGGCGGCGCCATGTCGGGCCGGCCGATGTAGATAAAGCCAAGCATCTTATCCTGCGGGCGTAAATCGAACGCCTCGTTCATTAGCGGGTCGTAGCAAGGTGCGCCAGTGCGCCATATTGCGCCCAAACCAAGAGCATGTGCCGCGAGCAGCATATTTTGTGCAGCTGCGCTAACTGCGCAGATCTCCTCAATTTCAAACAGATCGGAGCGCCCGCTCGGCACAGCGGCGACGGCAATCACTACCAGCGCGCGAAAAGCTTTCTTTCTGGCATTTTCCGCCGCCTTCGCTGCTTCTTCCCCTTCGGGGTCGACTGCCTGCGCGCGGGCAATTTGCGCATACGCCTCGCCTAATTTATCGCGACCTTCACCTGTCATTACAGTAAAATGCCAAGGCTCTGTCATGCGATGATTCGGCGCCCATACAGCAGCGTCCAATATTTGCTCGATCATTTCTTTTGCTATCGGCTCTCCGCTTACTTTGCCAATCGATCTTCTTGTACGAATCGCTTCGAATAATTCCATTGTCGCTCTCCTGTCCGCAGCTCCCATTCTATATGTCTTGTGCAAGCCATATTGCTGCCTCTCTATCGTAACATAACAAGGCAGCATTCGGGAGCTACAACGGAAGTTCGCGGTACCGCTTCATCAAACCATGTTTATTCTTTCACGCTGCCAAGCACAATACCTTTCATAAAAAAGCGCTGTAAAAACGGATAAACCAGCAAAATCGGCAGCGCCCCCAAAAAAATCTGCGCCGCCTTTGCCGTGCGGTCGTTAACTTCAGCCAGCGATTTCATATCGGTAGACGACATGAGACTAATATCCCGATTGATGACAACAGTCTGCAGGTAGCTTTGCAGCGGGTATTTTTCCGGGGCATTCATAAAAATAAGGCCGTCAAACCAGGCGTTCCAATGTCCGACGGTCGCGAACAGCGTTAAGGTCGCCAGCGCGGGAGCCGACAGCGGCACGATAATTCGCCACAAAGTTGTAAAATGGCCCGCTCCATCCATAAAGGCTGCCTCCTCCAGCTCCTTCGGCAGTGCGCGGAAAAAGTTGAGCAGCAGTACAACATTAAATACCGGAACGGCGCCGGGCAGCACAAGCGCCCAAATCGTATCCATCACACCGGTATATTTGACCGTCATATAAAGCGGAATGAGCCCCCCTTGAAACAAAATCGTAATGACAAAAATCCATACGTAGAGCGTCCGGTACGGAAATTTGTGCACTTCCTTGGAGAGCGGATAGGCGACCAGAATGGTTAGCACCATATTAATGGCAAGGCCGATCCCTACCCGCTGCAAGGTGACGCCAAGCGATGCAAGAAAAGCCGGCTTGGCAGTAACAAATTGATAGGAGCTTAGCGTAAACTCTACCGGCCATAATTTGACTAGGCCGCCTGTAGCGGCAGCACTCGAGCTGAACGATATGGCTAGTACATGAATAAGTGGCATAAGGCACAGCAGCGACAATAACGTTAAAATCGTATAATTCAGACTGACGAATACTTTTCTTCCGATTGTGAGCCGCTCGACCATACTTCATTCCCTCCTCGCCTGACAGTTAAAAAATACGGTAATTGGCAAAGCGGTAGGCCAAGTAATAGGAGACAGAAATGAACGTGAAGGAGACGACCGACTTGAACAAGCCGACTGCCGTCGCGACGCCGTACTGCGCATCGACCAAGCCGATCCGGTAGACAAAGGTATCAATAATATCGCCCGATTCATACACCTGCGGGCTGTATAGATTGAACACCTGATCGAAGCCGGCATTCAGCACATTCCCCATTGCGAGCGTCATCGTCAGCACGATAATCGGCAGCATGCCAGGCAATGTAATATGAAAGGTCTGTCTCCAGCGCCCCGCCCCGTCCATAATGGCTGCTTCATACAACGCCGGACTAATGCCGGTAAGCGCCGCCAAATAGACGATTGTATTAAACCCGAATTCCTTCCACACATCCGATATAACCAGCACCGGCCGAAACCAGGAATTGTCGCCAAGGAAATAAATCGGTTCGATGCCAAACAGCCCCAAAAACTGATTGACGATTCCGCTTGAAGGCGACAAGACATCGATTAAAATTCCGCCGAGTATAATCCAGGATAAAAAATGCGGCAAATAAATCAGCGTTTGAAAGCTGCGCTTAAACAGATCTTTACGCACTTCGTTGAGCAGCAGCGAGACGACGACCGGCACAATAAAGCCTGCAATAATTTTTAACAGCGCAATTATGACCGTATTTTTTAAAATCCGCATCGCGTCCGGCATATCGAGCACATAACGGAAATTGTCCCAGCCCGACCACGGCGAATGAAAAATGCCTTTAGCCGGCATAAATTTCTGAAAAGCGATCACAATGCCCAGCATTGGACCGTAGCTGTACACCAACACAAAAATTAGGCCCGGCAGCAGCATCAGGTGCAGCGGCCAATAAGGGGATTTCAATCTTCGCAACATGTTGCCGCCTCCTCTACGTTTGTGAAAGGCAGCGGAGGAAGACATGCCTTCCTCCGGCAGCCATTCATTCGCCGGCAGCGTTACTGCCGCTCGGCGTACCAAGCGTTTACTTCCTCTGTAATCGCATCACCGCCAAGCTTGCCCCAATCGCTGACAAATTTATCAAAGGTATCAAGCGGAGCGCCCATAATAATTTTGGAGAATACTTCAAGCTCCATCTTTTTCAATGTAGAATCTTTCTCGACCATCGTTGGCGTCGGTGCGCCATAAAATTCATTGGCCAGCAGCATATCATTGGACACATATTGATTGATTGTCTTGAAGGAGCCGTCCTTGCCAAAAATGCGTTCATAGCCCCAGCCGAGCTCAGAGCCTTCCTTCCCTTGTAAAAACTCATTAATTTGTTTGTAATTATCCTGTTCCTCCGGATTAAGCTTCGAGAAATCGCCAGTCTCCATTGCTTCTGTAATATGGAGATGAATATCGAGATTTTTGCGGGATGGCCATGCCTGGAAAGGAATATATTTATGCCGCTCAAAGCCGTCCTTGGTAAAGTGCTCGGCATAGTTTTCAGCGGTTGTCGATTTCCCCCAGCCCGTTTCGATAAATAAATTGATGATTTTCATTACGGCTTCCGGATTTTTTGTATCCTTGAGCACGGCATAATATGTGCCCACAGCCAAATTCGTTCGCGGCTGGGCAGGCTGACCATCGACTGAAACAAGCGGATAGGACTGCCACTGCGCATTTTTATCGTTGCGCTTATTGTCTACGAGAGGCCATAACGGATTGGACATACTGCCGAAATGCATGCCTACGCGGCCGGATGCGGCAAATTCAGCGGCCTTGCCGCCGTCCTTAACGCCAAATTCGCGATCGATTTGCCCCTTTTTATATAAGTCCTGCAGCTTGGCCAGCGCTGTTTTAATTTCCGGCTGGATGCTGCCGTAGACCAGCTTGCCGGAGTTGTCCTTGATCCACTGCTGCGGATAGCCATGATAGCCGATCATAAAACCGTCAATTCCGGCATAGCCGCCATACAAATCTTTATTGAGCGACAGGCCGATCGTATCCGCTTGACCGTTGCCGTCCGGATCCTTTGTCGTGAACGCTTCAGAGATGGCAAACACGTCATCCATCGTTTTCGGCTCAGGGAGATTCAGCTTTTGCAGCCAGTCGCTGCGTACCCAGATCATACCCGCTCCATCCATAGAGGAGCCGGTATTGGGAATCGCCATCAGCTTCCCGTCAAAGGTGGCCGAAGCCAGCGCATTGGGGCCATCCTGATTCATAATTTCCTTCGTGAATGGCGCTGCATATTTTTCGTATATCTCCGTCATGTCCATCAGCATATCGGCTTCAACAAGCTGCTGCAGCTGCCTGGCATTGACCGGAATAAAGTCAGGCAAGTCGCCGGAGGCGATCGATACATTCATTTTTTGCTCACCCTGTCCGCCAGGCCCGTCTCCGCTTACAACCCATTTGTTTTTTACCGTAATGCCCAGCTTATCCTTAAGCGTGCGCGTCCATGCGTTATTGTCGATCGACTCGCCCTCGGCAAAGCGGTACGTATCGTTAATAATCCGCACGGTCGTAATTTCAATCGGAGGATCGTATTTGCCAAGAGGATCAATCTCACCGCCGGCTGTTTCTTTTTCGCCTGCGCCGGTATTGACAGGAGCATTCTTCTCATTGCCGTTGCCGTTGTCTGCAGGAGCCGGTTTGTCTCCCCCACTAGAGCAAGCGCTTACAATTAACATTAGTGAAGCTATCGCTGCTGCGACCCGCTTTTTAGTGCTTAATTGTCTCATCCTGATTCCTCCTCTTTTTTCTAACTTGCTACTGTATTTTCAGTATAGGGAGAACAATGCTGCAGCTAAATGGAACAAATTATAGATTCCTTCTCTTTTGTTTAGACATTTGCTTTTTCCCGGTACTCCTGCGGCCCTACCCCCAGATGCTTGCGGAAAAAGCGGGTAAAGTAGCCGGCATTGTCAAAGCCGATTTCCGCAGCAACTTCATGGATTTTCAGCGGGGAGCTTTGCAGCAGCCTGGTCGCTTTTTCCAGCCGGAAGCGCGTAATATAATCCGAGATATTTTCTCCGGTCATCTGTTTGTACAAGACGGACAAGTATGCCGGATTCAAATAGACGACCTCCGCGAGCGCTGTCAACGACACATCGCCGTGAATATGGTCGCGAATATGGCTGTTGATCTTCTCGACGATCCGGTCTGTCCGCTCCTCCTGCAGGCTTTGCTTGAAGCCGGCCAGCCGTTCTGCCGCATCCTGCAAATAGAGTACAGCCTGCTGGCGCGCTGCGTGCGCCTGTATATTCATCAGCTGCTCCAGCTTGATCGTTTTTTCCAATTGCTTGATCCAGTCCATACGGTTCATTATGCCAATCAACTGGTTGGCGACTGTGTAATAGGCCTCCAGGTAATGGGAGTATTCCGTAATTCCTTTGAACCACGAGGCAATAACCGCTCTTGCTTCCTCAGGGCGACCTCCTTCAAGCGCAGCATCCAGCCTTTCCCGCAATATGCCGCTGTTCATGCCATGCGCGGTTGCCGGCTCCTCTTCCCGCTTTGCCAGCAGCAGCATGCTCTCGCCCGTTCCGATGCCCAGCACAAGCTGCTGCCGCAGCAGCAAATAGCGCTCCACCAGCTGCTCCCATGCCACAAAATGATGGCTGCAGATGAAGGATACGGGCAGCTTCAGCAGTTGGGCGCAAGATTCCTGAATTGTCTCCAGCGTCCCTTTAACAAAACGCAGCGCCGCCCGCTCAAGCTCATCCGTGACGGCTTGGTTGTCTGCATTGCGCACCGGTTGAATGAGCAGCATAAAATAGCTGTCTTCAAGCAATACAGACTGCAAGCGCACATCGGCCAGCCATTCTGCTGTAATGTTTTCAATCGCATACAGCAGCAGTTGGCGGTCCGTTCCTTCTTTACCCTCCGGCCAGCGGTCGATCCGCATCAGCACCGTCAGTAAAGGCTCAGTTACGACAAGCGAAGATTCCAGCTCATCAAGACGATGCTGGGAAAGGCCCGCATATTCCCCGCCGTACAACAGCAAGCGCTGATACCAGCTATGACGCAAATCGGGAACCGCCTGTCGTATTCTCGCCCGCGCCTGCTGCAAAAACTGATCATTGTGCAGCTCCACCTCCAGCGCTGCCTGCGCCGAGCGAATACGCTGAATGATCGGCTCATCGCCTTCCGTTTTCAAGATATAGTCGATGCTGCCATCCCGAAGCGCCTGTCTGACATAGTGGGCATCGTTCATTCCCGTCAAAAATACAACTTTACAGCGGGGCCATCTTGCACGAATTTCCCGCAGAAGCTGCAGCCCATCCATTCCCGGCATCCGGATATCGCTTAAAACGAGATCGATTTTGACCCTGTTCAGCCACTCGATCGCTTCCAAAGCGGAGTAAGCCCGATACAAATCGAGATCTTCCAGTCCGCTTTCCTGCAGCATCTCGTGCAAGCCATCCACGGTATATGGCTCATCATCCACGATTAAAAGCCGGTACATGCTGATCCTCCTCCTGTATAGAACGTAATCTAACTTCGACACGCAACCCGCCCCGATCGCCGCTCTTCAGCGTCAAGCCGCAGCCTGTCCCGTATTTCATCTGCAAACGCCGGTGCACATTGCGCATCCCCGTGCTTTCCGACAATTGCTCGGCATTTTTCAAATGCAGCCGCAGCTGCTGCAATCGCGCTTCATTCATCTCGGTCCCGTTATCCTCGACAGCAATGACAAATCGTTCCCCTTCGCGGGCAAATTGAACGGTAATGCGTCCGTCCGCCATCGTATTTTCCAGCCCATGGTCATAGGCGTTTTCAAGCAGCGGCTGCAAAATCAGGCGCGGGACGGTCAAGTCATGAAACTCGGCCGGCAGATCCTCAAACCGGCATTGAATGCGCTTGCCAAAACGAAACGATTGAATATCCGCGTAGGTTTGGGCGTATTTCACCTCAATCTGCAAAGTCGTTTCCTCCATCCCGTCGCGCGTAATGAATTGAAAATATTCGCCCAAATATTTCGTAAAGCGTACAATGTTGTCGTTGTCCTGCAAAGTGGCCATCCGATGCAAAATAAAAAAGCTATTATACAAAAAATGAGGGTTGATCTGAGATTGCAGCTGCCGCAGCTCGGCCAGCCGCAGCCGGTACTTATGCTCGTACACTTCATGCACAAGCACATTCAGCTCCTTCACCATCATATTAAAGCGGTTGAATAAAAAGCCGAACTCATCTTTAAACTGGTAATGCACGACCGTATTCAAATTTCCCTGCTCAACTTTGTTAAAGGAGCGGAGCAATGTCCGCAGCGGCCGCTGAATAATGCGGTAAATGCTGAAAGAAAAGAACACGACAATAACGATTGCCAGCAGCGTCAATAACAGCATCCAGATCCGGTACCGCTCAAGCGAACCGAAAATATAACGCTTGGGCATAAAGATCGACAGCGTGGCATCAAGTTTGCCGGATGATTTCGCGATTGCCAAATATTGCTCTCTGTCCGCTTCGGAAGGGACCATGCCATCATCGCTTGAAATGCTCCAATGCTTGTGGTTGTCATTCCACACCGCGCTCTCGCCATTATTTGTAAATTGGCGCAGAACATTGCGCAATTCGGCCTTCGATATCTCCACTGTTAATAAAAAAATCGGTTTCTTCTTGCCCGTGGCCGGCGGATCGGGATACGGCATACTGATAAAAATCCGGTCCTCCCATACCAAATAAGGGGATTCGAACCGGTTCGTCGGTACCGACAACGCCTCATATTGGGCCACGTTGAAGGCCGTGATCGCATTATCGCGAGATGAAATGCTGCGGTTCAGCAGCGGAATAAACGCGGTGACATTTTCGACAAAGCTGTTCGAGTTCATAACCAAATCCAGCTTGCTCTTGAGCGCCAGCACCTTGTCTGTACGCTCAATATCGCTCATCACCCCGGCAGCCGTGCTCAGCTTCATTAAATCATCGTCATTGACATAGGCCTCAATCTGTTTAATGACACGCTGAAATTCCGATTCAATCAAATTGACATACAGCTCGACCTTGGCATTCATCGAGCTTACAATTTCATTCCGCACCGAGCGCTGACCGGATTCATTCATATACATATTCAGCGCATACATCGGTGCCAGCAAAGCCAGAAACGTCAACACAATTTTGATAAAGATTGAATTACGCGGCGATTCCGTAACAATTCTCAGATCGAACACCCCTTTCCATAGCGAATGAGAGGATATTCTATGCCGCTTTATTTGTTCCTGCATAAGCGATTTATTATAAATATCCATTGATTATGTTGAATAAAATGCTAGAATAATAATTACCTCTATGCTTTTTATAGAGTGGAACCCTCAGAAGATGGCGCCAAGAAGAAGCTGCCCTTTTTTCTTGCCGCCATTTTCATCCTGTAATTCCCCGATCTGTCGCCCGGGATTGCATCCACTTTCCCTGCAAAGAGGACAGCCGTTCTAAAACATGTTATGATAGCGTAATACAGGTAAAGCGAACAGAGGTGTTGACTTTGATGGAGGAGAGCTCCCTTTCCACGCGTGAACATATTATTCATATGCTCAAGACTAACGGGGAACTGAGCGCCAAAACGATCGCAGAACAGCTGGGGATTACCGGGATGGCTGTTCGCAGACATATAGATGCACTCGAACGGGATGGATACATCGATTCCCGAACGCTGCGCCAAGCGATGGGACGGCCTACGGCAATGTACCGCCTTACGCCGCAAGCCGACAAATTTTTCCCCAAAAAATATCAAACGCTTGCCCTCGACTTACTCGGCGAATTAGGCCGGGAATCCGGAGATGAGATGATCAACCTGCTATTTCAACGCCGGCAGGAAGGGCTTTTTAATAAATACACTGCTGCGATGCATAATAAAGATCTAGCCGATCGAGTGTCTCAGTTAGCCCGGATTCAAAACGAAAACGGCTATATGGTTCACTACGAGCAGGAAGGGCCGGATGAATTTGTGCTGCAGGAGTACAACTGCCCTATCTCCGATGTAGCGAATGAATACGGACAGGCCTGCCAATGCGAGCTGAATCTATTCCGCTCCTTGCTCGGCGCTGATGTAACGCGGACGGAGTGCTTGGCCAAAGGCGGCCAAAAATGCGTCTATCGCATAAAAAGGGCAAAAGAAAAAAAACAATGATGACTAATTTCAAATAAAGGTTGGAGAAATAAAATGAACGAAAATCACCCATATCGCATTTTACTGTACTACAAATATGTTCATATCGATCAATACGAGCAATTCGCTGCCGAGCATTTGGCTTATTGCAAGGAGCTTGGCGTCAAGGGCCGCATATTAGTTGCCGAGGAAGGCATTAACGGAACATTGTCCGGCACGGTCGAACAGACTGACGCTTATATGGCCCATATGCACAGTAATCCGCTATTCGCCGACATGGTATTCAAGATTGACGAAGCGGATGAGCACGCCTTCAAAAAAATCTTCGTCCGCCCCAAAAAAGAGCTTGTAACGCTGCGTCACGACCGGCCTCTTGATCCGAATAAAGTGAGCGGCAAACGGCTCGCGCCAAAGGAATTTTACGATAAGCTGCAGCGCGAGGATGTCGTTATTCTTGACGGACGCAATGATTATGAATACGATCTTGGTCATTTTCGCAACGCGATTCGTCCGTCGGTCGAATCATTTCGCGAATTTCCGGAATGGGTTCGCGCGAACCTGAAGGATGCGAAGGACAAGCCGATCCTCACCTATTGTACAGGCGGGATCCGCTGCGAGAAGCTTACAGCTTTTCTAATTGAAGAGGGCTTCCAGGACGTCTCTCAATTGGAAGGCGGCATTGTCACATACGGCAAGGATCCCGAGGTGCAGGGACGCCTGTTCGATGGCAAGTGCTATGTGTTCGACGAGCGCATCTCCGTGCCGATCAACCATACGGACGAGGATATTGTTGTCGGCCGCTGCTATCACTGCGGGCAGCCTTCCGACCGCTATATCAACTGTGCGGACGATACTTGCCATCGCCAGCATATTTGCTGCGAGGCCTGCGATGAGGTGCATGAGCAGTATTGCTCCCCTGCTTGCAAAGAGCATGATGCGCAGCTCACTGTCGGTTAAGCAGTGTATAAGATAAAACTAAAAAGCAGCAGCCCTGCCGGATTGATCACACAAATCCAGCAGGGCTGCTGTTTCATTTAAGCCAGTTTCGGAAACAGGCCGCCGCGAATAGGTTGGTCTTTTACGAGATTCAAGCCGTCCGTGCATGTATGGCTGGCACCGCTGAATGTTGTGCCATCCGGCATATAGATGATGGCCAGTGCGCGCCGCGGGTTGTCCGTCTGATTCGCATGCGCGTAATGGAAGGTTAGCCCGTCATGGAAGGTGCAGCTGCCCGCTTTCATCCGCACGATTACCGCTTGATTGCGGTCCATTCCGCTCGCGCCCTCGTCGCTAAAAATATCGTGCGGTTCAACCAAATCGACATGCTTCAGATTTTTAATTTTTTGCGATTTTGGCACAAACATCATACAGCCGTTGTTTTC
The DNA here is from genome assembly GCF_042676285.1 of Paenibacillus sp. GCM10027626. Taxonomy (NCBI): domain Bacteria; kingdom Bacillati; phylum Bacillota; class Bacilli; order Caryophanales; family Paenibacillaceae; genus Paenibacillus; species Paenibacillus sp. GCM10027626. The sequence continues at coordinate 17,841 of NZ_JBHTHC010000014.1, read as the reverse complement.
ATCTACATCGTCGAGCGCGATCCAGATGGACATGGCTCCGCTCTCATTCATCGGCCAATAAGGCCAATCCTGATGCCAAGGCGTCGGCTTGGAATCCTGCGGCATTTTGAACAAAGCGTGGTCATGAAACAGCCGGATGCCGTCTGCTCCGGTCAACTGTCTGGCCGCATCGGCAAACCGGCGGGACAATACGAATCTCGCCATCCCGCCATGATCGCGCCAAGTATTGACGCGCTGATTCAAAACATTGAAATAAGCATTGCCTTTTTTCGATGTTTGCACCGAATTGCCGCCCTCAACACCCATTACTTCGCCAAGATACTCCCGCAGCTCGGCCAGTTCCTCTGCAGAAATAATATTATCAACCTGCACAAATCCGTTTTCACGATAGTAGTTAATTTGAGATTCCGACAGTGTTAATCTGTTGTCCAGCATTACCGCTTGCACCCCTTCAAGTTCATCTCGCTTACATCTCTACTGTACTGTAAAACCGGCAGCGCTTTCTTGGTTGATTTGCTTTGAAACTAGGTCGATCTTACAGTAATAGATATTCAAGCCTTTTTCCTGCTTGTCTCGTCAATATAACGGGCAGGCTGTTATAGAGAAGCTTAAATAAAGGGGTTTTAATATGAAGTTATTGGAGCTGGTAGAGCAATTATTTGCGCAGTATGGATACTGGGTGCTGCTGCTCGGACTTCCGCTCGATGCAATTGCGCTCCCGATTCCGCCAGGCAATACGACCATTACCTATACCGGCTTTTTATCCTACTCCGGTGTGCTATTTTGGCTGCCAGCGATTGCTGCTGCTATAGCCGGTTCGATAATCGGAATTACTGTCACCTACTTGCTAGGTTACCGTTTGGGCAATCCGTTAATTGAACGCTATGGCAAATGGCTCTTTCTGAAGCCCGAGCATATTGAAAAAACGCGCAAATATTATGATAAGTACGGCAATAAAGTTTTGCTGTTCAGCTATTTTATCCCAGGCTTGCGGCAATTCATCGGCTATTTTGTCGGCATTATCCGCATCCCGTACCGCACCTTTGCACTATACGCCTATTCAGGCGCTGCTATATGGGTTGTCGTATTTTTCTCTATCGGCTTCTTTTTCGGGGACCAATGGCCGCTTATCCAGTCACTGCTGGAACGCTATTTAAAATACATCGTCATTGCCGCCGGCGCGCTAATTATCATCTATATTATCATCAAACGGCGCAGCCGCAGAGCAAAAGCATAAAAAAGCCGGATCACGCTGCAATTCGCGGCGGTCCGGCTGTTCTTTTATTGAAGTCCTGCTGCTGCATACAGCTTGTCATAGCCGGCACGGGAGCGGTCCAGCCGCTCTTCAATCGTCTCCGCAAGCGGCACGGCAGTCAATATTTCCTGCGACACCGCCCCTTTGTAGCCAATCTTGTCCAACGCCTGCAAAAACCCGATCAAATCGATTACGCCCTCGCCAGGATAAATCCGGCCATTATCCAGCACTTCCTCAACCGGAATATCCGGTGCGTCGTTAATATGCACATGCACAATTTGCTCCGGACGCAGCCGCTCAATATCCTGTACGGTGCCATGATTGGTATACCAATGAATCGCATCCAACAATAACCCGACATTGCTTTCACCGATCGCCTCGATCCAATCCAGCGTCTCCTCCATCGACCAAATGAACGGATGCTTCCAAGCTGTCCGCAAATGATGCGGCCCGACAAATTCAAGCCCCAGCCGCACACCATAGGCGCCCAGTATTTGGGCGCATACTCGCAGCCTTCTTGTCGCAATCGCCATAAAATGCGCCGGCTTCTCATCTGTCGAAGGCAATATGTAGGTGCAGCAGCTTGCACAGCCTAACGCCTTGGCAGCAGCAGCCGCTCGCGGCAGCTTCTCCAGCCCTTGCAAAAACTGCTCTTCCGTTCCTCTCCACTCTACCGGCAAGCCGATTGTACCCAGTACGACGCCATGCTTGGCCAGCAGCTGCCTGGCCCCTTCAATGCCATGGGCTTCCACTAATGACAACGCATCCAAATCAACCGCTTGAAAGCGGTAGCGCCCCGCCAGCTCGATCAGTTGCTCATTGCTTACCGCGCCGATTCCGGCCTGTGTTAATCCTTGCAGCATTTGCTGCACTCCCCTTTCCCGCATCATACTCCTTCTTTATCGTAGCCGCTTGAGGATGAAATGAAAAGCTTTTTCTTTCGTTCATAAATATACTGAAAAAGGGGCCATCCTGTCAGTTATCTAGATCAGATAACTGGCAGGACGCCCCCTTCGCATTATACCGTTACATGCTTCATTTGCAGCAGTTCGCCGACCTTCCGGAACAAGGATGCATTATGCCCGATCGACATCGCGCAATGGTGAGTAGGCGCTTCGGCAAACCATGCGCTCATGTAATCGTCCGGATGCTGGGTGAACTTGACCGGCGTCTGCGTATTGCCGATCTTCATAGTCGGCCCGTCGGTCGACTCGCCTTCACTAATAATCAGCTTCAGCTTGCCATCGCCGGTTTGCGTCATGCCGAGGGTAGTTATCGGCCCTGTCTTCACCTTCGCTTCAACAGACACGCCCGATCCTTGCTTTCCGTGATACAACCCCATTCCGCGCAAAATCGGCTTTCCTTCCGAAATGGCGATATGAAACGGGCCGTCATGGCCGAGCAAAATTGTCTTGTCGATGTAATCAACCGTCACAATTTCCGAGTAGCTGCCGCTCGTGCCCACAATATCACAAATCTTCATGGCGACCGCAGTCTTCATATCCCCTTCTCCTGCGCAGGGAATGCCGCGCGCCGTCAGCAAGGAGTGTCCGACAATAAAGCCGCTTTGCAGCTTTTCATATTCGCCTCCGGGAGTGCCGTGATAATAGTAGCACAAGCCGTCCAGATCGTATTCGCGCACGAGTCTCTCCTGAGCTGCCGCTACTCTGCATGCCCATTCCATTTGCTCTGCCGATGGCTTGCGCGCGATCGGATCGCTTGGCGAATCCTCGCTTATTTCAAACATCCGGTAAACCTCTTCAATCTTCGCTTGCACTTCTTCTTCCGTAACTTCTTTCAGCATGCGGTCCAGGTCGCACATTTCGAGCACTTCGATATGCAGCCCGGTCTGTGCCTGGATCATCGTAAAGTCGCTGTACATATCGAGCATGCCGCTGTAGGTGTTGCCCAAAAAGCCGAAACGGCTATGCTGCAGCGTCCGCGGCACAGCCGCCGCCTGCACCCATTCTTTAATTTCCTTCCAGGCGCGGATCGCCTCGGGCCTGTCATCTGTCTTTTCATCTGTAAGTGAAACAGCTGGCGTATAATTCAATCCAAGCAGCCCGTTCACAACGCGGAATGGAATATTGCCGCGATTGAAAGCATTGGAGAACTCCGGAACCGGGCAAGCGCCGCAATGAGCCAGCCACTCGCCTGTCGTAGTTTCGTCATAGTTAATGCGGGCAGCAGGCTGCAAATTGAGTACAATCACTGGCGCTTTGCAAAGCTGATGCACCGGCAGCACGGTTGAACTGACCGCATAAGTCGCCGCATGGCAGAACACCAGATCAACATGGCGCTCGCTTAGCCATTCCCCTGCTCTGCGCCCCTCCATTTCACTATCAACCATTCCGTAATTGTACACCTCTGCCCAGGCAGAAACCCGCTGCTCAATAAACCGGCCATATTCAATCAGACGATCCCGAAGCGTCGGAAACTGTCCCCAATAAGCTTCCAGGCCGACGCTGTACAGACCGATACGCGGCTTTTTTACCGGCTTAACCGCTGCATTCATCGTCATCTTTACCACCTCAACCAGTTATGTAATAATAGAATTATCACTTCTATAGTAAAGGCTTTCATTCGGGAATACATCCAATTATATTGCGGATAAATAACAGTATCTTGTGGAGGAAATGTCAGCGATGAGCAGCTACATGGAACGAGCCGAGCACGCATGGACGGAGGATTCCTTGCGCCTCATTATCACCCCTACCGATTTTGCCAAATCCTCATTATACTACGTGCAGGAAATCGGTCATTTCCACGCCTTTCCGGCCTACTTCACCGAACGCTCCAAGCTTGATTCGTATCTGTTCGTATATACAGTTTCCGGACATGGCAGGCTGACTTATAAAGGCAAAACTTACCCCCTCTCTGCACACCAGCTCTTTTTTATCGATTGCCGCGAATATCAGCATTACGCCGCGCAATCCGGGCAGACATGGGAGCTGCTCTGGGTGCATTTGCATGGTCAAAGCACCGCGGCTTATTATGAACAATTCGCACAACAAGGCGGGCCTGTCCGGACCGTCTCGCCGGATCATCGCTACCAGCGGATCATCCATGAATTGATTGCCCTCCATCGTTACAAACGGCTGCACAATGAGCTGCTGGCTTCCCGCCTGCTGGTCGATCTGTTGACCGAATTATTGCTGACTGAAGAGGCTTCGGAATCGGCCGCCGGATCCATTCCTCCCTATATCGCCGAGCTGCTGCATTTCATCGAACAGCACTGCCATCAAAAATGGTCATTAGAACAGTTCTCAAAGCTCGTAGCTGTCAATAAATATCATCTGGCCAAACAGTTCAAAAAATATACCGGCTTGTCCCCCGGTGAATATATGATTAACGCGCGGATCACCCGCGCCAAGGAGCTGCTCAAATATTCCGGCGTTCCGGTTGCTGAAATCGCTGAACGAATCGGCATTGACAATGTCAGTCATTTCATCAACCTGTTTAAAGCTCGTACCGGGCAGACACCGCTCGCCTTCCGCAGAACTTGGCAGTCCAAATAATATCAGAAGGACAGGCCGCATCTCCCCGCCCGGCAATATGTGGTCTGTCCTTCTATATTCAACGCTTCACTTTATAAAACTCATGATACAGCTTCATTAAAGCCCGCTTCTCAATGCGCGACACATACGATCGTGAAATGCCGAGCTCCTTGGCAATTTCCCTTTGCGTGCGCTCGTCGCCGCTGCCGTCCAGGCCGAATCTGCCGCGGATCACTTCCTGCTCCCGTTCATCCAATATGTCCAAATTGCGATAGATTTTACTTTTTTCTATTTTAAGCTGTACCTTATCCAGGACCTCATCCTGTTCCGTACCCAGAATATCCTGCAGCGTAATCTCATTGCCTTCCTTATCCGTTCCAATCGGATCGTGCAGCGACACGTCCTTGCGCGTTTTTTTCAAGGAGCGCAAATGCATAAGAATTTCGTTCTCAATACAACGGGCCGCAAAAGTAGCCAGCTTCGTTCCCTTGCCGGTCTGAAAGCTTTCGATCGCCTTAATCAATCCGATCGTCCCGATCGAGATTAAATCCTCCAGATCTTCTCCCGTGTTATCGAACTTTTTCACAATATGGGCGACCAACCGCAAATTATGTTCAATGAGCAAATTTCTAGAATGCTGATCTCCTGCCGCCATCAGCTGGAGATGCTTAATCTCCTCCTCCTCATGCAGCGGCTGCGGAAATGCGTTGTTTTTCACATAAGAGATGAGCAGAGAAAACTGCTTAATAAACAAAGCTATTGTCGCAAACAATCCAGGCATTTTATCGGCCACCCCCTTGATGTAATGGCCGGGGACACTCCGCTTCCCCGACATTCGCAATGACTGTTTTATATCGTATGTGGGCAGTGGCCTATCTGTGCCTGTACGTCTTTCGTATCATGTAAAAAAATGAAAAGGGATGCTTCCGGCAATAGAAGCATCCCGCTTTCTCATCTTATGCGTGTATGAAATAAGTCCATACCGAGCCCGATAATGGCATCCTTCATAGCGAGCTTGTTTATCCAGCGCTCCGGGATGCCGCTGCAGCCATAATAAGCGCCTGCCAATTGGCCGTAGACAGCCCCGGTCGTATCTGCATCATCACCCAAGTTGACTGCCAGCAAAGCCCCCTCTTCGAAAGTCGAAGCTTTGGAGAACGCCCACAGAGCCGCTTCCAGCGATTTTACAACATATCCCGATCCCTGAATTTCAGGGGGCTCGCTATTTCGGTAGGAGCCCTGCCGTATTTCTTCAATTTTCGGAGTAAGTGCTGCTCCTTCCAGCCAGGCATCGTATCTGGCACCTTCCAGTATTTCTTCTTTGGTACATCCTTGCAAAGCAGAGACGATATACGCGGCAAACAATTTACAAGCATCGACGCATTCCGCCGCGGCATGTGTCGTCTTCGAACTTGCAGCGGCATAATGAATCGCGCTGGCAGGCTGCTCTGCATAATACATCGGGATAGGAGCAAGCCGCATAATTGAGCCGTTGCCGGCGGAAAACGGACTCTCCGATCCGCAATAGCCTTCTCCTGTCCGGACATGCCGCAGTATAGCCTCCCGCGTTGCATTCCCAATGTCAAAGCACACTCCAGTGCTGCTTCGATAGCCTTGGCGCATCCATTTCTCATATCGCTGCATTTGATCAATCGCATTAAATCCCTTTTCGGCGAGCAAGCTGTCTGCCAAACAAAGCGCCATCGACGTATCATCCGTCCACTCGCCCGGCTGCAGCGCAAATACTCCGCCTCCCGTCATATCGGCGACAGGAGGAAAGGAGCCCGGGGGCTGAAATTCAACGGTCGTTCCTAAAGCATCGCCGGCAGCAAGTCCGATCAAGCAGCCGATATGCCTGTCCAATGTAAGCTCCATCTCACATTACCTCCCTCTTCTACCCGCGTTAATTGACAAGTTCATGCAAGACATCCCCAATGTTGCCGCCAAGTCTGGCATTCGCCAAATGATCCATGGGCGTCGGATCGCGATTAATGATGATGAGCCGGTTCCCTTCATATAATCTGACCAGGCCCGCGGCAGGCTGTACCGTGAGTGACGTGCCGGCCACAATCAGCACGTCCGCCTGTGTGATAAGGGATGCCGCCTGTTCCAGCACCTCCATATCGAGGCTTTCCTGATATAACACGACATCCGGCTTGATGAAACCCTGACACTTCTCGCAGCGCGGAATGTCATCCGCAGAAGCCATTATCGTTTCCAGCGGATATTCCGCCTTGCACGACATACAATAGTTGCGCAGCACCGAACCGTGCAGCTCCAGCACATTGCGGCTGCCGGCAAGCTGATGCAGACCGTCAATATTTTGCGTAACAATTCCCCGCAACTGCCCTCTTCGTTCCAGTTCGGCCAGTGCGAGATGCGCCCTATTGGGCTTCGCCTCAGGATATAGCATTTTTGTTTTATAAAAGGTATAAAAAGCTGCCATATGGCTCATAAAAAAATCCCGGCTTAAAATTTGTTCAGGCGCATACTGCTGACCGCTTCCCGCATGGTAGAGGCCGTCAGCAGAACGAAAGTCGGGAATGCCGCTTTCGGTGGATGTTCCAGCCCCGCCAAAAAATACAATATTGCTGCTTTCAACAATTACTTTCTGCACTTCTTCCATGTTCACTTGTTTACCAGCCTCCTTCGCCCTGCTAAAAATTATAGCATGCTGATGTCCGGTTGATAAAACGGCAGCCGCAGCAGGACAAAGTATTCCGGCGACCACCGCTGCTTCCTATGTTATAATGTTGCTAAAACTTAGAGTAAAACCAGTACTGTGAGGGATCTCCAGTGTTCTATTCATTATCAAGACTTGTACAGCTTGATGTCAAATGGGCCGATTTATTCGATGCCAATTCAAGCTCCTTCAAGTCAGCTCATTCCAATCCCTACTATCAACTGATCGCCGTTGCAGAAGGTCCTGTGCGCATCGAGGCGGGCGGCGAGCGGCTTACATTAAAGACGGGACAAACCTTACTGCTGCAGCCGTGGGAGCAGCATAGCGGCTGGCATCACCATGAGCTGCAGGGCAGCTTTTTTTGGGCGCAGTTTTCGTGCGAGCCATCCATTGCTCCATTTCAGATTGATCCGGGGCAGGCACCCGATATTCAACAGCTCCATGCGGAGAAGACCGAGCTGCGCACCTCGGCGCCGAATCACGAAGATCTGATTGTTATTCCGCGGCTGTTTCAAAGCAATAACCGGTATCGCATACTGGGACTGTTCGAGCAGCTTATTCAGACCGCCCGGGCAGCCAAAGGGTATTATCGTTTTCAGGAAACCTTGTTGCTAAGCGAGATTTTCCGGCTGATTGCTTCCGATTTTCTCGAGCAGCATCATTCGGATACGGCGCTGCCCTTGTCTTATTTCACCTATCGCAATTTAGTGAATTTCTTGAATAACTTTTACCAGCAAGAAATTGGCAAAGAGCGGCTTGAAAGTGCGCTGGATCGCAAATATGAACATCTCTGCCACATATTCAAGCGTTACTCCGGGACGACAATCGTCAACTATATTACTCAGCTGCGCATCCAGCGGGCCAAGCATCTGCTGCTATATACCGATGCCACTGTAGCGGAAATTGCGGCAGACGTCGGCTACAACGACCCCTTTTATTTCAGCAGGATGTTCAAGCGTCTGGAAGGCAGCGCTCCGCAAAATTACCGTACAGCTGCAGTGCAGCTGCCGCCTTCAACCTAACACAAAAGGCCCCGCCGACCTCACTGCTAGTCGGCAGAGCCTTATCATTTTTACAGCTCAATCGTCATTCCGCCATCGGCAACCAGCGTTGCTCCTGTCATAAAAGAGTTTTCCGGACTCGCGGCAAACAGCACGACCGCGGCAATTTCATCCGGTTGACCGACTCTGCCGATCGGCTGGGAGTCGTTCCACTGACGCATAATTTCTTCTTTCGGGGTGTCCAGATTTTTCACACTGCTTTCGAGCATCGGGGTGTGCACGGCTCCAGGCAGCACGACATTGGCCCGAATGTTTTCTTTGGCGTAATCGAGCGCGATCGCCCTCGTCATGGCGGCAATTCCGCCTTTCGAGGCCGCATAAGCCGAATAGCCCTCCAAAGTAGCCACTGCATGCACGGAGCTGACATTGACGATTACGCCGCCGCCAGCTTGCAGCATCGCCGGAATAACCGCTTTGCTGAACAGAAAGACGGAAGTTAAATTGTTCGTAATCACTTCATTCCACTGGGACAGCGATAGATCGGTCAGCCGCACCTGCGGGCAAATTGCCGCATTGTTGACCATGACGTCGATTCTTCCGTAATGCGCAAGCGTGTCAGCTACGACGCGGCTTACATCCGCCTCTAACGACACGTCTGCCGGCAGCGCTATTGCTTCCCCGCCCGCTGCACGTATTTCTTCGGCTGTCTGCTCCGCTTTAGCGGCCGTGCGATTGACGACCACGACGCGCGCCCCTTCCTGCGCAAAGCGCCGGGCAACCGCACGGCCGATTCCGCCGCCGCCTCCTGTAACAATTGCAACCTTCCCGCTCCATTTCTGCTCCATTTCAAGCCCTCCTTTGCGGCTAGACCGCACCAATTTGCAGCAAATATTTCGCTATCTTGCCTGGGCCGGCAATTAGACGTTCAAAGCATGCCTGGCCGTCAGCCAGCGGCTCCGTTTTCGTCCAGGGCAGCAAGTTAACGCGCCCTTGGGCAATCCATGCCAGTGCAGTCTCGAAATCATCGTCCGAATAGGCAAACGCCCCATAAGTTGCCACTTCGCTCCGGATCATATCATTGATCGGCAGCTTGCTCTCCGCCTCATGCAAACCGGTAAATAGAACCTTTCCGCCCCGTCTTACCGCCTGAACACATTTTTGCCTCGTCACCTCTGCCCCGACAGCGTCAATCGCCGCATCAAATCCATCCTCCGGCAGATCGGCAGCCAGCTGCGGATCAGTCACAGCAATGGCCCCAAGCTCGCGGGCAATTTCGAGACGCGCCTCATTCAAATCTGCGACGACCGCTTGCCGGACACCGTACACTTGAGCAGCCTGCAGGGCAAACAAGCCGATCGGCCCGGCACCGTAAATGATAATACGGTCCGTTGGCTTCATTGCCAGCAAGCGGCAAATATGCACGGCACAGGCGAACGGTTCGGTAAATGCCCCCTCCGCATACGACACTTGATCCGGCAAACGGTAGACGTTGCGGGCAGGCACTGCCACATAATCGGCAAAAGCACCCGGCCGGTGCGCGCCCAGCAGGCTGCGCCGCTCGCAAAGCTGCGATGCCCCGTTGCGGCAATAGCGGCAGCTGCCGCATGTGGCGAGCGGATTAGCGGTTACCCGCTCTCCGATCGTGAATTGCCCTGCGGCCGCCCCAACCTCCGCAATTTGGCCGGAAAATTCATGTCCCATAATAAGCGGCGGCTTGCGCAAAGAGTTATGTCCCAGAAATCCGCCCAGCTCCGAGCCGCAAATACCAGCAACCTCCACGCGGATTAATACTTCATCCGGCTTTATCGCCGGCACTGCTACTTCTCTCATTTCAAGTATACGGGGACCTTCATAGACCAAAGCTTTCATTTGCCGCTCCTCCCTTTGTCTGCTTACTCAACTCGTTCTCTTTTTTCCCAGCCCTGACGGAATAAAGGCAGCCAATTGCCAACATGATACGGGTGCTTGCCGACCTCCTCCAAATTCAAGGTTACGCCGAGCCCTGGACCTTCCGGAGGCTGCAAATAGCCGTTCTCCACCTTTAATGCCGGAACCAGCACGTGCTCCTCCCACGGTTCATTGAACTCATCGAAAATTTCATGAATATAAAAATTGGGAGTCGCCATATTGAGATGGCTGCATACGACCGAGCATACAGGGCCTTGCGCGCTGTGCGGCGCAATAACGCCGTTGTGAGCATGCACCATGCCGGCAATTTGCTTCGAAGCGGAGATGCCCAAAAATTGCGGCTCGAGCTGCACGATATGTACAGCATCGTGCTTGAGCAGCTCGGCGAATTGCTCCCTGCTGTAATAATCCTCCCCGCAGGCAATCGGCACCGGGCTGCGTTTGGCCACTTCAACCGCGGACGAAATCAAATGCGGCGGCGTCGGAGCCTCAAACCAAGTAGGTTTGTAAGGCAGCATGGCATCGGCAAATTGCAAAGCCGTATGCACGGAGAAGCGATTATGCCCTTCGATCAGCAAATCTACATCGGGGCCGACCGCCTCGCGCACCGCAGCGATATTGTCGATCGCCTGCGAAAAATCTTTGCGCTCCACGGTCCGCCAAGCTGCGCCAAACGGATCAAACTTCAAGGCCGTATAGCCTTTGGCAATAACCTGCTTCGCTTTCTCATGGAAGCTTTCCGGCGTTCCCGGCCCTCTGTACCAGCCGTTGGCATAGCAGCGCAATTTGTCGTGGCAGCGTCCTCCGAGCAATTTATAGATCGGCTGATTGACAGCCTTACCCATAATGTCCCAGCAGGCCGTCTCAATTGCCGCAAGCGCCGAGCCTTGAATTTGCCCGCCGTCGGAATAGACGTCGCGGAACAATTTAAGGCTGATCGTTTCAACGTCAAAAGGATCCATGCCAATGACAAGATGCTTTAATTCATGAATCGCGGCCTCCACCGTCTTCGCAAAGCCGTTGAGCGTGCCTTCGCCCAGCCCGGTAATTCCCTCGTCCGTCTCCACCAAAACGAACAGCCAGTTCTTCCATGGATTGCCCAAAATATGAGTCTGCAAATTGGTAATTTTCATGTGCGCTTCCTCCTAAAATACAAGTATGAGTGTTGTCATAAACGTATCACAGAGGTTTAAAAACGCACAATATGTATAACTTGTATACATCAAAACATGACCGATTTTACAAATTCAATATGGTGAGCGACCAGCCGTTCTGTAAGCTGGGGATCATTCCCGGCGAGCGCCAGACGGATTTGCCGGTGCTCCTCAATACTGCCGGGGAGCCGCGCTTTATTACGGTTGAAGGTCGTGCGCACCGCCATCAAAAATTTATCCTGAATGCGATACATGGCCTCGTTATACTCTTCATTGTCAAGGCCTGCTACGATCCGCTCGTGAAACTGGCGATCCAGCCGCACATAAGCCGCGATATCCACTGCTGCTGCAGCCTGCTCCTGCTGGTGCAAATTTTCATCCAGCTCCATAAAAAAAAGCTCATCCATCCGTCCTGTTAATTTGCGGGCGGCAAACGTTTCGAGCGATAGCCGCAGCTCGTAAATTTCAAATATTTTTTTCAATGAAATTTCTTGCACGATGACGCCCTGCTTCGGCGATTGCTTGACAAGCCCCATGACCTCGAGGCGGTCCAGCGCGGCCCGGATCGGCGTATTGCTCATTTGCAGCAATTCCTTCAACATTTTTTCGGAAATGAACATCCCGCCCGGCCAGCGGCCGCTCACAATATTTTCCCGGATCGTCTCCACTGCTTTTTCTTTTAATGTTTTGTATGCCTGCTGAAATGACATGCTGCTCCTCCATCCTGTTCCCCTGCTTACTCTGATGGTATAATGAATACTCGTGAAACACAACAGCACGACAGGTGGTGTCTACTAATGTCGCGTCCTTCTCTTCGTGAGACGGCTTACCAGACCCTTCGCGGCTGGATCAGCAATGAGGAGCTAAAGGAGGGCGAGGTAACCTCGGAAACCTGCTTGGCAGAAAAAATGGATATGAGCCGCACTCCGGTCAGAGCAGCGCTGCAGCAGCTGGAAAACGAAGGCTTTTTGCGCATTGTGCCCAAACACGGGATTCTCATCCTGCATGCCTCGGCACAGCGAATCAGCGACCTGCTCGAAACATTATCCGCCATTATTCTATTTGCCTATACACATAATATGCGGTCCCGCCCGCATGATACGATGGCTCTCATTGCTGAGTTTATGAATCAGCTGGTATCGGCGCCGTCAGCTGCCGAAATTGCAGCCGCTGAGGGCGGCATGTGGGGACGGTTAATCGAACAAAGCCAGAACCAGGAATTAACCCGGCTCTGGCATGCGACGCTTGATAAGCTGCAATGGCATCACAATCACCGGCGGTGGAAGCCGCCCTACAAAACTGATACGGAACGGGAGCTGCACCGCCTGCTTACTGCAATGACGGAAGGCTCCGAAAGCGCCATATCTGCTTTGTTTGCTTACTTGCAGCTATGGAAAAAAACATGGTCTTAATCTACATTGGACCCGGTTCAGATCGAGCGGTTTAAAAACATGTATTGCATGAAATAAACAAAAAAAGGTGGAATTCAGAAAGCGATGAAAACATTTTGGGAAAGAAACACGTCTAAACGAGCGCAAAACAAAATCAAAAAGCTGGCCGATGGTTTAAGTTTGGATTTTAAAGCTTTGAATATTCTTTTTAATTCGATTTGGGATTATGATAACGATTTATTTGGCTGGGTTGCTTCCAGCGGCGGTGACACTAAAATTCCGGATGCCGAATTCGAATATGGCAGAGCAAAAGGATTATTAAGGCCGAATGAGGAAATAACCGTGCAAAAACTTTTCGATAGGATCGAGGCCCTTATAAAGGGACTGGAAAAGGAACAAGTGAGCAACGCTTTTATAAAAGGGATCGCCACGCAGAATCCGGCCTATATCTCAGTCCTGGGGAGCTATTCATATTATTTATCAATCAATGAAAATTCTGTCGATACTTATTTGCGCTATGAAGAAAAGAACAAACATTTCAACCCGAGCCAAGTTGTCATTAACTATAATGAAAGAGTTTTCGACAGGTTGTTCCGGTCAGGCATTATGTCTCATCAAGACCCGGTGTACGCTTATGTTGACTTACTCGACTTCTCCAACACTGAAAGGATATCTATTTCTGAACCCGAAACCGCCATACTGGCGAATACGCTGAAAGCGATTAAAAATGTACCTGACGAATCGCAACCATCGGAATTGGAAAAAGTAACAAAGTCGTTTTTAATGGGAAATAAGGCCTACAGACAAATTGTATTGCGCATTCTTGGCATCAGCGACATTTTGAATCCAAGCGTTAACAATCGAATTCGCGAAACCTATGAATTGGATCAAGAGCTGCCAAGTCACTTTTATAAGAAAGAAATGGGTTATCCGTTGGCTTGGTGGGAAGGTAAATATGGCTTGGATGATGAAGCAGTAACATTCTGGTTTAGCAATCTTGATCTTCGATAGACGCTTAGAACAGAGCAGAGAAGCTAAGAGAACAACCCTGCGAGGCTAAGTCCGTCGGACCTGGTCGCGTTGCTCCATTAAGCATCTCGGGTTCGTATATACAGAAACGTTATGTGAAATGCGGAAAGAACTAAAACAATTAGTCTCAAGGGGGGCAGAGAGAGATGATTATGGATCTCTTTAAAAAGCTTACTATCATTATACCTGATGATGTACTAGAAAAATTAGAAATTCATTCTAAGAATCAAAAAGTTCAAGAATTCTATTTTAGACTAATGGAACTAGAGGAAATATTAGAAACAACTGATTTTCTGTCAAGTATTGAAGTTTATCAGAATATTATTCCTTTATGGACTGATGATAACTCGAATTATATTGGCTTCCATTTTCAAGGAGCTTGTACATACAAGATAAGTTATTTGAATCATGAGGAAACTGACTTATCACCTGGATTTAGAAGTATAAATTCATTTATTACCGAACTTGAATTGCATCCTAATTTGGATTGGGATGAATTAGGAAAGACTACCCTTCTGGATTAGATATTGACAATAACAACTTAGTCGATGACTTGAAATGTATTTATGAATTGAACAAATTAATAAGCTCTGACGAACAAATTAATGATGAAATCCGTTGTCAATATATATTTTCCATCATGGCATTAACACCGAAAACACATCTTGATTCTATAGTTGATTATTTAAATGATGAAGATATGTATGTTCAAGAAAGAGCATGTGAGATTATTGGTTTCCATAGATACATTCCGGCTAGAGAAAAGCTTATAGAGGTTTCTACAACCGGAATGCATAATGGGAAATTTGCAGCCAAAAGAGCATTAGCAAGAATGAAAGAAAATCTATAGATCACTTGTAAGAGGATTCTATGAAGTCCGCACTTCACATAATTCACGCTTTGGGCCAGGCGGACACATCGATCCCCCTAAGATAAGAACTATCTAAGGGGAATCACAGCTTGATTGTGTTACTTACCACTTGTAAACAAAATATCGGTGTAGTAGTAGCAAGGCCCCGGCTCTAATGTCTGGGCCGTTGCCGCCAGCAGTACGTATACTTCCAGCGGCGCACCGTTTTTCTGCGCTGTCACCTCAAGCGTATGCTCGCCTGCCGGCAGTGTCAATTCAACAAGCTGACTGCCCGGCGCCCGATGATAGGCAGGCATAAATTCCTCTGCTTGCGTGCAGTTAATGACCGTCTCGCCGTTCAGCTTCGCAGCGACAAGCCCGTTCGAAGCGACAATGAGACGCAGACGGCGTTCGGCTGGATTATGCAATGTTGTTCTCGCACAGTAAGCGCCGTCTGCCTCCGTCTTAAGCACTTCATTCCAGCCAATGCGATTGCCGCTGAAGCTGGCCTGCCGCTCCGCCTCGCCGCCGGGTCCCGAGACGATCCACTCGCTGGCAGCAGTCAAGTAAATCATTTCCTTCCATGTTGACCATGGAGAGCCGTCATGAACACGATGAATAATCGCTGTCAACTCATAGGACGCTGCTGCAGCTGCGGACGATTCTACAGTAAAGGCCAGCTCCGCTGCTTGCCCCGGCTCCAAATTATAGGCTTTCGCCGCCTCACCCTGCCAATCTGCAGGAACCTGCAGCTCAAAAGTACCCCGCCACGGCGCCTGAGAGCGATTCGTCAGCGTCATTGTTATCGTCTTGCGCTCGCGGCGAGCGATGGCAGGCCCGCCTTTGCCATAATCGATTACGAGCTCCAGCCCTAGCGGCTCTGCCGTATTTCGCGGAAGCAGGCGGTGATCAAGCGTCACATCCCGTTCCCACAGCTGACGCACATAATCGCTTGATTCCGCAGCTGCGCCTGCGAAATCCGTCGGCAGCTCCGGATGGACAATAATGCCCGTATCCCATGCGGCCAGCACCTGCTTGCCCATTCGGATCGTCCGGTTCGTCAATTCATCCAGATTAGCCGGAGCCGGGAAGCCTTTGATCGGCGGGCTGACAACGACCCGGTCGCCTACTGGCTTCACCCATTTCTCGGGCAGGCCTTCAGGCCCTGCGATCATTCCCAAAATCGCGCCAAGCGTCGCCGCAGTACAATCCGTGTCGTAGCCGCAGTTGACTGCCTTTAAAATCGCATCCTCAAAATTGTCGCCATAGAGCCAGCCCAATATCGTAAAAGCAATATTTTGCGGTGCATCCGTAAAATTGTCCCGGCCATGATGCTCCAAAATTAAAGCGCGCGCTTCAATCCAGCTTTTACCTTCGCGGTGCCATCTCAGCAAATCCCGCATCGCTTTTGCCGTACGGCTCGTCTCGGGAATGTAAGTCATCCCGATCTCGATCAGTTTATCGCGATCGGTTTCCATAAAGATTGCGCTTTCGATCGCCGCGAAAAACATTTCGCCATATACGCCTTCACCGCCGGCATGATCGACGACAGCATCCTGATAAGCATACTGGGCAGCCACATGCGGCGCGCCAGGCGCAACCATCCCCCAAATTTCCGAGCGAATCGGCGACCCCATGCAATGTGTAAACGGATTGTTGAACACGCCTGCAAGCGGGGCAGGGATGCCTCTGCGCAAATTCGTCAAAGCGTAACCGTATTCATCAAACGGGAAAAAAATATGCTCTACCCATTCCTGCCCCAGCTCCTTGCACGTTAGCTTGGGCCCGTACTGCTCCAGAGCGTGCAGCCATACGAGCTGCAAATCCAGATCATCGTTTTCGAGCGGGCCATCCTGCAGCACCGGATAAAAATCGAGCGACAACAGCTCCTTTTTGCCTTCGACAGGCGCACCTAAGGTGCCGCCGATATTTTTTCCTAACCATCCGCCATATACAATGCGATAGTAATCTCGTTCATTTAGCACACGAACATTCATCGTTGCTACCTCCATTTGTATTGTTTCTAAAGCGCTGCTCAATTCCCCCTCATTATAGAAGCTCCACATATTGGTTTCCATGAACGATATTAATATATCGCACAGTGAAAAACATAAAACATGAACGAAAAAAGCATTCCATTTCGCGCGCATTTGTGATAGAATGAAAGCGCTAACAAAAATCATCTTTTCAAGGGGGATTGTACGATGATGAATGTTGCACATGAGGAACGCAATCGCAATGTTTATGAGAACTTTGAAGTCGAGAAGGACATTCTTTTTTTCAAGGTGGGGAGACTCGGTCTCGTCAGCTTTCACGGCAGAAACTATAATATAAAGAAACAGCTGCCTAACGATCAACTGAATGTGTATATTTCCAGCGGCTTGTTCGTAAATGTACATTCCAACTACTATGTCAATCTGGACAAAATTGTGGCGCTGGAGGACGGCTGTCTCCGCTTTGATCAGGGAGGAGCGGAATCCAAGGTAGTCCAAGTGCCCAGATGGCGCCAATCTTATATGAAGAACCTGATTGTCGGCCGCAAGCACCGGGCGATTTAGACAAGGAAAGAGCCTGCTCCGAAAGCTCCATTCGGTGCCAGGCTCTTTTGCCGCATACGGCGTTTCAAAGGCGACCCGCGCGAGACCTGATCAGGCCGTGGGATCAAAGCATCAAATCTACTGCGATTCCTGTGGGAAGCGTGGGCGAAGTGATCTCGAGCGGACTTGCGCGGACCGTCGATCCGTTATTTCTGAACAAACGCGCGAAAACGACCGGTCTGCAGACCGTGTGTTGTTACAATCGTTCATATCAACGTAACGTGTGTCCGATTTGATGGGCAAAGATAAGCCAATACCTGGAATAGTGGAAAAGACGTTCAAATACTGCAGTTTGTGCAACAAATCGATGGGGAGGAAGCGAGTATGCTCCCAATTGTTGTGCGAAATGCAGGCCTGTTGATTATCCAATATTTAGGGTCGCATTTTCAAGAAACTGGTAAGCAAAACTAGCCATTCCGATGGTAATTTGTCCAGCTCAAATAACCGATCAAATTCGGCAAAAGTTAACTTCGCAC
>NZ_JBHTHC010000013.1:0-256031 GCF_042676285.1 Paenibacillus sp. GCM10027626 | reverse complement strand
TCTGCTCCGCTCGACTTGCATGTATTAGGCACGCCGCCAGCGTTCGTCCTGAGCCAGGATCAAACTCTCCATAAAAGTTGAAGTCCGAAAACTTCTATTCATGAATAAGCTTGTTAGCTCATTACTTTTGCTTGCGTTATTATTGTTGGATCGACGTGATCCATATGTTCAGTTTTCAAAGAACTTGCTTACTGCTTGTCACATTTTGTCGTGACATTTGTTTATGTTATCAGCTTTTTGTTTCGTTGTCAACAACTTTTTTACTTATTTAATTCAAGCAACTTTATTATTGACTACGTCTCAGAAGCGACAAGTAATAATATATCACAGCGTAAAATTAAATACAACTTGTATTTTTTGGAATTGTCCAGAGGACAATCGTCCTCTGGACAGCTTGATTTATTCATTGAGCAATCGCAGCAGCTCTTCTTCATCTTCAATAATTGCAATTCCCAGATCGCGGGCCTTTGTGAGCTTGCTGCCCGCATTTTCGCCGGCAATTAGAAAATCGGTTTTCTTCGATACGCTTCCGCTTACTTTTGCGCCGAGCGCTTCCAGCCTGCGCCCTGCTTCATCGCGCGTAAGGGCGGTCAGCGTGCCTGTCAGCACAACAGTCTTGCCGCTGAAGATGCTGTCCGTTCTCGCTTCCGGCGCCTGCTCAGCCTCTCCTTTGACACCTTTCGCCAGCATTCTATCGATGCTTGCCGCCGAAATCGGATCATTAAAGTACCCGACGATGCTCTCAGCTACAATGCCGCCGATATCAGGCAGCTCCACCAGCTGCTCAACCGTTGCCGCACGTATAGCGGATAGCTGGCGAAAATGCTCGGCCAGCATTTTCGTCGTAGCTTTCCCGGTGTTCGGGATGCCCAGCGCAAACAAAAACGCCGACAAATCGCGCTCTTTTGATTTTTCGATCGCTTCAAGCAGCTTGCGGGCTTTGCGTTCCCCGAACCGCTCAAGCTTAATTAAATCTTCATATGTCAAATCATACAGATCCGCCGGATCCCGTACTTCGCACTCATCATAGAGCTGTTCAGCCGTCATTATACTGAAGGATTCGATATCCATCGCATCGCGGGAAGAGAAGTGCGTAATTTTCCCGATGATTTGCGGCCGGCATCCCAACTTGTTATTGCAAAACAGATGGGCGCCGCGCTGCTCAAGCTCCGAGCCGCAAGCAGGGCAGACTGTTGGGAAAACAATTTCCTCCCCTACTGTATCGTCAGCTTTGCCGAGTATTTCAGGAATAACATCATTGGAACGGCGAATAAACACCATCGCTCCCAAAGCATGCTTCAGATTTTTTCGTTCGATATCGCCAATATTATTCAAAGTACAGTTTTGCACCGTAACTCCAGCCAGTTCTACCGCCTCAACGCGTGCTACCGGGGTTATTTTGCCGGTACGCCCGACTTCCCAGGAGACCGATTCCAGTCTCGTCGTTGTCTCTTCAGCTTCGAACTTAAAAGCTACCGCCCAGCGCGGAAACTTGTCGGTATAGCCCAGCGCCTCCCGCGTGCGCATATCCGTTATTTTGACCACTGCGCCATCGATTAAATAATCAAATGTGTCACGAATCGCTTCAATGCGGGCAAGCTCTTCTTGAACATCTTCTATTACATTCCAGTAAGTCGCGTATGGATTCACCTTAAAGCGGTTATCGAGCAAAAATTGCAGCATCTCTTGATGGGTGGCAAACTCAACACCATCGGCGTAGCCCACATTATAGAAAAACGCGCTCAGCTTACGCTCAGCTGTAATGCGGGGGTTTTGATTGCGCAGGGCGCCTGCTGCGGCATTGCGGGCATTTTTCAACGGCTCCTCCGCTGTACGATTGTAAGCCTCGAGTACTGACAGATGCATCATCCCTTCACCCTGCACTTCAATAATGCCGTCGAAAGGAATCGTAAGCGGGATGGATTTGATCGTTTTCACCTGGGCCAAAATGCCTTCGCCGACCGTGCCGTTGCCCCGGGTTGCCGCCTGCACCAGCTGGCCGTCCTCATAAGTGAGATTAAGCGTTAAGCCGTCAAATTTCAATTCGATGACATAAGTCGGGTCAGGAAGCGGCTCGTCATCTGGATGCTTTGTATTGTAATCCGCTATGATTTTGAGTACACGAGTATGCCAGGCAAGCAAATCTTCCGTATTTTGCGCCTTATCAAGGCTCCACAGGCGCGAGCGGTGCGTATGGGGGTCAAAACCTTTTAAAATTTCGCCGCCAACGCGCTGCGTCGGGGAGCCTGGCAATACATTGCCGCTCTCTCGTTCCAGCAAAAGAAGCTCGTCATACAGGGCATCGTATTGCTGATCGCTAATAACCGGATTATCCATTGTGTAATAATGGTAGTTATGCTGTTCAATTAATTCCGCCAATTCACGCATACGAGCGATTTGCTCTGTTGTGTTGCCGGACTCTTTGGCCGCTGTCATCAACAATCATCCTCTGCATTTTAATAGTCTGCATTTGCTCTCATTAATCATTGCGGTTATTCCACTTTTGTAATTGGGGCAAAGCTCGCCAGCAATTTTTTGATCCCGACCGGCGCAGGGAAAGCGATTTGCAGCTCTGTGTCGTTGCCGGTTCCCTTGACGGACACGATTGTTCCAATGCCCCATTTGCCATGCTGCACCTTATCACTCACATTAAAATCGCGCGCCGACCCGCCCGCCGCGGCTGCACCTGCCCGGGCTGCATCATGCGGACTGCTTACCCGCACCGTGCCGCCTGGCGAACCGTTCCGGGCAAAAGACGGGACGCTGCTTCCTTGCCGGTTTGTTCCGCGGAAGCCGATTCCCGCTCCATCGCCAGAGCGGCCGCCGCCGCCATAAGAGCCGCCCGAAAAGCGGCCTCCGCCGATTGCCTGAGCGCCCGACACATCTTCCTTTACTTCATCAGGCACTTCTTTCAAAAACCGCGAAGGCATATTCGAATTCGTACGCCCGAACAAGGTACGCACCCGGGCGCTGGTCATAAACAACTGCTCCTCGGCGCGCGTTATGCCGACATAAGCAAGCCGCCGTTCTTCCTCCAGCTCCTCGTTGTCCATCAGCGCCCGGCTGTGCGGGAATATGCCTTCCTCCATCCCAATAATGAATACGACCGGAAACTCCAAGCCTTTCGCACTGTGCATCGTCATTAAGATGACGGCATCTTTAGCGCCGCCCTCCGGCTCTTCCTTGTCCATTGAATCGATATCGGCAATTAAAGCCAGATCGGTCAAAAAGGCAACGAGCGATTTATCGTCATTACGCTTTTCAAACTCTTGGGTTACCGATAAAAACTCGTCGATATTTTCGATACGCGCTTTGGACTCCAGCGTATTCTCGCGATGAAGCTCTTCCCGGTAGCCGCTCATTTCAAGCAGCTTCTCCGTCAATTCGGTAACAGAAAGATATTCTGTCATTCGTGTAAGCTGGTCAACCATTGTCCGGAATTCCTGCAGCGCGGTGCGAGCCCGCCCCGTTACATCAAGCCAATCCAGCTCGTCCAACAAGGCATATAGCGAAATCCCTCGCGCTCCGGCCAGCTCGGACAGCTTAGCCATTGTCGTATCGCCTATGCCTCGCTTCGGTACATTGACAATTCTAAGCAAACTAAGATCGTCATCCGGATTGGATATTAGACGCAAATAGGCGAGTAAATCTTTGATCTCCTTGCGATCGTAGAACTTGATCCCGCCGACGATTTGATACGGAATATCCGATTTGATCAACGTTTCCTCAATGACCCGCGATTGGGCATTCGTTCTGTATAAAATAGCATGCTGTCCATACCTGCGTCCTGATTGAACATTTTTGCGAATTTCGGACGTAACAAAATAGCCTTCCTCATGCTCCGAATCCGCCTGATAAATTTTAATTGAAGCCCCTTCGCCGCGGTCTGTCCACAATCTTTTCGGTTTACGGCTAGTATTCAAATCAATCACAGCGTTAGCGGCATTCAAAATATTAGCCGAAGAGCGATAGTTCTGCTCCAGCATAATCGTGCGCGCTTCCGGATAATCCTCTTCAAAATTAAGAATATTGGAAATATCAGCGCCGCGCCAACGATAAATGGACTGATCGCTATCGCCGACGACACAAATATTATGATGCTGATCAGCGAGCATCCGGCAAAGCATATATTGCGCGCGGTTTGTATCCTGATACTCATCGACATGGATATAACGGAACTTATTTTGATAAAAAGCCAACACTTCCGGCACATCTTTGAATAATTGAATCGCCGTCATAATCAAGTCGTCAAAATCAAGTGAATTGTTGCTTTTCAGCCTTTTTTGATAGGCTGTATACACCTGGGAGACGATGCCGTCGAAATAATCGCCAATCTTGCTCTCGAATCGCTCCGGTGTGATTAGTTCGTTTTTAGCGCTGCTTATTCCGGCTTGTACCGCCTTAGGCTCAAATTTCTTCGTATCGATATTCATATCCTTCATGCAGTTGCGAATAACCGACAATTGATCTGCAGAATCAAGAATCGAAAAATTCGAGGTAAAGCCTATCCGGCTAATATCCTTGCGCAAAATCCGTACACACATCGAGTGAAAGGTTGAGACCCAAATATCTTGTCCCGTCGGCCCGACCAGTGAAGCTACCCGCTGCTGCATTTCTCTTGCCGCTTTATTCGTAAAAGTGATCGCAAGTATGCTCCACGGCGCTACCCGCCGTTTCTCAATCAAATACGCGATGCGATGGGTAAGCACCCGCGTCTTGCCGCTCCCCGCTCCGGCCATAATAAGCAGCGGGCCTTCCGTCGCCTGTACTGCGTCTCTTTGGGGAGAATTCAGCTTCTGAACCGCCTGATCAATTCCTATACCATTAATCATAAGAGGAATAAAACTCCTTTGTTCGCATTTGTTCGCCTCTCTTAAGTCTAGACAACAGCACGTATACTGTCAATTCAATAATACTGGTTTTGCCATCCGCTTAAAAGAAAAAATGACCTGCCGCTTCCCGCCCCAAAATCTGAAAATATTCAGCAGCAGGACGAAAGAGTGGCAAGCCTCTTTTTTCTTTATTTTATCAAAACGGTATTACGAACAGCCTGTACAGTAGAGAGTGCCGCGGAAAGCCGCTCATCATACAATGCATTGCCTACAACGACAGTGTGGGCATATTGCGCGGCAAGCTGCGCTTTTTCCGCCGTATCAATGCCGCCTCCGTAAAAAAGCCTCGCTCCTGTCAACAGATGACGGGCCCGCCTCACACGCTCCATATCGCCAAACATGCCGCTATACTCCATATAAACAATCGGCAGTCTCATCAGCCTGTCTGCCATATACAGATGTGCAGCAAACTGATCGTCATCCAGCTCGCAGCTGGCCTGAGTCGCTTGGGCAGCCTGCGCCCGCGGATTCAAGATAATATAACCCTCTGCAGTCGTCTCTTCCCAAGGAATGAACGTTCCCCATTTGCGCAAAGCTTCAATTTGCCGGCCGATAATCCACTCTGCACGCTCCGTATTAAGCACCATCGGGATAAAATAATGATCAAATCCCGGTACCGCGGCTTCCTCACTGGATACTTCCAGCGCGCAGGGCACCTCGTAGCGGCGTATACGCGACAGCAAATCAACAGTATTGTCATAGGTCACGCCTGTGGAGCCGCCAACCAAAAGCGCGTCTGTACCGGAAAGGCAAATCGCATCGAGCGCTTCATCGGACAATTCACGCTCCGGATCAAGTTTAAAAACATGTCTCCAAGTTTCATAAATGGCTTCCTGCATCGCAACCTCCGTACATCCGATTTATAATTCCAGGGCTTCTATGCGCTGCATGACTGCAAACTCATTCGGATACAGCATCAGCCATTCGGTTAAGCCTACCATACGAAACAGCTTTTCGTAATGGGGCGTGACCCCCCAGGCAAAAGTATGCGCCCCTGCTTTTCGTACAATTCGGGCAAGCCGAATCAGCACGGCCATGCCTCCGCTATTAATATAAGCTACTCCAGTCAAATCAAGCGCAAGGAAACGAACATGCTCTCCAAGGCCTCCCGTCAAATCGCCGAGCAGTTCTTGCTCGGACATTTTGGTCAAATCGCCTTTTAGTGCCAGGACCGTACCGCCGGGAAAATGCCTCCGTTCGATGACTAGTGGCTGTTCCACCATCTTCACACTCCTTGTTGTTCTCGTTCTGTGTCCATTTTACGCATGAAGTACAGTTCCATATAGAAGCCTCGTTCATCCCGACCTGTAGCCCAATAATCTGCGAGAGAATCGATGATGACAAGACCCCATCCGCGAGGGTCATCCGATTCTCTTTTCTTCGCCATCTCCTCTTCGTCACGCGAAACGCGGGGAAAATATCCGCCGCCCTCGTCGTAAATACGAATAACTGCAAGCAATGAGCCAATTTGCACCTGGATCACAACCTGCGTCATCGGGTCGAACTTGTTGCCATGCTCCATTGCATTCATAATAGCTTCTGACACTGAAGTCTGTACATCTTCCCGCAGGCCCGTTTCCGGCCAGCATTTTACGATAAAACCGCCAACTTCCTCTGCTGCCTGTCTTTCTGTCCCCGCTTTACTGCGCAGCGCGGTTTCGTGGGTGAACATATGGCCTGCCGGCATTTTTGAGAATTGTTCGTCCCCGATCGCCGAAGTTCTCGCTCCCCGCTGCACCGCTTCACTAAGATATGCCTGCACCAATTCAAGCACAACGATCGTCCGGTCATCATTTTCAGACTTTGTGCGATTATCCATTCTCTCCAACCATTCATCCACGATCTTCGGCAAATTGTCAATCATATGCCAAGAGACAATTTCTTTTTCCAAACCTTCAAAGCCATACATTCTTCCCCGTCCGTCGAGCGACTCAATAATACCATCCGTATATAAAATGAGGCGGTCGCCGGGTTGAAGCTGCAATGTCTGCTCTCGATACACCATATCAGTATCGAAGCCGATCGGCAGGGAGCTGCTCTCTATAGCAGAAAGCTGACCATTGGCGCTGACAATATACGGAGATAAATGTCCGGCACTGGCATACTGCAGCGTATCGTGCAAGGAATCGATAATGCCAACCCCGATCGTTACGGCGCCGTCATCGCCCATCGCCTCGCACAGCTGCCGGTTCATCCGGGCCAGCACCTCGCCTGGCGCGCCATTGCGCTTTATTTCGGCACGAAATAACACCAGCAAGGCGGACATGAGCAGGGCGGCAGGCACTCCTTTTCCCGAAACATCCCCAATCATCACCGCAAATTTATGCGGCCCCAGCATAACGACGTCGAAAAAATCGCCCCCTACCTCTCGATACGGCCGGCAGCGCGCCGTAATCCGATACGCCCCAATCGTCAGATCTCCTGGAGGCAGAAGCTTTTGCTGCACATTGTAGGCCAGCTTGAGTTCGCGCTCAATCGCCTCATATTCGCGATCTGTCCGCGCTTGCAGCTCATTAAAGACCGCAGCCAGCTCTCCCGCTTCGTCATTGGACATAACCGGCATCCGGATGCCAACCTTATCTCTGCCGCGCAGGCCCAATTCCTGGATATGCTCAATTAGTGAACGAAGCTCACTTTTGAACTGGAAGGTGATATAACCAAATAACGCTATCCCAAGTAAAAAAAAGAACAACGCGATCAAGCCTACAAGCAGCGGGTTGCGCGAATGGCCTGATCCATCGGAGTTTACCGCGAGCTGAAATAAATTAAGGACTGTCATTAGAAAAGTGCTGCTGTATGTCACAATCAACGGAACGACAAACGATACTTTTTTTCCAGTTAATGCCGACTGCTGCATAAATTCCAGAACGTACGGCCGCAGCAGCCGCTGTACCGTTGTAAAAAGAAAAACGGCAATCGCTAGCGTCATTCCCGCCTCGCCGGCCATTACTGCAAACAGCTCTAACCATTTAATCTCCGCAGCAACTGTATGATTAATTCTCGCATATCCGATCTCCACAATGTGATACAGAAGGGAGCAGATCCCCCCAAAAAGCGTAAAGCCGATTAACAGCTCATATGGATGGCGAAGCAAGCGTTCCAGATGATCCGTCTTATGTTCCTTGTGAATGGAGTGAGGAGGCTCCTCGATCGCAAATGCAGGCTGCAGACACTTCACAGACCATACCGTCATCAGAATCGCTACCAGGATAGCGCTGCCAAACGACGCCGGCGTGTAAAAGGAGCGCAGTTCATTAAACGGAATATTTAGCACCAATATATTTTCGCCGTGAGCAATCAGCATTGCCGCCAGCAAGGTGAAAACATATACGAGCAGCAGCTTGCGGTAAAGCGTTCTTGCTCCTGTCCGCTTCCATACTCTCATTCCCATATCAAGCTTCTCGTCGCTTCCAGCGGCTCGATCCCTAGTTCATCCTTGCAAATACGCTCCAGTCGCCGATACCAGTTGATCGCTTCCGCGCGATGCCCTTTAGCCAAACAATGACGAATCATCATCTCATAGGCTTCTTCCTGATCAGGCCGGAGAGCGATCCATTCATTCAGCCTTTGTTCAGCGCGCACATCATCCTGCAGCTCGCTATAATAAAACGCCAAGCGCTTCAACAAATTCGTCTGCCGGTCAAGCAGTTGCTCGCGCAGTCTCGACAGCCATTCTGCCTGGGGCAATTCAGAGGCCAATGAGCCATAAAGCGGCATAGCTTCATCATACAGTCGACAGGCTGCTTCCCGATCATCCATCCAGAGCTGATCGCCGACACGGGACAAGGCCACATAGCTCTCCACATCGATTTGGTCGATAACCTGTTCATCCAGGCCGATTACGCCCCGCTTTGCATATACGGCTTCGGACAGCCCCATCTCCTTTAAAGTGTGACGGAGGTCATGCAGCGTTACATACAGCTGATTGGACCGCTTGTCGGCAGCGCCGCCAATAAATACCCGCTCCAGCAGCAGCTCGCGATTGGCTTTATACCCTGGCTGCAATAATAAGAAAACAAGCAGTTCGCCTGCGCGGCGCCGCTTCCACACCGGCTCCATAGTAAGTCCGTCAGTCGAGCTGAAACGCATGTCCCCCATTAGCTTAATGCGCCACTTGCGGTCAGGCATTGCCTTAGACTCTGCAATGGCGCTGCTTCTTGGCGCGAACAAGTCGCCGGAAAGATTATGCTCACTGCTTGGGCTGGAGGACGAAACAGAAAGTGCAGCTGTTACTTCGAGCAGTCTTTGCCGGGTAGCAGCTGTATCCAGCTGCTTTTGCAGCCGCTGCATGAACGCCAACTGGGCCTGCGCCGCATGCTGCTCTCCTTCCTGCGCTAGTCGTTCGGCGGCCGCAGCTGCAGCATAAAATTGTATTTGAATATCGCTGGCTTCCGGCTGCTCCGGCCGTTCCAGCCGCTCCTTCATCAGTACCACTCTGACCAAGTAGGCATAACGAGCCGGCAAATACGCGATCATCCCGCTATCGGCTTGCGCCGTCGTTAAAAGCTTTCTCAGCACTAATCCGAGCTCATCCTTTTGCAAATGGCGATCCAGCCAATCCAAACGAAGCCTCCATTCCGAGCTCGGGTCACTTCCAATTTGCGGGTCATGAAGCAACCGATCCAGCATGACAAAAGCCGCCCATAGAGGACGAGCCTCTTTGCCAAATCGTTCTACGGCAGATAAATATAACAAATCAGAATCAGCAGCAGCATTGCCAACCGTTAACGAGCGCTCGCCATGAAGTGCTGCACGCGCCAACGCCCACGGAACAAAGCCGCTGCATCCCTCAGGATTGCGTTCCCATTCCTGAATAAGCAAAATAACGATAGGCATCGCTTCATCCTGATCGCCAGCCTGCTCATACAATAGGCCCAGCATGCCCATCATAGCCAGCATGGCCGATTCGTTAGCTTGGGCAGCAAAGCCCTTCAGTGCAGTTTCCAGCAGCTGCTTCGTCTCAAACAGTTTGCCCTGCAGCAATCCGTCCTCACACTCGGCTTGCAGCAACAACGGCGATTTTTTTCGCAACTCAACGGGAATCGCTTGCAGTTTTTCAACAGATAACATCTGTCCATCCAAGATGGCTTGCTCTAGTGCGAGCAACTCATTAACACATGCGTCCTTTTGCCTGCTTAACTCGTTACGTTGTCCCATTCTTCTGATCCTCGCGTTCTTTTCTTCAAAGTCAGTCCTGCGTACTTGTTCCTACAATAGCTAATATTCGCGGCGATTCGTCAAAATCCCTGCCCAAGCTGCATAGATCAGCATAAAAAGCGGCCTGTAAAACAACAGTCCGGTTAAATGTCCCGACTTCATCATATTTGTAAATCGACATCCGCCTGGCGGTTTTAGAGACATAGATGACTAGACGCATTCCAGTTAGATCATACTTCACCGTCGGCAATCATTTCTGTAGCGGCAATCACTTTTTTCGGGTATTTTAATAGGCGGTTCTGTTTTCGAAAGTATCATGGAGGGAACCTCCCCTGAAATCCAATGTGATTTGATTCATTCATCGCTGGCAGCGGTGGGAGCGGAGGGGACCGTGGGTCCGTGATCTGTGAATAAAACAGCTGAAACGACCTGCTTGCGGACCGTAGGAGGCTGTCGATTAATTCTGAACATCTGTAAGTACGGGTGAAGCTGGACTGAGCAGACCGTGCTTCCGTTGGCTGCCTTTCTCCTGCTCTAAGGTCACTTCTGTATGATTTTTCATACAGATTCATCGAGTTCGTCTGCTCTAAGGTCAAATTTGTATGATTTTTCATATATAATCCTTGGAATAAGCGCAAAATGATCAATTTTATATGATTTTTCATACAGATTCATCGTGTTTCCTGCCCTTAGGTCAATTTTATATGATTTTTCATATAAAATTGACAAAAACGTTGTTATTTCAAGCAATAAAGAATCATCTTATCATTTATCCGCGTGACTCACAGTTGCCAGTTTCTGCGACAAAAAATCGTTGTTCAAAGAAAATCGACAGCCTCCGTAGATCCGTTATTTGCCTCAAAACACCACGAAAACCCGGCAAAACCAGCTAATAACGGATCGGCGAAACCTCCGAATGAGCCGGGTTTCGACAAAATAACGGATCCTGTGTCCGCATAACTCGCAGTTGCCTGCTTCAGCGACAAATAGTCCACAGAAAATCGAAAGCCTTTATAGTTCCCTTACAATCTCGGATCGGTAGAATTTTCCGAAAATAGCGGCCATGACATCCGTTTAGATTAGACCACACTTGCCCAGAAAAAATATTAAAAAAGAGGCTGCTCATAAGTCGTAAAAAACGACTTATGAGCAGCCTCTTGAAAATTATACAACATTTTTATGCAGCCCTGCCTACTTCACCAGTTGTCCGCGCGTTACCCCAAGCTGGTTGATCGCCTTCAAGCTCCGCCAAACCTGCGTGCCTGTAATCCGCCCCGCCAGCGCATCGCTGTACAACTGTATAACTTCATTGACTTTATCTGCCGTCTCCTCCAAAAACTCAATGCGGAAGGAAGCGACTCCAAGGTCGGCAAATTGGCGCAAATATTCCGCACCAGATTGCTCAATGGCATTATAGACTGTATTTCTGCAGCCTTCGTCGACACGTACCGGGTGGGACATCCCAATCCGGTCCTGCAGAGAAACCCGATGCTCCTCACATGGTCTGCCGCAGTTTGTAAAGTCCGTGCCTTCACTTAAAAATGTGCAATATACACAATGCTCGGTATGAAACATCGGCAAATGCTGATGAATGACGACCTCCATCCGCGATGTATCCGCGCGGCGCAACAGGTCAAACATCTGCTGCACATTGAGATCATAGGACGGCGTTACAGCCTCGCAGCCGGCATCGAGGAACAGACTGACCGCTTTATGGTTGGCAATGTTTAATGAAAAATCGCCGATCAACTTAGGGAATGATTCATAATTACCCGAAGCTTTGGCACGCAAATAGTAATAAAGGGCGCCGGTATTCCGGACTAATACCGCATCGGGCTGCAGCTTCAAAATGTTAGCATGGTAGCCGTTTTCATTCGGCATATGAATCCGCGGCGTCGCAAGCGCAATCGGTTTACCCGCTTCACGCGCAAGCGCTATTGCCGCTGGAAACTGCTTAATAAATTCAAAGTCGGCTATAACCATGGCCACTTCCGAATAAACTGCCGCCTCCAGCTGCGGCAAACTGCGGCAGAGGGCCGTCAATTGCGTCTTTAATCCATTGTTTGCCGCACCAACTGCAGCCGAAGCGGCCGCCGCCGAATCCACTGCATCCGCATACAGATCAACCTCCCGTTTCGTATAGACCGGAGGCTTAGGCCGTTCGCCAGCCAGCCGTTCGACCGCTTCACGACGCATCCGATTCAGCTCGCGCATCGGAATAATCAAATCCCCTTGCAACTCCAC
This sequence comes from Paenibacillus sp. GCM10027626, assembly GCF_042676285.1. Classification (NCBI taxonomy): domain Bacteria; kingdom Bacillati; phylum Bacillota; class Bacilli; order Caryophanales; family Paenibacillaceae; genus Paenibacillus; species Paenibacillus sp. GCM10027626. The sequence goes on along the minus strand of NZ_JBHTHC010000013.1, from coordinate 243,738 downwards.
AACCAGCGACTCCAATTGATAGATCGTGCCGCCAAGACGTCCGAACTGCTCCTCAAGCAGCGCTTCGTCCATCGGCCGCTTTTGCGCCTGCTCCAACTCAAGCTCCGACACAATTTCCACCGTCGTCCCTTTTTGAACATCTGTCCACCAGGTCCGCAACGGCTGGCCTAACACGCCAAGCACCTTGAGATGCAGCGGAAATACCCGGTAAGGCTTATCTGTCTCAAAGGTAGCGCGCAGTCGGCGGTCCAGCGCCGGATCACTCGTCTTCCAAATCCGGTCCCCGACATGAACCCTGCGCAAATCGATATCATTACGGCCTGGCACCAGTTCTAGACGCGTCCCTTCCTGCGCCTCGCCTTCCAGCTTGACGCCTTGGCGCCGCAGATCATAGACACGGCCGCCCTCTTCCTTCTTCGTCGGATCTCCGGCATCAAAGACGATACCGTCGCCACGTTTGAGCGGAGCTTCCAGTCGGCATACTACTGCATCCCGCAATATCCGTTCGACTCGGCCAAGGTAGACGCCGCGGCTTTTCGGAAATGTTCCTTCTACCAGTTGCTTGTTGTTTGTACCTTTGAGAAAACCGTAGGTAAAGCCGCGGGAAAAGCTTTGCTGCAGCTCGCGTATTTCCTCCTTGGAAGGCGCTGACTGGTCTCCGTCAAAGTAACGGTCAATCGCTGCGCGATATTTGCTGACAACATTTGCGACATACTCCGGACTTTTCAGGCGCCCTTCAATCTTGAAGGAGGACACGCCTGCTTCTATTAATTCCGGCACCAGCTCCACCGCAGCCAAATCCTTAGGCGACAACAAATAGGTGATATCGCCCATCGGCTTCTGCTCGCCGTCAACCATCAAATCATAAGGCAACCGGCATGCCTGGGCGCACTCCCCGCGGTTCGCCGAGCGTCCGCCCCACATTTCCGATGTTAGGCATTGGCCGGAATACGAGACACATAAGGCGCCATGAACAAAAACCTCCATCGGCAGCTTCGCCTGCTCGCCGATCGTACGAATTTGCTTCAAATTATTTTCTCGTCCCAGTACAACTCGTTCAATAGCGAACGGTTTAGTAAATTCCACCGCTTCAGGCGAAGTAATCGTCATTTGCGTGGAGCCATGAATCGGAAAATCCGGCGACAGCTCGCGGATCAGCTTAACCAGCCCCAAATCCTGAACAATTACAGCATCGACCCCTGCATCAATACAAGCTTTGATTAATTGCTTGGCGGACTCCAGCTCATCCTCAAATACAAGTATATTGAAGGTCAAAAAGCCCTTTACCCCATAGCTATGCAAAAATGCCATAATTTCAGGCAGTTCGTCCACCAAAAAATTGTTCGCTCTTGCCCGGGCATTAAATTTTTCCACGCCAAAAAATACCGCATCCGCTCCATTCGCAACTGCAGCCCGCATACATTCCCAATCGCCGGCAGGTGCCAGCAGCTCGATATCCTCGCGTCTCCATCTCGTCATCTGTCGTCAGCCTTCCTTTTCAGCTTGCTAGTCCTTCTAGTTTACCAGACCATGAATGGCGATACCACCGCTTTCCTTCTGGAAGTATCGTGAAACACTTTTAGCTGAATAATTATGTGATCTTGTCATTTGACCAGTTAGCGGCTTATGCTGGCCGAGTGGGCATGCTATAATAAAGCCATATTCCAACTTCGCATACGGGAGGTTAAAGCAAGATGAAACTTGGTGTATTTTCTGTACTGTTCGCGCAAAAACCGTTCGAAGAAGCGCTTGACTACATTGCTGCTAAAGGTTTGGATGCCATTGAGATCGGCACTGGCGGATATCCGGGCAACGCCCACTGCGATCCGGACACTTTGCTGGCCGATGAAAGCAAGCTGAAAGCGTTCAAAGAAGCGGTTGAATCCCGCGGTCTGACGATAAGCGCACTCAGCTGCCACGGCAACCCGCTTCATCCGCAAAAGGCGATTGCCAGCGAGCATGATGCTTTGATTCGTAAAACAATTGTACTTGCCTCCAAACTTGGAGTTCCGGTTGTCAATACATTCTCCGGCTGTCCTGGCGACCATGAGGATGCCAAATATCCGAATTGGCCTGTTGCGCCTTGGCCGAATGACTATCAAGATATTTTGAAATGGCAGTGGGAAGAGAAAGTCATTCCTTACTGGACTGAAATTGCCAAGCTTGCTACTGAGCATAATGTGAAAATCGGCCTCGAGCTGCACGGCGGCTTCTCCGTTCACAGTCCGGCTACATTGCTTCGTCTTCGCGAAGCGGCAGGCGATGCGATCGGCGCCAACCTTGATCCTAGCCATATGTGGTGGCAAGGCATCGACCCTGTACAAGCGGTGCAAATTCTTGGCCGCGCCGGTGCGATCCATCATTTCCATGCTAAAGATACGTCAATCGACCCTGTTAACATCCATAAACACGGTGTAACAGATATGCAATCCTACACGCTGATGCTCGACCGTGCTTGGCAGTTCCGTACCGTTGGCTATGGTCACGACATGAAGACATGGGCGGATATCATAAGTGCGCTTCGCCTTGTAGGCTACGACTATGTTGTAAGCATTGAGCATGAGGATGGCTTGATGTCCATCGATGAAGGCTTCACCAAAGCTGTGGAAAACTTGAAACAAGTGCTGATCCGCGAGCCGCTCGGTGAAATGTGGTGGGTTTAATCATTTGATCTAAAAACAAGCAAAGGGCAGTATCGAACGTCGCCGCATGGCGACGATCGGCACCGCCCTTTTTCGTGTAAAGAAACGAAAAAAGCCGCCAAAGTCCTGTCAGCACAAGACCTCAGCAGCTATGATAGTTTAACCTAACCTAACCATACTTTGAAAACCATGACATAGTTAGCAAACAGAAACACAGCGAGCGATACCGTCGTGAATCCAATTGCAAACAGGTTTTTCTGACGAGCTTTAAGCAGGCGCACCAGACCGATGAAAATCACTACTGTAAATAGAAGCATCATAATATCAAACGGATCAAATTTGCTTCCAGCTTGTACAGCTTCCTCTGCAAGAAACATGAGGAGACCTCCTTTTTTTCGCACGTATCCTATATTAATCCATGTTAGCTGTTACAGGCTTTCCTTGCAAGTCCGAATTCATAATCGTAACAACTTTGTCACATCTATAAATTGTCCATCCACAGCGACAATTATAACGTTACAGTACACAAAAAATCTTCATTTCTCACAAGCAGGCCTATCCCCCTGCATGTAAGAAATGAAGATTAGCATGAATGACGCACTTACTTGGCCTGTCCGGCGGCTATCTCTTCTGCCTGTTCCTGCGCTGCGCGTGTACGCTCTGCATCGCGCTCGAGAATCGGCTTTAAATAACGTCCTGTATAAGATTGCTCGACGCGGACAACCTCTTCTGGAGTTCCGGTAGCGACAATTGTTCCGCCGCCATTGCCTCCCTCAGGCCCCAAGTCGATCAAATAATCGGCCGTCTTGATGACATCCAGATTATGCTCTATGACGAGCACAGACTCACCTGAGTCGACCAGACGATGAAGCACGATCAGCAAGCGATCGATATCATCGACATGCAAGCCTGTGGTTGGCTCATCCAAAATGTAAAGCGTCTTGCCAGTGCTGCGGCGATACAACTCTGCAGCCAATTTAACTCGCTGCGCTTCACCGCCCGACAGCGTCGTTGCCGGCTGGCCTAGATTCATATAGCCTAAGCCTACATCAAGCAAGGTTTGCAGTTTGCGATGAATACGCGGAACATTGGCAAAAAAATCGCATGAATGCTCGATTGTCATTTCCAGCACTTCCGCAATGCTTTTGCCTTTGTACTTCACTTCCAGCGTTTCGCGGTTGTAGCGTTTGCCTTTGCAGACTTCGCACGGCACGTATACATCAGGCAAGAAATGCATCTCTATTTTGATGATGCCGTCCCCGCGGCAAGATTCGCAGCGCCCGCCTTTTACATTGAAGCTGAAGCGGCCTTTCTTGTAGCCGCGTACTTTAGCCTCGGTCGTCGTTGCGTACAAGTCGCGAATATCGTCAAACACGCCGGTGTATGTTGCCGGATTCGAACGCGGAGTACGTCCAATCGGCGATTGATCAATATCGATTACTTTTTCAATATGCTCCAGACCGCGGATCTCTTTATGCTCGCCGGGACGAGTTTTCGCTTTATTCAAATCCCGCGCCAATGTCTTATATAAAATCTCGTTAACAAGCGTTGATTTGCCTGAGCCGGATACACCGGTAACGGCAGTGAATACCCCGAGAGGAAATTTGGCATTGAGTCCCCGCAGGTTATTCTCTTTGGCCCCGCGCACCTCCAGCCATTTGCCATTCGTCTTCCGCCGTTTTAATGGGACCGGGATAAATTTGCGCCCGCTTAAATAAGCGCCAGTCAACGATTGCTGATCAGCCATTACCTCGGCAGGCGTACCTTGCGCTATTACCCGGCCGCCATGTATCCCCGCCCCTGGCCCAATATCGATTATATAGTCGGATGCCAGCATCGTATCCTCATCATGTTCTACCACGATGAGCGTATTGCCCAGATCGCGCATATGCTCCAAAGTCTGGATCAGCTTGTCATTGTCGCGTTGATGAAGCCCGATGCTCGGCTCGTCCAATATATATAATACGCCCATTAAGCTGGAGCCGATTTGCGTTGCCAGCCGAATCCGCTGCGCTTCGCCGCCGGATAGCGTGCCTGCCGCACGGTTAAGCGTCAAATATTCCAAGCCGACGTTGACAAGAAAACCTAAGCGGCTGTTGATTTCCCTGAGCACAAGATGAGCGATTGTCCGCTCCTTCTCATTGAGCTCCAGATGATCAAAAAATTGCTGCGCTCCGCCAATGGAAAGCGAAGTTACATGGGCGATATTTTGCTCACCAATGGTGACTGCCAGCGTTTCCTTGCGCAGACGATGCCCTTTACAGCCGCTGCATGGCTTGGCGCTCATATATTGCTCGATATGCTCGCGGATGCCTTCAGAGCCGGTCTCGCGATAACGGCGTTCCAGATTGTGCACGATTCCTTCAAAAGGAACGAAAGCTTCCTTGGAATAGCCGAAATCATTCTCATAACGGAATCGTACCTTTTCGCCCCCTGTCCCATACAGCAGCTTCTTCATCAGCTCAGCCGACAGTTCGCTTACAGGCACATCCCGGGGGATGCCATAATGGTTGCACACGGCTTCCAAAAACTGCGGGTAGTAATTGGAAGTGCTCCCTGCCCATGCTTCAAAAGCGCCTTCTTCAATCGATTTGCCCGGATGCGGAATGAGCAGATCAGGATCCACAATCATCTTGGCGCCGAGGCCATCGCAATCAGGACAAGCACCGAATGGGCTATTGAAGGAAAACATCCGCGGCGCCAGCTCATCAATGCTAAATCCGCACTGCGGACAAGCTAGCTTGGAGCTGAACAGCAGCTCCTCTTTATCCATGACATCGACCAGCACTTGTCCATCCGAAAGCTTCAGCGCGGTCTCCAGTGAATCTGCCAGCCTTGTCTGAATATCCTCTTTCACCACAATACGATCCACAACCACTTCAATATTGTGCTTTTTATTCTTCTCCAGCTCTATTTTCTCGCTTAACTCGCGCAGCTCGCCATTTACCCTGATACGAACAAAGCCTTGCTTTTGGATATCTGCAAGCAGCTTGGTATGCTCGCCCTTCCGGCCGGATACGATTGGCGCCATAATTTGCAGCCTTGTCCGCTCCGGATATTCCATAATGCGGTCGACCATCTGCTCGACTGTCTGGGCCGTTATTTCTACCCCGTGCTCCGGACAATGCGGCTTGCCGATTCGCGCAAACAATAAGCGCAAGTAATCGTAAATTTCTGTAACAGTGCCTACAGTCGATCTCGGGTTGCGGCTGGTCGTCTTCTGATCGATCGAAATCGCCGGAGACAACCCATCGATCGAATCTACATCCGGCTTTTCCATTTGGCCTAAAAACTGGCGGGCATAGGCCGACAAAGATTCAACATACCGGCGCTGTCCTTCGGCATAAATCGTATCAAATGCAAGGGAGGATTTGCCCGAGCCGCTCAACCCGGTCAATACAACAAATTTATCGCGTGGAATCGTCACATCGATATTTTTCAGATTGTGGGCTCTCGCCCCTTTGATGACTATGGAATCATTGGCCACTATCGTCTCTCTCCTCTTTTACAGCTATCCTTCGGCGCGCAATTCCGCTCACCCGACAGCCGATTCATTGATTTCGGTTAGAATGTGACGACTATTCCGTCTCCGCCTTCAATTCCAAAAGCGCATCACGCAACTCTGCCGCCCGCTCGAACTGCAAATTTTTGGCTGCATCCTTCATTTCTGCTTCCAGCCTGCCGATGAGCGTCTGCCGCTCCTTTTTTGACAGTTTGCCCGAGCCCGCTCCAGCCAAATACTCGCTCTTCTGCTCCGCAACCTTAGTCGCCTCGATAACATCGTGCACCTTTTTGCGAATGGTTTGCGGCGTTATGCCGTGCTGTTCATTATGGGCCAGCTGAATCGTACGGCGCCGTTCGGTTTCACGGATCGCTTTATCCATCGAATCCGTTATCTTGTCGCCATACATAATGACGCGCCCTTCGGCATTTCTGGCAGCACGGCCTATCGTCTGGATCAGCGACCGCTCGGCGCGCAGGAAGCCTTCCTTGTCGGCGTCCAGTATCGCTACCAGCGATACCTCCGGCAAATCCAAGCCTTCGCGCAGCAGGTTAATGCCCACCAGAACATGGAAAGTGCCCAGCCGCAGATCGCGCAGGATAGCCAGCCGCTCCAGCGTCTTGATATCCGAGTGCAGGTAGCGCACCTTGATGCCGACATCCTTCATATAATCGGTCAGATCTTCGGCCATCTTCTTCGTTAACGTGGTGACGAGCACACGCTCATCCTTGGCGATCCGCTCGCGAATCTCCTCAAGCAAATCGTCAATCTGCCCTTTAGTCGGACGCACCTCTATAACCGGATCGACCAGCCCGGTCGGCCGAATAATCTGCTCGACCATCTCCGGACAATGCTCCAGTTCATATGGGCCCGGTGTAGCCGAAACATAAATGATCTGCTTTAATTTATCTTCAAATTCCTCGAAGCGCAGCGGACGATTGTCCAGTGCCGAAGGCAGACGAAAACCATGCTCAACCAAGACCTCCTTACGGGCACGGTCACCATTGTACATTGCGCGGATTTGCGGCAATGTAACATGGGATTCATCGACTACGACAAGCATATCGTCCGGGAAATAATCCATTAATGTGTACGGTGTGGCGCCGCGTTCGCGGAAGGTTAACGGGCCGGAATAATTCTCAATGCCCGAACAGAAGCCCATTTCCTGCATCATCTCGATGTCATAACGTGTTCGCTGCTCCAGCCGCTGGGCTTCCAGCAGCTTGCCTTGCCCCCTCAGTTCAGCAAGACGTTCCTCCAGTTCCGCTTCTATATTGATAAGTGCAGCGCGCATAGTATCTTCATTCGTTACAAAGTGAGAGGCTGGAAAAATAGCGATGTGCTCCCGTTCACCAATGATTTCGCCTGTAAGCACATCGATTTCCGTAATGCGGTCAATCTCATCGCCGAACAATTCGACCCGGACCGCCCGCTCATTGTTGCCGATCGGGAAAATCTCGATCGTGTCGCCGCGAACACGAAAAGTACCGCGCACAAAATTAATATCGTTGCGCTGATACTGGATATCGACCAGCTTGTGCAAGATATTGTCCCGCGACTTCTCCATCCCCTGCCGCAGGCTCAGCACAAGGCTGCCGTACTCCATCGGGGAACCGAGACCGTAAATGCAAGACACGCTGGCAACGATGATGACGTCGGTCCGTTCAAACAATGAGCTGGTTGCCGAGTGGCGCAGTTTGTCGATCTCGTCATTGATGCTTGAATCTTTCTCAATATACGTATCGGAAGAAGGGATGTATGCCTCCGGCTGATAGTAATCGTAGTAACTGACAAAGTAGGAGACGGCATTATCAGGGAAGAACTCCTTAAACTCGCTGCACAGCTGTGCCGCCAATGTCTTGTTGTGCGCAATGACAAGCGTTGGCCTGTTCAGCTTGGCAATTGTATTGGCAATTGTATACGTCTTCCCTGTTCCTGTCGCTCCGAGAAGCGTCTGATATCTTGTTCCGGCTTTCACACCCTCAACCAATTGATCGATCGCTTTTGGCTGATCTCCTTGCGGTTTATAATCGGATTTTAATTCGAAGGATTTTCTCATCCTCGAATCTTGCATCTCCATCCCTCTCCACCTCGCATCTTGAGCTTGTCATGCTTCTATCACCAGCTTTGCAAGCACAAAGCATATGAACTCCGATATATCTGTTATCTCTTAAAGTTGTTACCATGAGAAGAAACGGTTGACGCCTCCTTGGCGCGAAACAAGTTTCTTCCCCTTAAATTATATAGCATTTATCAGGTTAACTTTATAAATGCTATATAATCGCAAAGGCCTATTAAAGGTATGCCCCTAAATTCCGATAAAATAGACAGGATCATGCAATTTAATTGGCCAAATACCATAAGAATGTGTGTTCTCATTCGTTTATTATACCGATTTTGGCGGTCTGATGCAATCGGTGAATGTTAGCAACTTGGTTTTAAAGACTGCCCGGTAAACTATTTAAGACGGGGCGTGAATAATAACGATGGACATTACCACTATCATTGGCATCATTGCAGGAATTTTAGCATTATTTTTGGGCTTTCTATGGGAAGGCGGGCATGCGGGCAGCTTGTTTGAAAAAACGGCTTTATTAATTGTGCTCGGGGGCACTTTTGCCGCAGTAGCTGTCAGTTTTCCGGCTGCGCTCCTGCGGCAAATTCCCGATGCGCTGCGCCACGCTTTCCGGAGGCCGAAAATTGATCCGGAGGCCAGAATTGAAAAAATGGTTGAGATGGCGACAGTAGCGCGTCGTCAAGGCGTTCTAGCTTTGGAAAATGCCACAAATGAAATAGAGGACCCATTTTTGCGCAATGGCTTATTGATGGTAGTGGATGGGACGGATCCGGAGCTGACAAAACAAATATTAGAGATGGAAATTGACGCTTTGGAGCGGAAACGGGAGCAGCAGGCGAAAATTTTTGAAGCAGCCGGGGGCTATGCACCGACAATGGGTATTGTCGGAACCGTAATGGGGCTTATTCATGTTCTGAGCAATCTGTCCGATCCCGGTTCGCTGGGTCCGTCGATCGCCGTTGCTTTTACAGCCACGCTTTACGGTGTAGCCAGCGCCAACATTATTTATTTGCCGCTTGCTTCAAAAATTAAATCAGCCAGCAGCGAGCAAATTCTATTTATGGAAATGATGCTTGAAGGAATACTTGCTCTGCAAGCCGGGGAAAATCCGCAGCTCATTCGCAAAAAGCTAACCTCGTTTATGTCAATCGAACAGGATATAACGATGACGAAGAAGGTGTCAGCCGATGCCAAGGAGGAATAAAAGACGCTCCCGCAAGGGAGCCGCACCGGAAAACCATGAACGCTGGCTAATTACTTATGCTGATCTTATTACATTGCTTATGATTTTTTTCGTTATTCTGTATGCGATGAGTCAGCTCGATATGAAAAAATACGAAGCGCTCGCTCAATCGCTGCATTTCGAATTTTTAAAGTCAGATTCAGTAATTGAAATGGGGTCTGGGCTGACCGGCTCTGCGGCACCTTTGAAACAGCAGGGCAAACCGGCAAAACCGGCCGATTCGGCAGAAGAGCGGCGCAAAGCGGCAAAATTGCAAATGGAACGCGATCTTCAAGATTTATTGCGCGTTGTCCAATCGTATATTAATGATAATCATCTGGAGAAGGAAGTTTTTGTTGAGGATGCGCACAAGGGAATCGCCATTCGCCTGTCTGATCAATTTCTGTTTGACCTCGGCAAAGCCGATCTCAAGAAGGAGTCGATCCCGGTACTCGATAAGTTGGCCAGCTTGTTCAAGCAATTAGAGAATACAGTCAGCATAGAAGGCCATACGGACAACCTCCCGATTCAGCCTGGCGGCGAATTTAAGGATAATTGGGGGCTGTCTGCCGGCCGGTCGCTTTCCGTACTGCGTTACTTCGTTGACAAAGCAAAACTTGAGCCTGCCAAGTTTGAAATCGCCGGATACGGCGACACCCGGCCGGTCGCTCCCAATACAACCAGCGCCAACCGGCAAAAAAACCGCCGTGTAGAAATTACAGTGCTTCGCACGCTAGAATGAGGTGGACTGAGAATTCCGCTGACGGGCACTGCCGCCGCGGCGAAGCAGATTCCATAAAGACGCTTCGCCGGGGACGGCATAGTAGCCGGCCCGGTCATCCGGAGCGAGTACAACCCCAAGCTGGTGATGCTCATTCGCATACCGCGCGCGCTGCACAAATTTTAATTGTCCCTCCAGGTTGAACACTTCGAGTTTGCAAAACGCCGAATGTATATGGAGCGCTGTATGAAGCTCCTCCACTGTACGCACTTTCATGCCGTTAACTTTATGGACAATTTCGCCCGCGACAATCCCCATCGCCTCCGCCGGAGAGCCTGGAATAACAGCAAGCACCTTCAACCCCCGCTCGTCATGAACAAAGATCGGGCTGCGCGCAGATTCACGCAGACGGGATATTATTACCAAGCCCTCGTGCAGCAGCAATGAACATCCGGCGGCAATTGGCAGCAGCGGCTTCCACCATGCCGCTCCTATTGCAGCTAAAGCGACAACTGTCCCATATAACAGTAAACCGCGTGCCGCGGCGCGCGCTTTATCCGCCGGCAGCAAAGAGCGGGTCAATTCCGAGAAGCCGATCATCATCGGGAATCCTACCATCGACCAGCCGCCTCCGCTAAGAGCCGAGCCATCGAGCAGCGTCGTCCATGGCAAGCCAACGGCAGCTCCCTCCGGCGTCATTCCAGGCACTAGCATAATGAGCGGTACAGGCCAGTAGCCTTGCAGCATATAGCCACCTACAAGCTTGCCGCGCTTCCCTTCCAGAAACAACGGCGTCGCCGCCTGTGCGCCCTGCCATCTTACCAGCAGCGCTTCAGTTAAATGCATCAATGCGACGAGCAGCAGCAAACCGGCAATGTCCAGCTGCGCAAGCGATCCGGCTGCCTGACCAAACCAGTCGCCCCGCTCCGCCAACGACGTTAAGCCAAGCAGCCATTGCACGATGCCTAGCAATCCAACACTATACGCAAAGCATAAATAGCGGACGGAGAACAGAGTGAGCAGCGCAGCCGCTCCCCACATCCACAACACTGCCTCGCCAGTCACAGCAACACCGAGAAACAAGCCAGCCGTTGACATGATGAAGCCGACGATCACTCCCGCTGCTATTGTACGCAGCAGCAGTGCAGGCCATATATGCAATCGAACATGGAACAGCCTTCGCTCCAGCCTCGTCTGGCGCATCCCATGCAAAACGACAAGCAATATTGCAATATAATAAAATGGAGAAAGCAGCAGCTGCACGATGGCCGAGCCAGCCTGCCGGAACAATTCTATGGCTGTATCCAAACTTCAGTCCCTCCTCATTATTCTCCGAGTAAGAGGTTTCATCAAAAAAGAAGGCCAGCAACGCATCTGCGCGAAGCCAACCTTCTACCATTTCGACATACAAGCAAAAAATCCTGCCGCCTGCAGTTCATATGCTATCAACAATACACTTGCGTCAAATGATTTAACTCGCCTTTTTCCCGCTGAGCTTTTCCTTAGTGACCTCAACCGCTTTGTTCAGCTGCTCGTCATTTGCATGATCGCGAATGTACATAATCAGCGTTTCTTCCACTTTCTCAGCCGTCTTCTTATCCACTTTTCCTGTCACCGGCAGGTTCTCTTTCTTTTGGAAGGACCGGACGCTCTCTTCAGTTGTACTGCTGAAATAGCCATCCTTGCGATCGACCTTGTAGCCTAGCGCGCTCAGCATAATTTGCAAGCTGCGGGTATCTTCGGAAATCGTATCCCTTACCAGTGTCTTTCCTTTAGACATCCGGGCAACGGTGTAATATTCCGGCGGTAATACCTCGACATCCGGCTTAATCCCCGTTTCATTTATCCAATTGCCATCCGGAGTCAACCATTTGGCGATTGTCATTTTTACCAGGCTGCCGTCGCCAAGCGCCTTATCGTAGCTGACCTGCACGGTTCCTTTGCCGAACGACGTCTCGCCAACGAGCACTGCACTGCCCGCCTCTTTCAGCGCCCCTGCCAGCACTTCGGACGCACTTGCGCTTCCTTTATTCATAAGGACAGTGACGGGGTAGTTTTTCCCCTTGCCCTTAGATAGCGTTTTTTCGCGTTTGCCGCTGCGGTCTTCAACCTGCACGATCGGTTTTCCTTCCGCCACGAATGGCTGGGCGACGGAAACGACCACTGGCAGCACCCCGCCCGGATTGTTGCGCACATCAATGACGAGCCCCTTCATTCCCTGCTTCTCCAGGCGCTCCAGCTCCTCATTAAAGCGTTCTCCAGTATTTAGGGAAAATTGGCGAATCTCAATAACGCCGATTCCATCATTGCGCATTTCCGCATACACCGTTTCATAATCGATATCATCCCGCACAAGAACAAGATGAACGGGCTCGGATATTCCGGCTCGCTGAATCGTCAGCTTCACCTTTGTTCCTTTCGGACCGCGGATTTTGGCTACAGCTTCATTAAGGGACAGACCGTCCAGGCTCTCGCCATTAACCGACAGCAGCACATCCTTAGCCAGCACTCCGGCCTGCTCCGCCGGCGAGCCTTTAATTGGCGCTACTACAGTAACCCGTCCATCCTGCAAGGCAACTTCGGCCCCAATGCCGGTAAACGACCCTTCAATCGATTCAGAAAATTGCCGGGCAGTCGTTTCCTCCATATAAACGGAGTATGGATCATTAAGCGCAGACATCATGCCGGCAATTGCCCCATCCATTACTTTGCTGCGATCCACCTCGCGAAAATACTTCGTTTCAATCAGCTGCAGTACGGCATTCATTTTCTCCATTTCTTTTTTGCTTAAGCTATGCTGCGCGGAAGCGCCAGATACCAGCTTTCCGGCTGCTCCTCCGCTATCAAGCGCAACCAAGCGATCTGCAACCGTCAGCGTTACAAGCACAGAAGCCACCATTGTAACCAGCACAAATGCGATTACTGTTTTTCCTTTGAATTGCATCGTTTCACCCGCTTTCTTTATACGAACACCCTCAACGTTGCTAGTATATGACAAGCCGCACCCGATTATTTGTTTTTTCGGGTACGGCTCTATGGAAACAGCATCAGCTCTGCAATCAGTTATGAAGCTTTTATTTCAAATAATCCCGCGGATTGACCGGTGTCTCGTTTTTGCGCACCTCGAAATGCAAGTGCGGGCCGGTAGACTGTCCTGTGCTGCCGACTTCGGCAATTTTTTGCCCCCGTTCCACTGTGGCTCCCTTAGTGATTCCCTTCGAGATGCCGCCGTGGCGAATATGTCCATACAACGTCCACAGACCGTTACCATGATCGATGATAACACAGTTTCCGTAGCCGTTCCACCATTGGGCTACCAGTACGGTTCCTGCTTCAGCCGCATAAATGGAAGTTCCTGACGGAGCAGCCATGTCCATGCCGGCATGCAGCTTTCTCTTCCCGGTAATCGGATGCGTGCGATAACCAAACTCGGAGGAAACGCGATATGAATCCTTCAGCGGTATTCCCAGCTTTCCGCCGGTCAGCTGCACTTTCTCGCTTTTGCCGCTTGATTTGCCCGGCTTGGAGGTTTCCCGCCGTTTACGTTCCCGTTCTTCTTCCTCCCGTTTTTTCTCCAGACGCTTCTGCTCTTCAAGGTCGGATACCTTTTTAGCCAGCTCCATCAGCATCTTTTCTTGCTCATCGCTGATTTCCTCAAGCGCTTCAGCTTGCTCATTCAAACTTAGCACCATGACTTCTTTTTGTTTTTCCTTCTCAAAAAGAAACTCTTGATATGTATTAATCTTGCCGTAAAGCACCTTCACTTCTTCAAGCGTACTTTCGACTTCGGCCTTTTTAACCTCAATTGCCGCTCTCTCTTCTTTGTGGCTTTCGAGAATATCCCGATCCTGACCGAGTATAGATTGCAGCGAATCAAAACGATCCAAAAAATCGCTAAAGCTGGTCGCGTTCAGCAATACATCCAAATAAGAAACAGAACCGTTCGTGTACATCAAGCGAAGCCGGGACTGCAGCAGCTTATCGCGCGACTCCAGCCGTTCGGTGGCCGCTTGCAAATCTTCTCCCATCTTGAACAGCTTTTCCTCTGTCTTGGCAATTTGCGTCTGTACGCCCATAATTCTTGTCCCGACGATTTCGATTTGCTCCATTAAATCGCTAAGCGATTTTGCTGTCTCATCCCGTTTTTTCAGGACAGCCTCAAGCTCCTTATCCGCCTCGTCGCGCTGATGAGCAGCAGAAGACATTTCCTGCCGCACCTTATCGAGCTCTTTATTGATTTTATCCACCTGAGAGGCTGCTTCGCCGCCGAATGGCTGGAATATATAAACTGCCAGTGCAACAACAGCAAGAAGAACAAGTCCCTTCTTCACCTTTCCACCGCCTAAACTTTTAAATATTTACGGATTGACAGTGTGCTACCCCAAATCCCGATCAGTGTGCCAAGTCCGATAATAAGCAGACAAACGATAAACCAAACTTCCTTCATCGGCGCCAGCTTTATCATCAGCAAGCCGAGCTCGAATTGTGAAACTTGTATTAGTCTGGAATAGCCGAACAACAAAATGGCTGTCGTCAATACCGAGCCAATAAGTCCAATTAGTGCCCCTTCGATAAAAAACGGCCAGCGGATAAAATGATTGGTCGCCCCAACCAGCTTCATAATGCTGATTTCGCGGCGCCGCGCCATAATGGTCGTCTTGATTGTCGTCGAAATCAGAAACATCGCTGTCACTGCCAAACCGGCTACAATGACCAGACCGATATTGCGTACCGCATTCGTAAGCTTGAATAAAGTTTCCACTTTGCCTTTGCCGTACTTAATGCCTTCAATCGGATGGCTTTCGTCCGTTTTGTTAATAACTTCGATTTTTTTGGCGGCATAGGCAATGGATTGCGGATCAAATACTTCTACTGTGAAAGAATCCGGCAAAGGATTTTTGTCCTTTTCATAGCCCTCCAGCAGCTCATCGCCGCTTTCGCCTAAGTTTTTGCGCAGAATGTCAAGCCCTTCGTCCTTGGATACAAAGCGGACTTCCTTCACTTCCGATATATTGCCTATTTCATTGCGAACCTGATCAATCTTCGCCTGATCGACATCCACCTGTAAAAAGACGCGAATTTCTACTTGGCTTTCAATTTGAGCAGCCAAATTGTTGACATTGAGGGCAAGCAGCACGAAGCTGCCCAAAATAAACAGCGAGGTGACAATGGAGCTGATTGAAGCGAATGACATCCAGCCATTGCGTGCAATGTTTTTCATCCCTTCGCGCAAATGACGCAAAATGGTGCTAATCTTCATATCCGTACTCCCCTCTCGCCTCATCGCGGGCAATGATGCCATTCTCAATCGCGATGACGCGTTTGCGGAGCCTGTTCACAATCTCCCGGTTATGTGTGGCCATTAAAATTGTCGTTCCCCGGAAGTTGATTTCTTCCAGCAGGTTCATAATGCCCCATGACGTCTCCGGGTCCAAATTTCCAGTGGGCTCGTCCGCGACAATGACCGCCGGATTATTGACAATTGCTCTGGCGATTGCCACCCGCTGCTGCTCTCCTCCGGACAGCTGAGCCGGCAGGCTGCCATGCTTGCCCTTAAGCCCTACCAGCTCCAGCACTTCCATGGTACGCTTTTTAATCAATTTGCGAGGCGCCTCGATGACCTCCATCGCAAATGCAACATTCTCGTAAGCGCTTAGTGCAGGCAATAGACGAAAATCCTGGAAGATAACACCAATATTACGGCGTACAAATGGGATCTTGCGCGGCTTGAGCTTTCCAATATTAAAACCGTTAACCGAAATCTGACCCTTCGTCGGAATCTCCTCCCGATAGATCAGTTTCATAAATGTAGATTTGCCGGCTCCGGACGGACCTACCAGATAAACAAACTCATTGCGTTCTATTAAAACGGAAACGCCGCGAAGAGCATGAGTGCCGTCCGCATACGTCTTCCATATGTCTTGCATCTCAATCACACTATCACATCCTGTAGATATTCAGCTTTTAATTATTCGACAGAAAGTCATGAATTCCTCTACCAAAAACCTTTATTTTGCATTTTTCATAATTTTCATTTTCACTTTTTTTGTCAATTTCCACCATGGCTCCAAGCGTTTTTTCGCTATTTTTGTCAGATGGACGAATAAACAAATATGGCTTGCCTTCCATGCATATACATGAAGAACAGCAGCAAAAAGTAGGTGATTATAGACGATGAAACGCTTGTTATTCTGGTGGATTATTGCCGCCGCCGTGCTGCTTATCCTTTCTACCGCCTGGGGGTTAATATGGGTATTTTCACAACGGGATACAGTACCGGAGGGCGTACATGCAACAACAGGCAATCATGATGGAGCAGCTCCGGCAGGCGATGTGCTGCATAACATCCGCCCCCTCTCTTTAGGGGGGCTCCCTGTCACCGCCGCATTAGCCGCGCTGGCTGCCAGCGCCCAAGCCATACTGGATACGCCGTTAACGATTGAAGCGCCGAATACCGCGGTTGCACAAAAAACGTGGACACTTGCCGAGCTCGGACTGCAAATCGACTTTGACGATGCGAAAAACACAATAATGGAATTAACGAAAGGCTCTGTAATGAATCGCTCCATGCATCGCTGGAAGTTTCCCGATCAATTAAACGTACATATTACATGGGACGCTCAAAAATTTGAAGCGGCGATCCGCAAGCAATGGGGGTACATTGATAAGACTAAGCCGATTAATGCTATACGTACTATATCGGTAAATAATACGGTCCATTACACCTCTCATCAGGATGCTTACCGTCTAAATATCGCCGCATTATTCAACAATGCGCTCAAGGCCGCGGAGCATGCGCTGGCTAAGCAATGGGGGAAGCCCGATGTTCCGCTGCACCTTACATTGCCTCTTACTGCGGTCCATCCGGAGTTTACATTGAAGCGGTTAAAGGACCAGGGAATCGATCGAATGATTGCCTCATTCTCGACTGATTTCAGTACAAGCGATAGCGGCCGCATTCATAACGTCACAGCGGCGGCCAACACCTTGCATGATTGGCTGCTTGCCCCTGACGAGCTTTTTGATTACGGCAAAGTAGTGGAGGCAACGCGCGAGAAGTATGGCTTTCAAGAGGCCCCCGTCATCGTGAATGGCGAGCTCGTTCCAGGGGTCGGCGGCGGAATTTGCCAAGTATCGAGCACCTTGTACAATGCTGCGCTTTATGCCGGATTGAGCATGACAGAACGGCGCAACCATTCACTGCCCGTCTCTTATTTGCCTAAAGGCAGAGACGCCACCTTCGCTGAAGGCGCGATCAATTTTCGTTTTAGAAATACGACGGGAAAATACTTGCTCATTCGCACAGAAGTTATCGGCCGCACGCTGACTGTGAAGCTGTTTGGCACAATGCCTGCCAATGAAACTTACAAGCTGGACTCGAAAACCGTCGAAGTCGTGCCCCCTCCGGAGAAAACAGTCGTCTCGGCTGCCGTACAGCCCGGCGGCAAAGTTTTACTGACTCCAGGCAAACCGGGGTATGTAGTAGAAACGTACCGTACTTTGTTCCGTAACGGAAAAGCGGTTTCGCGGCAGCGCATTTCCCGCGACACCTATAAAGCTCAGCCCTCTGTATTCGGCGTTGCGGCAGGGGAAACTAACGATGCTGCCCCCGCCCCGTACAATGCCGCTAAGCAAAAAGCATTAATCGAGGATGGCGTCAGCAGATGAAAAAAAGCTTGTCTGCTTCCGCGGCAGCGTATGCTGCGGCTGATCAGACAAGCTTTTTGTGTAAATGGATTACTGGCTCCGCTTTGTATATTCTTCAGCCCAGGCAGCCGTTTGGGCGGATTGCTCCTCTGCTCTGGCAATGGCATCCGAAACTTGCGGGCGGGCTGTACCGCCATATACATTGCGCGCATCGACAACCTGCTCCGGCTGCAGCACGCTGTAGATCCGCTCGTCAAACAGCGTCGAGAACTGTTTGAACTCATCCAACGTCAAATCAAGCAAATATTTGCCCTGTTGAATGCAATAAAGCACCGTTTTACCGATGACTTCATGCGCCTGACGGAAGGGCAGGCCTTTGCCGACGAGGAAATCGGCGATATCGGTCGCATTGGAGAAGTCCTGGTTTACAGCCTGGCGCATCCGGTCCTTGTTCACTTTCATCGTGGCAATCATCGGCGCGAACAGCTGCAGCGCCCCTTGCAGCGTGCGAACGGTATCGAACATGCCTTCCTTATCTTCCTGCATATCTTTGTTGTACGCTAACGGCAGCGACTTCAGCACCGTTAGCAGACCGGTCAAATTGCCGTATACGCGTCCAGTCTTGCCGCGGACAAGCTCCGGCACGTCCGGATTTTTCTTCTGCGGCATAATGCTGCTGCCCGTGCAGAACGCATCGTCGAGCTCAACAAAGTGGAACTCGGTGCTGGACCACATAATCAGCTCTTCGCTCAGGCGCGACAGATGCATCATGATGATCGAAGCATGCGATAAAAATTCAAGGATAAAATCGCGATCGCTGACAGCATCAAGGCTGTTCTCATAGACACGGTCGAAATTCAACTGGCTGGCCACGAAATGGCGGTCGATCGGAAACGTCGTGCCGGCAAGCGCTCCCGCTCCCAGCGGCAGCATATTAATTCTTTTATAGCTGTCCTGCAGCCGCTCGATATCGCGGCCAAACATCGACACATAAGCCATCATGTGATGGGCGAACAAAATCGGCTGCGCCCGCTGCAAATGAGTATATCCCGGCAAAATCGTATCGAGATTTTCTTTAGCCTGCTGGATCAGCGCATCCTGCAGCTTTTGCAGAAGCCCTACAAATTCAACAACGCGCTTGCGCAGATACAGATGCATATCCGTCGCCACCTGGTCATTGCGGCTGCGGCCGGTATGCAGCTTACCCCCTACCGGGCCGATTTCATCGATGAGGGTTTTCTCAATATTCATATGAATATCTTCGTCTGCGATCGAATATTCCATTTCTCCACGTTTGATTTTTTGCAGGACGCGATGCAACCCGTCCTTGATCGTCTCTACATCGGCAGCCGGCAAAATGCCCTGCTTGCCCAGCATCGTTACATGGGCCAGACTGCCTTGAATATCCTCTTCCGCCAATTCTTTATCAAACGTAATTGACGCTGTGTATTCTTCTACCAGCTGGTCGGTTTTTTTCGTAAACCGGCCTCCCCAAAGCTTGCTCATCACTTACCGCTCCTTTATGACAGGCGTTAGGCCCCGGCATTTCCAGCCAGGGCCTTATCGCCAATACTATTTTCTGCTTTGCTCTACTCCGGCCGATACTTTCAGGCGCAGCGCATTCAGATGAATGAAGCCCGTCGCGTCGCCTTGGTCGTAAGCTTGTGACGGATCAGCTTCCATCGTAGCGATGTCAGGATTATACAAGCTGACCGGACTCTTCACGCCAGCGCCGATAACATTGCCTTTATACAGCTTCAGGCGCACGACGCCGGTTACGTTTTTCTGGCTTTCGCTTACCAGCGCCTGCAATGCGAGACGCTCTGGCGCAAACCAGAAACCGTTGTAGACGAGCGTTGCATATTTGGAAATGAGCGAGTCGCGCAGATGCATGACGTCGCGGTCCATCGTCAAAGATTCCATTTTGCGGTGAGCAGTAAATAGAATCGTACCGCCTGGCGTCTCATATACGCCGCGGCTCTTCATGCCGACAAAACGGTTCTCCACCATATCTACCCGGCCGATACCGTGCTTGCCGCCCAGCTCATTCAGCTTTTCCATCACTGCAAGCGGGTTCAACTGCTCGCCATTGATCGCGACGCAGTTTCCGGCTTCAAAGGTCAGCTCAATATATTCGGCTTGATCCGGTGCATCCTCCGGCGCAACGCTCAGTACATACATGCCTTTATTCTCTTCAGCGCTTGGATCGAACCAAGGATCTTCCAGCATGCCGCTCTCAAAGCTGATATGCAGCAGATTGCGGTCCATCGAGTATGGTTTGGCAGCCGACGCCTGAACCGGAATGCCATGCTTCTCCGCGTAAGCGATCATCTCCGCACGTCCCGGGAACTGCGTACGGAACTCTTCGCTCCGCCATGGAGCGATTACGGCAATTTCCGGCGCGATTGCCGCCGCCGCAAGCTCAAAACGGACCTGGTCGTTGCCTTTGCCTGTAGCGCCATGGGCAATTGCAGTTGCCCCTTCAGCGCGGGCGATTTCTACCATTCTTTTCGCGATCAGCGGACGGGCGATCGATGTGCCCAGCAAATATTGCCCTTCATACAGAGCGCCGGCCTGGAACATCGGGTAGATGAAGTCTTTAGCAAACTCATCGCGCAAATCGTCGATGTACACTTTGGAAGCGCCTGTTGCCAGCGCTTTTTCTTCCAAGCCGTCCAGCTCCTCCTTTTGGCCGATATCAGCTGTAAAAGCAATAATTTCCGCATCGTAGGTTTCTTTAAGCCATTTTAAAATAACAGATGTATCCAGCCCGCCAGAATAGGCCAATACGATTTTTTCCTTTGCCATAATTCGCCATTCTCCTTATCAAATAAAATCATTTTCCGCTGCCGCACGCATGCGAATCTTCCCTTACATGATTGCTGCCATAATTGCCTTTTGCGCGTGCAGGCGATTTTCCGCCTGATCGAAAATGATGGAGTGCGGGCCGTCGATAACGCCCTCGCTCACTTCTTCGCCGCGATGCGCCGGCAGACAGTGCATAAACAGAAAATCTTTCTTCGCATATTTGGTCAATTCTTCATTCACTTGGTAATTAGCGAAAGCAAGCTCGCGTTCTTTTTGCTCGCTCTCGAAGCCCATGCTGGCCCATACGTCCGTATAGACGACATCCGCATCGGCGATCGCTTCTTTCGGATCGCGGTAAACGCCAATTTTGGCGCCCGTTTCCGCCGCTGCCTCTTCCGTTTGACGAATGATATCCGCAGACGGCTCATAGCCTTCAGGTGTAGCCACCGACAAATTAACGCCCAGCTTCGCCGCTCCCATCATCAGAGAGTGAACCATATTGTTGCCGTCTCCGACATAGGCCATCTTCAGTCCTTCCAGGCGGCCTTTATGCTCCAGAATCGTCTGATAATCGCACAGCGCCTGGCAAGGATGATTCGTATCCGTCAAGCCGTTGATCACGGGAACCGTCGCGCCGCGGGCCAATTCTATGACTGTGCGGTGCGCATAAGTGCGGATCATAATACCGTCCAAATAACGCGATAACGTCTGGGCCGTATCCCAAATCGTCTCTCCGCGGCCAATTTGCAGATCATTTCCGCTCAGAAACAGCCCTTGCCCGCCAAGCTGATAGATGCCAACTTCAAATGAAACGCGCGTGCGTGTAGAGGACTTTTCAAAAATCATGCCCAATGTTTTGCCTTTGAGCGGATGATAAATTTCTCCCGCCTTTTGCTTCTTCTTAAGATCGATCGCCAGATCGATCAAATAACGAACTTCTTCAGGTGTATAGTCAACAAGGGCGATAAAATCGCGGCCTTTTAAATTCAGCGCCAACTCTTCTTTAACATTCAGCATCGTGTAGATCAAGCTCCCTTCTTTTAGACAGCAGCTGTCCGCTCTGCAAAAATACTACTCAAAATCGTAACGGCAAGATCAGCCTCTTCCCGCGAAACAAGCAAATTAGGAAGCAGGCGAATCACATTCGGACCTGCTGTCAAAATAAGCAAGCCGCGCTGCTGCGCTTCGCTGACGACACTGGCTACCGGCTCTGTGCATTCAATACCGATAATAAGTCCTTTGCCGCGAACTTCCACGACTGACGGATGAGCGCCAAGCTGATCCTGCAGACGGCCCATCAGATATTGTCCCATGTCTGCGGCGCGCTCGGCAAGCTTCTCGCCTACAATTGTTTCTACCGTCGCTTTTACAGCGGCTGTAGCAAGCGGCGTGCCGCCAAACGTCGAGCCATGGCTGCCTGGTCCAAACGCTTCTGCCAAATAGCCCTTCGCCAGCGTAGCTCCTACAGGGAAACCGCTGCCGATACCTTTTGCCAGTGTAAAAATGTCCGGTTCAATGCCATAGTGCTCATATGCAAACAGCTTGCCCGTGCGTCCCATGCCTGTCTGAATTTCGTCGATGATCAGCAGGATGCCTTGCTCCTTGCACAACTTGGCAATATGCTGGACAAACGCTTCGTCCACCGGATGAATGCCGCCCTCCGCCTGCACCATCTCAAGCATAATAGCCGCAGTTTTGTCCGTAATCGCTGCTTCCAGCGCTGGAATATCATTCAGCGGCACATGCTTGAAGCCTTCCGGCAGCGGGGCAAAGCCTTCCTTCACCTTATCCTGGCCGGTAGCTGTCAATGTCGCTAATGTCCGTCCATGGAAGGATTGGTAGAAGGAAATGATTTCATACCGGCCGGTTTCAGCGATTTTCTGATGGTAGCGGCGCGCCAGCTTGATAGCCGCTTCGTTCGCCTCAGCTCCCGAGTTGCAGAAGAACACGGCATCCGCACAGCTGTTGTCAGTCAGCAATTTAGCGGCAGCTTCCTGATTGGGAATTTGGTATAAATTCGATACATGCCATAATTCATCCAGCTGCTTTACAAGCGCTTCTTTAATGCGATGCGGCGCGTGCCCCAAATTGGTAACTGCTATGCCGCTGACAAAATCCAAATATTTTTTTCCTTTATCGTCCCAAAGCCAGCTGCCTTCCCCTTTAACGATCGCGATCGGGTATCTGGCATAGTTTGGAAACAAAGAACTGCCTTGATTAGCTTCGCTCATCAAAAGTCACCTCTCTCACCATAAATGCAAAACCGCTGTCTATTCCTGCACGATGCGCGTACCGATCCCGCCTTCAAGCACCGCCTTGCTCAGCACATTCGGCTCATCGCCGCTGACGATGACGACCTCGCGCACCCGTCCTTGAATACATTTAATCGCTGCACGAACCTTCGGGATCATGCCGCCATAAATTTCCCCGCTTTGGATCATCGCTTCAATCTTAGCAACCGTCACTGCAGGAAGTACCCGTTTCTCCCCATCGACCGTCTTCATAATGCCCGGCACATCGGTGACAACGATCATCCGCTCTACACCCAAATGTGAAGCTACAGCGCCGGCAGCCGTATCGGCATTTATGTTGTAACGCTGGCCTGCGCTATCGATGCCTACAGGGGCGATAACCGGTATAAAACCCATATTCATAATGCCTTCAACAATATCCGCATTCACAGCCGTTACATCGCCCACATGACCGATCTCAGCCGCATTGGCTACAGGCTCTGCTGCAATCAGCTGCCCGTCTACGCCGGAAAGTCCGATCGCCTTCGCCCCGCCTTGCTGCATGCGGCGCACAATCTCTTTATTGATCTTGCCGGCCAGCACCATCTCCACGACATCGAGAACCGCTTCGCTCGTTTTGCGCAGCCCGTTCACAAATTCGCTGGCAATGCCAAGCTTATCAAGCGTCTCCGATATCGCCGGGCCGCCGCCATGGACGATGACCGGCTTGATGCCCTGCTCCTGCAGGGAGCGCAAATCGGC
Organism: Paenibacillus sp. GCM10027626; assembly: GCF_042676285.1. NCBI lineage: Bacteria > Bacillati > Bacillota > Bacilli > Caryophanales > Paenibacillaceae > Paenibacillus > Paenibacillus sp. GCM10027626. The sequence continues at coordinate 220,126 of NZ_JBHTHC010000013.1, read as the reverse complement.
AAAAAACGACGCCGGCAATGCAGCAAGCGTACTGCCGCCGCATTTCATTACAAACCGTTGTTCCATCTCTTGTCCTTCCCTTTCAACGCATTAAGTACGATAAGCTGCATTGATGCGCACATAGTCGTAGGTCAGATCGCAGCCCCATGCCGTAGCCGCTCCTTCTCCCATATGCAAATCAACGCCAATCACGACCGTATCGCCCTTCAAGTAGGCCAAGGCCTCTTCCTCATCAAATGCGACCGGACGAGATTGTTCAAGCGTCGCAATCGTGCCCAGACGAATATCTACCGTCTCCGGGTTAACCGGCTGGCCGGAACGCCCTACTGCTGCAATGACGCGCCCCCAGTTGGCATCGGCGCCAAACATCGCCGATTTGACCAGGGAGGAACCGATGACAGTCTTCGCAATTGCTTGAGCCGCCTCATCGGATACTGCACCGCGCACTTGTACCTCCACAAGCTTGGTGGCGCCTTCTCCGTCGCGGGCGATCGCCTTCGCCAAAACTTCACATACATACCGCAAGCCTGCAACAAATGCCGGCCAATCAGGATGCTCCTGCGTCAACTGCGAATTGCCGGCCAAGCCGCTTGCCATAGCTATAAGCATATCATTCGTGCTTGTATCGCCGTCTACGGTAATCATATTAAAAGTCAAATTAGTAATTTGCCGCAGCGCCTGCTGCAGCGCATCGTGGTCAACAGCCGCATCTGTCGTCACAAAGCCTAGCATTGTCGCCATATTCGGATGAATCATGCCGGAGCCTTTGGACGCGCCGGCGATATGAACGGTTTTGCCATCTATGTCAACGGCGACACAAACCTCTTTCTTTACCAGATCAGTAGTTAAAATCGCCTGGCAAAAGTCGTCGCTGGCTTCGTAAGAAGCTGCCAGGCGCCCCGGCAATGCCGCAATGCCTTGCCTCACTTTATCCATCTTCAGCAGCTCGCCGATTACGCCCGTCGAAGCTACTGCAACCTGCTCTGCCGCTACGCCAATTGCCGCCGCGAACTCATTGCGCATCGCATAGGCATCGTCCTCGCCCTGCTTCCCTGTACAAGCATTGGCATTGCCGCTATTAACGATAACGGCGCGCAAGCCGCTGCCTGCCGCCACGCTCTCCCGTGTCACTTTAATCGGCGCCGCCTGAAATACATTGGTCGTGTAGACGCCTGCAGCCGCTGCCGGCACTTCACATACAATGGCGCCAATGTCATGGCGCTCTGCCTTTTTAAGCCCGCAGTGCACTCCTGCCGCCTTGAATCCGCGCGGCGTCGTTATCGAGCCTTCCGGCAAAACTGTAAACGCCGAGCCCTCCACTTGTTCTTGCTCCATGTCACATCGCTTCCCCTTCGATCAATAATACAATACATATAATTGCTTATGGATATGCCGGTACAAAATGAAGTCCGAGCGTCTCATCCCAGCCCATCATCAGATTCAAGTTTTGAATCGCTTGGCCGGAGGCGCCTTTTACCAAATTATCGATGACGGATACAATCGTCACCCGTCCGGTACGGTCATCTACATCGAAGCCGATATCGCAATAATTTGAGCCCCACACTTCTTTCGTACCTGGCCATACACCAGCCTTGCGAACCCGGACAAACTTCCGGCCCTCATAAAAATTGCGGTACAGGGAAATAAAATCTTCCGTCGTACGCCCGTCTTTCACGGTAGCGTACATCGTGCTCATAATGCCCCGTGTCATCGGCACAAGATGCGTCGTAAACGTTGTAACGACCGGATGTCCCGCAATGTCGGACAAGGTCTGTTCGATCTCCGGTATGTGTTGATGCTTATTCAGTTTATAAGCTTTGAAGTTTTCATTAAGCTCCGAATAATGAGTCCCTAAGCTTGCACCGCGCCCAGCTCCGGACACCCCGGACTTGGCATCGATAATGATCGTAGCCGGATCGATATAACCGGCCTTAATCGCCGGCAGCAAACCGAGCAGCGTCGCCGTCGGATAGCATCCCGGATTCGATATAAAATCCGCGCCGCGCACCCGATCGCCATAAATCTCCGCCAGACCGTATACAGCCCGATCGATATATTCTTGAGGCGCCGCTTCTTTCTTGTACCATGCCTCATATTGTTCACGCGACCTTAACCGGTAATCGCCTGATATATCAATAGCCTTCAATCCCGCTTCAAGATAAGCCGGGGCCAGCTTGGAAGCTACCCCTGCCGGAGTCGCGAGAAAGACAACATCCGCTTTGCTCTTTATTAATGCCGGATCTACGCCATCCAGCGCATCCGTACAAATTTCTGTCAAATGCGGATAGCCATCCGCAATCAATTCACCCGCACTGGATGAAGAAATAACCGATGTCACTTCCGCCTTAGGATGCGATGCCAGCAGCCGAATCAATTCTACACCGCCGTATCCTGTAGATCCGACGATTGCCACTCCTACCTTTTCACTCATTAGCCGTCTACTCCTATCGATGAACTTCCTAACTATTCATTTTACACGAACCGGAGAGCGGAGGAAATAGTCAGGACTTTGTATTATTATACGTTTATACTAATAAAAATACAATACAATTCAACCATTCATTTAAGTAAGAAGAAACGGCTGACGCCGTCCTTGGCGCGAGGCAAGTTTCTTCCCCTGAAATTTTATAGAATTTGCCGAGTGAAACTTATAAATTCTATAAAATTGAGAAGAAACGGCTGACGCCGTCCTTGACGCGAGGCAAGTTTCTTCCCCCGAAATTTTATAGAATTTATCGAGTGAAACTTATAAATTCTATAAAATCAAAAGAGTTCCCACACTTTATCGTGTAGGAACCCTTCTCCGCGATACCAAAAAGCTGGAGAAATCGCCTTTTTACTCATGGCGGATTTGGCTGCGCAAATATCCGTCAATAAACATATCCAAGTCGCCATCCATGACCGAGCCGACATTGCCTGTCTCCACCGACGTCCGGTGATCCTTTACCATATTGTATGGATGGAATACATAGGAACGAATCTGGCTTCCCCATGCAATATCGCTTTGCTCGCCGCGAATTTCCGCCAGCTGCTTTTCCTGTTCTTCAATTTTACGCTCATAGAGCTTCGAACGCAGCATCGTCATTGCGCTTTCCCGGTTCTGGATCTGCGAGCGCTGCGTTTGGCACGACACTACAATTCCAGTCGGGATATGAGTAATCCGAATGGCCGATTCCGTCTTGTTGACGTGCTGGCCGCCCGCGCCGCTCGCGCGATACGTATCAACCTTCAAATCCTCAGAGCGGATTTCGATCTCGACATCATCGACGATTTCCGGCATCACGTCGCAGGATACAAAGGAGGTATGCCGTCTGCCTGAAGAATCAAAAGGCGAGATCCGTACAAGCCGATGAACGCCCTTTTCAGCTTTCAGATAGCCATAGGCATTAAACCCCTTGATCATAATCGTCACACTCTTGATTCCGGCCTCATCGCCAGGCAAGTAATCCAGCAATTCAACTTTGTAACCCCGCTTCTCCGCCCAGCGCGTATACATCCGGTAGAGCATCTGCGCCCAATCCTGCGACTCGGTGCCGCCCGCTCCCGGATGCAGCTCCAAAATCGCATTCAGCTTGTCGTATGGCTGATTCAGCAGCAGCTGCAGCTCAAATTCGCCGACCTTGCGCACAAGTTCGTTTACACCATTCACGATGTCCGCTTCCAACGACTCGTCGCCCTCTTCTTCCGCCAGCTCCAGCATCGTTTGCAGATCATCCTGCTCCGTGCCCAGCCGGTGGTATTGCTCGACGACTGATTTGACCGCATTCAGCTCTGAAATGATGCCTTGTGCCCGATCATTGTCATCCCAAAAATCAGGCGCCGACATTTTCACTTCATAATTTTCAATTAATTCCTGCTTCAGATCTAAGTCAAAGAGACCCCCTGAGTTCTTGGAGCCGCTTCGCCATCTCGCGCAGGTCTTGCTTCACCGTTACGTCAATCATGACTACCGCTTCACCTCAATATGCTGTTTCGCATCGCCTGCCGGGCGGAAAGAATAGCTTACTCCACACCGTGGCATTGCTTATACTTTTTGCCGCTGCCGCATGGACATGGATCATTTCGGCCGATTCGTTCGTCGCGCTTAACCGGGCGTTTCACCTGAGGCTCGCTGCTCCCTCCGGACTCCGTCTGCCCCTTTGCGACTTCCTGGCGCTCCAGATTGCTCTCGACATGCGCCTTCATAATATATTTTGTAACTTCCTCCTGGATGCTCATTACCATTTCCTTGAACATCTCGAAGCCTTCAAATTGATATTCACGAAGCGGATCCGTACCGCCGTAAGCCCGCAGATGGATACCTTGACGCAATTGATCCATCGCATCGATGTGATCCATCCACTTGCTATCGACCGCACGCAAGACGACAACCTTCTCGAACTCGCGCATCGTCTCGACGCCGATTTCCTCTTCGCGCTGATCGTACAGCTCCATTACCCGCTTCTCCAAAAACTCGATTATATCTTCTTTTTCTTTGCCCCACAGATCATCCTTCGTCAGCGTACCTTCGCTTAGGAATGTACCGTGTGCAAAATCGATGATCTCTTGGTATTCCCAGTTTTCCGGAACTTCGTCATCAGAGCAGTGCACTTCTACAATATTGGCGATGATCGGCTTGATCATTTCAATGACTTCTTCGCGAATATTGTCGGAGTGCAGCACTTCGCGACGCTGCTTGTAGATGATTTCCCGCTGCTGATTCATGACATCATCATATTGGAGGACGACTTTACGCAGGTCAAAGTTGTTGCCTTCTACACGCTTCTGCGCAGATTCGACCGCGCGCGAGATCAAGCGGCTTTCGATCGGCTGATCCTCTTCAAACCCGAGACGCTCCATCATGCCCATAATGTTCTCGGAGCCGAAGCGGCGCATTAATTCATCATCGAGCGACAGATAGAACTGCGATGAGCCCGGATCGCCCTGACGTCCTGCACGTCCGCGCAGCTGGTTATCGATCCGCCGGCTTTCGTGACGCTCCGTACCGATAATATGAAGACCCCCGACCTCAGGCACTCCGTCGCCAAGCAAAATATCGGTACCGCGCCCAGCCATGTTCGTCGCAATCGTGACCGCGCTTGGCTGGCCGGCACGGGATACAATCTCCGCTTCCTCGGCGTGGAACTTGGCATTCAATACTTTATGAGAAACGCCGCGGCGCTTCAACATGTCGGAAATCTTCTCGGAATTTTCGATCGATACCGTACCGACAAGCACCGGCTGATTTTTGTCATGGCGCTGGACGATTTCTTCCACAACCGCCTTGAACTTGCCAAGCTCCGTCTTATAAACGACATCAGGTGAATCGACGCGGATATTCGGACGGTTGGTCGGCACTTGAATAACATCCAGACCATAAATTTTCTTAAATTCTTCTTCCTCGGTCTTCGCCGTACCTGTCATACCGGCCAGCTTGCGGTACATCCGGAAGTAGTTCTGGAACGTAATCGTCGCCAGCGTCATGCTTTCGTTCTGAACCTTCATCTGCTCCTTGGCTTCAATCGCCTGATGCAAGCCATCGCTGTAACGGCGGCCGGCCATGAGACGTCCCGTAAACTCGTCGACGATGACAACCTCATCATCCTGAACGACATAGTCGACGTCACGTTTCATAATGACGTGAGCTTTGAGCGCTTGCTGGATATGATGATTGAGGGTAACGTTCGCATGGTCAAACAAGTTTTCAATGCCAAAAGCGCGCTCTGCCTTCTCGACGCCCGCTTCGGTCATCGTTACGCTTCGCACTTTAATATCGACCGTATAATCCTCTTCCGCCTTCAGACGGCTAACAAACCGGTCCGCAGCGAAGTACAGCTCCGTCGATTTGGCCGCTTGTCCGGAAATAATCAGCGGTGTCCGCGCCTCATCGATTAAGATGGAATCCACCTCGTCAATAATAGAGAAGTAAAGCGGACGCTGAACCATTTGTTCTTTATAAAGCACCATGTTGTCCCGCAAATAGTCGAATCCGTACTCATTGTTCGTTCCATACGTAATATCGCAAGCGTAAGCTTCCTGCTTCTCCTCATGGGATAAGCCGCTTAGGTTACAGCCAACGGTCAAGCCCAGGAAATTGTAGAGCTCTCCCATCTGTGCGCTGTCCCGCTGCGCCAAATAATCATTGACTGTAACAACATGAACACCGCGGCCCAGCAGGGCATTCAAATATACAGGCAGTGTCGCTACAAGCGTTTTGCCTTCCCCTGTCTTCATCTCGGCGATCTTGCCTTCGTGAAGCACCATACCGCCAACTAGCTGAACGTCGTAGTGCCTTTTATCAAGGACGCGCTTGGAAGCTTCACGCACGACGGCAAATGCCTCCGGCAGTAGATCCGTCAGTTCTTCGCCCTTCTCGATCCGCGCCCTGAATTCAACCGTCTTCTCACGAAGGCCATCATCTGAAAGCTGGGAGATTTGCGACTCCAATCCGTTTATCTGGTCTACAATACGCAGCAGACGCTTTATTTCCCGTTCGTTAGCGTCTCCGAAAATTTTCTTTACAAGTCCGAGCATGGTCTTCCCCTTTCGCTGCATAAGCCTGTTTGCATAAATTGTAACAGTTTGCGACGCTATTCGCAATGTAAACAACCCTCAGAACGCCATCTAAAAAGGGCAGCACTTCTTGGAAGAAGTACCGCCCTGGCAATTGTTCACTTATGTGTAGTTGGCAGTCAGCCCTGTTCAATAAGTCCGTACTTACCATCACTGCGACGATAGACGACATTTACTTCCTTCGTTGCAGAATTGGCGAATACGAAGAATGAATGGCCGACCATATTCATCTGGAGAATAGCTTCCTCCACATCCATTGGCTTCATTGTAAAGCGCTTTGTACGCACCAGCTCCATATCGTCCTCTTCATCCATAACTTGGACGGCAGCGCCTTCGTCCTTAAATAAGGTGCGAATGCCGCTCTCTTGGCGTACTTTGCGATTGACCTTCGTCTTATGCTTACGAATTTGCCGCTCCAATTTGTCCACAACACGGTCGATCGAAGCGTACATATCGTCGCCCTTCTCTTCAGCCCGCAGCATCAGTCCTGGCAGCGGGATTGTCACTTCAACTGTATGCATGCCCTTCGTTACGGACATGGTGACATTGATCTCGGAGGTGATCGGCGCTTCAAAATACTTTTCCAGGCGGGTGAGCTTCTTTTCGACAAAATCGCGCAAGGCGTCTGTCACTGGAATGTTTTGACCTCGAATATTGTATTTCATGGGGCACTCCTCCTTTACTTAATCTTATTATATCATAAGTGGGCACCCCAGCCAAAACATTTTCTGTATTTTTCGAATTGTCAGACAATTTATATGGCGAAAGTATGGCCGAATGGTAGCAGCCATGTGAACGATATGTTGGACGCAGGCTGCTAAGCTTGTTCCGGAATAACAAAAAAAAAGCCCTGATTGCGCAGGGCTGCTTCTTGTCATGTCTGTGGTTAAGCGTGAACCATCTATAAGTTGGCCGCTTAACAGCCGATGATTACAATTTGACTACGTTAGCTGCTTGAGGACCGCGAGCGCCTTCGACGATGTCGAATTCTACAGATTGGCCTTCTTCCAGCGTTTTGAAGCCTTCGGATTGAATTGCCGAGAAGTGAACAAATACGTCTCCGCCTTGCTCAGTCTCGATGAATCCATAACCTTTCTCTGCGTTAAACCATTTTACTTTACCTTGCATTCAGAACATTCCCTTCATCTTCAAATAGCTGCGTGTAATCATTAGTATGATTCACAAATCGACTATACCACCGTTTTCACATAATTGTCAATGATATTTTGTAAGCGAATTCATCCCACTTATATCGACATCAATAGCGAAATTTGTCGGAGACAAACAAGCATATCGTTAGTGCATAATCAGCAAGGATAGATGGCCTAGCTCGATGTTTTCGTTTTTGCATTTGTCTTTAACAATTTGCTTGAATTTTTTGGCATGCTCAAAATTGCGTGTGAAGGACTGCACCAGCTTAATCGCCAGATCGGGGGTCAATCCTCTATGTACAGCCGACATGCCGATTAAATGCGTCCGTATTAAAGCATACGAGATCCCTAACTGCAGGACAGACCCAAACATATTGGAATTTGCCGACAGCGGGAACATACTGTTGTATATTTGGTTTACCAGATAGTTTTCCATAATGTATTCATGCTCGACATCAAAAGGTTGGTAATACTCAGCATAAATTCTGTCATAGTATTCAATCAACTCATCTAAGCTTCCGTTACCGCCTGCTTGCATCCCTTCAATATATTCGTCCAGACATTCTTTATAACGTATATTGTGCCATAAGTTCTGTATCATGACTGTCTGGAGCAGATCATTGAGAAAACGGAGCTGAAACTGATGATTAACTGGAAAAATGGCGGTAGCGGCAATTCCTTGCTCGCTGGAAAGCTCAATACGAAACTGATCAATTAATTGGGTTAGCGGGTAATCTTTGTTGATTTTTAATGAATCGTCGACTCGATCGGCAAACACGGCCAGCTGCATAAAACGGTGCGGGAGAGAAAACCGGCGGTTTTGGATAATTTCAATGGCGAGCACGCGCAGCTCCCAAAACTGCTTATATTGTGGCGATGCTTCAGTTTGTTTCGGGTTGACCCGCGCAGACCACTGCAAATTTGTGGCGGTAAGCGGCTCCTCATAAACGAAATCAATACCTTCCGGGTTAAGCAAAGCTATTCTGGCAGCCTCAGGGCATGATAAGACTGCTGATACCTCTTGTTTTCCTGCGATTTCATTCACCGTGCGCGGATAGGTTGCGCAAGTTTGCGATAAATAAGCTTCGCCCAGCTCTTTTTGAATGGAGCAAAGCCCATCCGCATAGAAGCAGCAAGCCCCTGTCTTTTGGTTCAGCTTCATAACTGCATAGTTCGATTTTGTGCGCTCATTCGCTTTATTCACCTTCACGTCGCTTTTAAGCTGTGCTGAAAGCGTCGGATGCTCCACGCGCTTGTACTTCATAAAGGTCTCTTGATCGACCCAAATCGACCACAATGCACAGCAGGTATCCTCACACTCAGCGCCGATACATTTGAATTCACGCATATATGCAGGCATAAGTGTTTTATTATCCATCTTCATCCCAGTCCTATCTGTCAGTTTCGCTTGTCAAACATAATCGCATCATAAGCGCTTGAGTTATCGTATGCAGCCTTCTGCCTCTTGACATTATTTATGCGCAGCAATCCCTCTTGCGCCTCTTCTTTCATCCGCTCCATATGCCGGACGATGATAGAATCGTACTCCATAATTGCTTTAACCGCTTGCTTTTGCGAAGGCAATAGCTTCCCGTACTCAGCGATTTGATCGACGAGGGCTTGTCTTAAATCGACAAGCCGCTCGAATCGCTCATAATCGTTGTCCTCCGTCTGTTCAAGGCGGCTTAGGAGCTCCGTCTCGTGCAACACTGCTTGCAAGAGCTCATGCATGCTCGACTTTCCTTGTCTGCGCTGCCGGATTTTCAGCGATCATCCACGCTTCCTTCAAATCAGTCAAATGCTGCAAAACTTCTAATGCAGGCGCCGTGCTTTTGCGAACATTAGCTGTAATTAGCTGATGCAGCATATATTCATAGATTTGATTCAAATTTGCCGCAATTGGGTATTGAAAGTCTAGTGAAGCAACAAGTTCATGAATAATATTTTGCGCTTTAATGAGATTATGATTAGCCTTTTCTATATCTTTGCTTTCAATAGCCTCAACGCCTTGTTTCACAAATCGGATCGCACCGTCATATAGCATAATTGTCAATTTTCCAGGGGAGGCCGTCTGTACAGAGGATTGCTGGTATTTCTGATATGGTGTTATCATCTCATTCATCACTCCTTATTGCGTTGCCCCAAATAAACTAGAAGACTGAGAATTAAACCGGTTAATCGCTTTCTCCATCGCTGTAAATTTTTTATAATAGCTGGTTTCCAACATTTTCATGCGTGCAGCTTCAGTACTGATGCGAAGATCAATATCGCGCAGGTTTTTGCCGATTAAGCTGGTTGGAGCAAAGGTAGCCTTCTCATCCATGCTGAATTTAGGTGTGCCCGCTTTTTCAGCCAGCCCTTCAATTGCCGTCATTACTGCTTTCGATAGACGATTAAACAGCCCTGCTTCCGGATCTGTCGGCGTATTTTTTTTAGACGCATCCGTTTCAGTCGATTGCTGAGTAAAGAACTTCATCACTTGCTCCGGGTTGGCCTCAATAGCGGCGCGCAGCTTGTCTTCATTCTTCAGCACCAGCTTGCCGCGCTCACCCCACTCGCCGGTTTCAATTCCGAGCGATGACAAATCAATTCCCGTTCCCCCTACCTTGACACTAGTCATGGAGCTCAAACGAATATTGGTTGCCAGCGTTGAAAGGGCAATATCATTGCGCAGCAAACCGCTCTTCGCCTTATCTTCCCACAGCTTGATTTCGTCCTCTTTCATTTCTTTGCGCTGATCGTCGGTCAGAGGGGCATATTTTCTGAACCGTTCCTCGCCTAACTTGCTGTTTAGACTATCGAGCAATTCATTGTAATCTTTAATGAAGGATTTAATATTGTCTACGATTTTGTCCGTATTGCTCGTAACGTTCAAGGTTGCAGCTGTTCCGTTCGTCTTGCCGTTGAGTGTAATTTCGATGCCGTTCTCTGTAAACGTATTGCTGGACCGGGTTGTCGAAATGCCGTTGATGGCTACCTGCGCATCCTTGCCGGCCACTACGTCCGACATTTTAACGAAACTTTCTATTAATTTCCCTGAAAAATTAAGACTGTTGTCTAATCCGCTTTCTTTGGAAGTCATTGACATTCCACCAGTAGCGTAATCAAAAAATACGTTGGCGGATGTGCTGGAATTAATCGTTGTCACGACGGAAGCTAATGTATCCGATTCATTGAATTTCAGGTCGGTTCCATTTATATTAATGACTATTTTATTATCTGTATCTAGATCAAAGTTAATTTTCCCCAGCTGCTTCAATTCACCAAGTGTCTTACTTGTGTCCACAGCTCCAATTCCGGTCGTACTCTTGACTGTCGAGGCAGTTGCAAGCTCTGTAACTTCAACCGTCATGTTCCCTGATGTAGCGGAACCCGTTGCTTTAGCCGAAACAGCCCCTGAATTCCCCGTCACATTTACTTGCTTGGCACTGAGAGAGCCGCTCAAGCCATAATTAGACAGCTTGTTATTCCGAAAATCGATCAGCTTAATGTTGATGTCCCGATACTGCTCGCGCTGCCACTCCAATGTCTTTTTTTGCTGATTTAATTTATTGAGCGGCGCTCGTTTAGCAATCATCAGCTCTTTGACCATTGCATCAATATCGAGCCCTGAGGCGAATCCTGATATTCTCATCATAATCCCTCCAATTTCTTTTTTGCAGGTTCGAATCCGTATGATGACGACAATACGTAGTATTCAGTCGCTTTTTCTTGCAGGCCGGTCGTTTCGTAAAAGACCGCCAGATTATATGCTGCCATAAATGTAGAAGTACCTATTACAACTTCTTTTGCTTGATGTTTGCCCATCTCCAGACAGGTTAGGTAGCATTGTTCAATATCCCCAATTACAGAATGATCATTTGTATCAATCGCGTAATCTAGCAGAAACAACGCTGTTGCAAAGCAAAAATCAGGCGAGGTATCAAACAACTCTGCATGACCCTCTACTAAATCGAATGCTGTCACATATTTTTTGGTATGTGTGAGTACTTCCAGAAGTTCAAGTATAACCTCCAAAGCATAGGGAGTGGGGCCACTTAAATTTTGATAAGCTTCCAATAAATAATTTCCTGCTGCTTCATACTCATTATTGCCGCGATACTGCTTTCCCAATTGGAACAACAAATACGGGTCACCCGGATGCTGCTTCACCTCTTGCAGAAGCAATTTAATATTGCGTTCCGATTTTTCTGTCATGTAATACCCGTCATGCATCACCAGTGCACCTGTATCACATCTTGGCAGATCAGACACCAACTGCTCATGAATTCTTCCCATATATCGGATATGACGCGGAAATAACCGCGAACTGCTGTACTGTGAGCTTTGCGTCAAACCATCCTTGACGAATCGGGCAATGAACTCGAATCGCCCAATTTGTTGCCCGCGACTGATAAATTCCCGAATAACATCAGCGTAATCCTCTGCAAAATACTCATCTGCATCGAGTACTACTACCCAGTCACCGCTCGTCTTCTCAATGGAGAAATTGCGCGCTGCCGAAAAATCATCACACCATTCAAAATCATATACAACTGCACCATTGTCCCGTGCAATTTCTCTTGTCCGATCCGTAGATCCAGTATCCACTACAATCATTTCGTCGACCAGTGTCGAGACACTTTTCAAGCAGCGATCCAAATATTGTTCTTCATTTTTGGCGATCATAGCCAACGAGAGCATCATCAATCTCCTCATACCTTCTCATCAATAAGAATTCCATTGATCTCCATAAATTTGGCCACCAAGTCCAATGTCTTCTCCGGCGGCACTTCGCGGATAAGATCTCCGGTATCTTTGTCCAGTACCTTGATGACGATCGCATTTGTTTCTTTATGAACCGACATCTCAAACAAAGTATCAGGACCTTGAATCACCTTTAGAACCCGCTCGATGTTGCGGATCACTTGCTCATCGCCAATTGTTACCTTAGTCCCGCTTAATTCTGCTTTGGCAAGAGCTTTTACGGAGCTAATATTGTTGAGGTTAGCTGCCGGTGCGCTCCCACGCGTTTCCCCCTCGCCATTATGCCGATCATTAACGTAACCAGTCATTCCATTGACAGAACCAATATTCATCGACATTGTAACACCTCGCCCGATATTATTTATTCTACTTTCTATATCGGTATCAGCGCCGTACAATATTAGAAGTATTTGAAGTCCGCACGCAAATATTGCAGTTTCGATGAATTGCAAACAAAAAGACCCCTTAAGCAGGGGTCTCCAACTAAAACTAATATTAGCGTAGCAGCGTAAGAACACCTTGAGGCTGCGAATTCGCTTGTGCAAGCATCGCTTGGGAAGCCTGCAGCAGAATGTTGTTCTTCGTAAGCTCCACCATTTCCTTCGCCATATCTGTGTCGCGGATTCGCGATTCAGATGCCGACAGGTTCTCTACTGTCGTCCCCAGGTTGTTGGAAGTGTACTCCAGCTGGTTTTGAACCGCACCCAGCTTCGCGCGCTCTGTCGAAGCATTCGTGATTGCTTTTTCAATATCAGTAAGACCTTTGCTGGAATCAAGTCCTGTAATATCTGTTCCATCAATACCTTTGATCGCAATGATTTGTGTGCTGTCATTGGATTGAATATTAATATCAGTTGCGCTTGTAATTGAGATGCCATTGAATTTGGTGTCGCCCAGGATGTTGTCAATTTGCTCGCCTAGCGCATCCAGTTCAACATCGATGTTCGCTTTATCTGTTGCCGAGTACGTGTCGTTTTTCTTCTGAACGTTCAACTCTTTCATGCGAGTCAGCATGGCGCTCACTTCGTTCATCGCGCCCTCTGCTGTTTGTACGAAGGAGATACCGTCTTGTACGTTCTTTTGCGCTTGCTCCAAACCGCGGATTTGTCCGCGCATTTTTTCAGACACTGCCAAACCTGCCGCATCGTCAGCCGCACGGTTGATGCGAAGACCCGAGGACAGTTTTTCCATCGATTTGCCTGCTGCTACATTGTTCAGGCTCATGTTGCGGTGGTTGTTGATCGCCGTAATGTTATGATTAATACGCATAGCTAGTTTCCTCCCTGAGTTTTATCTGCCCACATCCTTGTGGTAACCGGCTAAGTCGGCCGTACTTAACCAGTCATACTTCTCTTATCGACATATGCTGCTAATTTGTTTATAGCTCTCTCACTTTTTCTAGTTCCTGCAATCAAGAAGAAACGGCAGAAGCCGTTCTTGGCGCGAGGCAAGTTTCTTCCCTTTGAAATATAAGCTGTGTATAAGGTGAAACTTATACTTTCTTATATTTAGAAACAGACCTCCGAAAATCGGAGGTCTGTTTTGGCAATTTCTCTTAGCGCAGCAGTGTAAGAACGCCTTGCGGCTGCGAGTTCGCTTGTGCCAGCATCGCTTGGGATGCTTGCAGCAGGATATTGTTTTTGGTAAGCTCGACCATTTCTTTCGCCATATCGGTATCGCGGATACGCGATTCGGAAGCCGACAGGTTCTCGACTGTTGTACCCAGGTTGTTCGAGGTGTACTCCAGCTGGTTTTGAACCGCACCCAACTTCGCGCGCTCAGTCGAAGCATTCGTAATTGCTGTTTCAATGTCATCCAATGTGGAATCTTTAGTCAGGCCGCTAATATCTGCATCGTCAATACCGTTAATTGTAATTTGTTGTGAAGAATCATTGGATTGAATATTAATCGTGCCGCCTTTAATTTCAATACCGTTGAATTTGGTGTCAGTCAAGATATTGTCGATTTGTTTGCCAAGCGCATTCAGCTCAACATCAATGTTCGCTTTATCCGTAGTCGAGTATGTGTCGTTTTTCTTCTGAACGTTCAGTTCTTTCATGCGAGTCAGCATCGCGCTTACTTCGTTCATTGCGCCCTCTGCCGTTTGTACAAAGGAGATACCGTCTTGTACGTTCTTTTGCGCTTGCTCCAGACCGCGGATTTGGCCGCGCATTTTCTCGGACACTGCCAAACCTGCTGCATCGTCAGCCGCGCGGTTGATGCGAAGACCCGACGAAAGCTTTTCCATCGATTTGCCTGCCGCTACGTTGTTCAAGCTCATGTTGCGGTGATTGTTGATTGCCGTAATGTTGTGATTAATACGCATAACTAGTTTCCTCCCTGAGTTTTTATCTGCCCACATCCTTGTGGTATCTGGCTAAGTCGGCCGTACTTAACCAGTCATATTTCTCTTATCGACATATGCTGCTAATTTGTTTATAGCTCTCTCGCTTTTTCTAGTTCCTGCAATAGAAAAAGACCTCCGAAAATCGGAGGTCTCTCTGTGTAATTCGATTAGCGCAGCAGTGTAAGAACGCCTTGCGGCTGCGAGTTCGCTTGTGCCAGCATCGCTTGGGAAGCCTGCAACAGAATGTTGTTCTTCGTAAGCTCCACCATTTCCTTCGCCATATCTGTATCGCGGATACGCGATTCGGATGCCGACAGGTTCTCTACTGTCGTACCCAGGTTGTTGGACGTGTACTCCAGCTGGTTTTGAACCGCACCCAACTTCGCACGCTCTGTCGAAGCATTCGTAATTGCCGTTTCAATAGCAGCCAAATCGGAACCTTTAGTCAGACCGGTAATTCCTGTTTCAGTAATGCCGTTAATTGTGATTTGCTGCGAAGAGTCATTCGATTGAATCTTAACAGTACCGCCTTTAATCGAAATACCATTAAAGGTTGTATCTTTAAGAATGTTGTCAATTTGTGTGCCCAGCGCATCCAGCTCGACATCGATGTTAGCTTTATCTGTAGTGGAGTATGTGTCGTTTTTCTTCTGAACGTTCAGCTCTTTCATGCGAGTCAGCATGGCGCTTACTTCGTTCATTGCGCCCTCTGCCGTTTGTACGAAGGAGATGCCGTCTTGTACGTTCTTTTGCGCTTGCTCCAGACCGCGGATTTGGCCGCGCATTTTTTCGGACACTGCCAGACCTGCCGCATCGTCAGCCGCACGGTTGATGCGAAGACCCGAGGACAGTTTTTCCATCGATTTGCCTGCTGCTACATTGTTCAGGCTCATGTTGCGGTGATTGTTGATTGCCGTAATATTGTGATTAATACGCATGTTGGGTTTCCTCCCTGAATTGTCATCTGCCCACATCCTTGTGGTAACCGGATAAGTCGGCCGTACTTAAACCGGTTATACCCCTTTTATCGGCATGTATCACTGGTTTATTTATAGCTCTTCATCAATTTCTTTCAATCGCTGCAATTTCGTATTTAATAGATCCAGCTCGATCGCAGGGGCTGCGGCCTCCTGATTCGATTCTTTCACCATCAAATAGATTTCCTTGCGCAAAACTTCGATTTCCTTGGGGGCTTTTATCCCGATCTTAACGGCATCGGAATTGACCTCCAGCAGGGTGATTTCAATATCATCCCCGATAATTATCGCTTCGCCCTTCTTGCGTGATAATACAAGCATCAGCGCTCCCCCTTCTCCTAACGCTGCTCCACTTTTTGAAACAGCGGTTGCCTAGTCGAATATGTTGTACTGCCCAACACTACCTGCTTTGCCGCCCGGGTTTCTTTATTAATAACAAGCGGGGCTGCCAGGTTCAGCGTTGCATGCTTCAATTCGCCAGGGATACTTACGATCGACCGGATCATGACATTTGCTTCAGAGACAGACAGCTCTGCGGCAGTAGCGTCAGGAAGCTCGAATTCATACTGAGGGAGGAACTGAAAAGGATCTACGACAATAAACATGAGATCCGGATTTGCAATTGCCTGCAGAAATTCAAACGGTCGGTTTGACTCCAACGATAACAGTGCAAACTGGGTCTCCTCTTCAAACCCTGGAATACCCTTGGAAAAGTAAAGTAGGCTCTCTTCTTGAATCTCCATTTCACCAAGTCTGCTGCTCACTAGCTTCATAGCATTCTCCTCCATTCCTTCTCATCTTAGCTGCTAGAAATAGAAAAAGCTATATACAGCGGCTCAGCTTTGTATATAGCTTGCATATCGAAATTTTTGATGCGGTTGGAATAGCAGCGCTACGCTCTAATATCAACATTTGGCACATAAAATTGTACGCGGGGATATTGCTCCATCGTAACTTTTACATCTCGGCGCTGGTATTCAATCTCCGGTCTGTTCACTTGCACCCGGACATCAACGCGGCCAGGCGTCACCTCTACATCAGGTTTATGAACGGTAAAGTGAATGTCCACATTGTGAGGCGTCGCCGGTCCGAATATTTGGAGAGGCGCTTTCGGCTCAAAAGCAGCTTCATATGCCAGATCAGGAATAGGATTGCGCTGAATCCGCAAATCTCCCATTTGATTTCCTCTCTCTACAATCCGGGCAATCGCCTGCAAAGCGATTTCAGGCATTTGGGAGTAAATTTTGTTCCAAAACACTTCAGGCTTGCCGCCGTTAAAAGCCTCCCACATCCGGCTGGAGTCAATGTCCAGATCCGGAGCCGGCGTAGAAGCACTGATTTGCGGTCTCGTTGTTTCAATTTGCAGATCAGCTGGCCGGGAACGAATATTATAGTGCCCAAGCTCCGATTCAATCGCAATTTTCCCCTGTTGAGAAGTCGCTTGAATGATAGGAAGACGCATATTATTCTCCTTTAGCGGAGGAAGTCAACCAAGGTGGGAGTAATGATTTTCGCCCCTACAGACAGCGAGGCCTGATAGATGTTTTCATTGATTTTGGTTTGAATGAGCAGCTTTTCATAATCAGCATCCTCAGCCTTGGATTGCATATCCGTCAAATTGATTTCCAGGTCGCTCAGCCGGTTTTGCATCAGCTCGACGCGGTTTACCCGTGCACCGATTTCCGATCTCGCATTCAATACTTTATCCATACGCGAATCGATATTTGCCAGCTCCGCAGCTACACCGCTATGGCTTTCGCTGTCGATCGCAGATACAATTCGATCAAGAATGGCAAATACATTATCTCCATCGCCAGTTTCGCCAAACAGCTCGTTGCCCGTTATATTAATCGGCAGCACAACGCCTACTCCCAGTGCATATGCCACGCTTTTGTCGTCAGTTACGACCATCTTCGGATCGAAATTGGCGGCTTCCGTGTCATAGGGAGGTTTATCGAACAGTTGGCCATTGAACACATACTTTCCGTTTAGCTTACTATTGGCAATATCAACGAGCTGTTCTTTCAGCTGCAAAATTTCGGCCTTTACCGCGTCCAGTGCATAGCTCGGATTGGTGCCGCTGGATGCCCCGACCGCCAATTCCTTTACCCGATGCAAAACTTGCCCGGTCTGGTCCGTGACAGCATCATTAAAATCCAGCCAAGAAAGAGCGGAATCGACATTTTTTTGATACTGCTCATTAGAGGCCAGCTCGGTCCGGTAACGGAGCGAATAAGTGATCCCTACCGGATCATCGGAGGGCTTATTAATTTTATGTCCAGTGCTCGATTGATTTTGCAGCTCTTCCATTCGAATTAAATTTCGATTTAAATTCCTGGACAATTGTGCATGCATCATCCCAGGCGTTACACGAAGCGCCATAACTGCTTCCCCCTAAATAATAATTTGTGATTATCGACCGACTACTCCGGTTCCGTTAATTAACTTATCGATCATTTGGTCGAACGTGGTCATAAATCTTGCAGCAGCGCCGTATGCATGCTGAAATTTGATGAGATCAGACATTTCCTCGTCCAGAGAGACACCGCTAACAGACTGCCGATTGCTGTCAACCTGATCCATTTGTGCGACGGAGTTATAATATTGGCGGCTTGCCTCCTGCGCATTGACACCGAGCGCCCCGACCATTGCATTATAAAAGTTGTTGAGTGTTGCTTCGGTAACCCCGTTCCCGGTAGCACTCTGATCAAATTTAAATTCGACTTCCTTTATTTCGGACATCAACAAAGCGAGTGTATTGTTGCCCTTGACAACAGTCGTGACCCCATTTTCCGTAATCGTTCGCATGGAAGTGGCAATTTTATTCGTATCCGCTGCAATTAGCGGATTGACTTGAATACTCGCTGCCGTAATGCCGTCTGCGCCTGGCTTAAAGGTGAAGAAATCGAGCCCGTTTGCAGCCGGCTGCTCCAATGTGTAACCTAGCTTATGAAGCCCGTTCAAGCCCTTCACGGTAATCGTCTCCGGCGCAGTGATCGGCACCGTCGTTCCCGGTTTGACAGTGCCCGCCGGAAGCGTAATTTGTATTTCACCATTAGCCAGCGTATTGGCGAATGTATCCAGCTGTCTCACATAATTAGCAACATGCACATCGCGTGAAACAAACATCCCGTATATTTCGCCGTTATTAAGATCCCCTGACTGGAAGGCTCCTTGCAATGAAGCTGCTGATAGTTCTCCATAGGTGTCCCCCTCCACCAGCAAGACGCCTCCCATAGAAATCGAGTAGCCGTCAGCCTGCTCCGTAACCTGCACGTTCACAATTTGCGACAGCTGATCCGCAAGCAAATCCCGCTGGTCTCGCAAATCATTCGCATGATCACCAAGCGCCTCAATTTTACGGATTTCGAGGTTCAGGGAAGCAATCGTTCGAAGCATCGTATTAGCTTCTGTCGCCTTCACTTCGATATTGGTGGTTAAATCTGCAGTCAGATCCGATAAACGTTTGCTTGCCTGATTGAAAGCATCAGTAAGCGCCATAGCTGTTTCGCGCACAATTTTTCTTCCTGTAACATTTTCCGGATCTTTGCTCAAGTCAGACCATGCTTGATAAAACTTGTCCAATACTGTACGGATGCCAGTATCCGAAGGCTCGTTAACAACCCCCTCCAATTTATTCAAGGTATCGGCTTGTACGGACCAGTTGCCTACATACTTGCTTTGGTTGCGGAATTGATCGTCAAGAAACCCCGTTCGAATCCGGTTAATGGCCGTAAATTCAACCCCTGTCCCTAACTGGCCCGGGGCTGTTGAGCGGCTCATGCCAAAAGCTTCGATCGGACGCGATGCAACGCTTGATACGCGCTGGCGGGAATACCCCAATGTGTTCGCATTTGCAATGTTATGTCCGACGGTATTAATCGATGCTTGCTGGGTAAATATACTTCTCTTCGCGGTTTCCAGGGAATGAAATGTGGATCTCATCACTATGCTCCTCCTCTAACCTCTCGTATCGAATATCCCGTTTCTTACCCCTCCGTATGTCGGGTTCTTCGGGTGCTGGTAAGTGATCGCCTCAGTCGGATCATCAATAAGGAGATCAATGGAATATTCAATAAACTGAAGCGACTGTGCAATCAGCTGCTGATTAAGCTCGTTCACTTTCCGGATTTCCCCGAGCAAACTGGAAAGCTGCTTTTGATAGTGCAGCAGTTTTGTCTTTTCTTCCGCATTCGTTACAATGCGGACCATATCCGAAATCGTCCCTGCCCGGCTGCGAATAATGCCGCATTTCAAAAAGTATTTGTTAGTAAGCCGAATGCGTTCTTGTTCGAGCGCTTCCGCAATTTGCAGCTGCTGCCTTTCCTTTTTCATAAACACATTGAGCTGCTCGACATCATTGCTAATAAGAATGGTTCGTTTCTGATTGATCAAATCCAGTAATGATCCATAATGTTCCAATTGCTTTTCTAGTATTTCTAAAATCTCATTTATAGACATAACTGGACTTCACCCTTCCACCTATTTGGACGATTCGAGAAGAAACGGCTGACGCCGTCCTTCGCGCGAGGCAAGTTTCTTCCCCTTAGAAATATAAGCTAAGCATAGAGGTAACTTATACTTGCTTATTTTTTCAAAAACGGCCATACTTTTTCGGCAATCTTGCCTGCATCGACATGATAAGTGCCGGAGCTTACTTCCTGTTTTAAAGCTTGTACCCGCTTCGCACGCTCGGTATCATTTGCGCGGCTATAGGACAGCATCTCCTGCGCCTCGGCAGAAATTTGCACCTCATCGCGGCTGCGCTTGCGCTCCGTCTGACCGGTTCGCTGCTCCTGATTTTGCTTATACGGATTGACTGCTCCGATCCGTTGTATTTCATTAATTTTCATCGCTCATCCCTCCAACATCGCCAACTATATAAAAAGCCGATAAACTCTATATGAGTATTATCGGCATAGGTGTATAAAAATTTATAGAATCGCCGCAATACTGTCAACTTCGGTCACGCAACCGATCCATAATCCGGTAAACGGCCGACGCAGTCCCTTCAGTATCTTTAGCCAGCTTGCCTTGCGCCTGGCCAATATCATGCTGCAACCGCGAGCGGCAGTTCCCGCATAAGTTGCCTTCACGAATCGGTATACCACATACTTCGCATGGATAGCCCAGATTGGGGGCGCCTACAAGAGAAATGCGGCCCTCGCGAATAAACTTTGTAATTTGCTTTATGCTGACATTAGTTGCGTCAGACAGCTCATGAATGGTTGCACCTTTATTTTTCCGCAAATATTCGGCACACTCGGTATATTCTCTATCGACATCTTTTATGCATGCCGGACACAGCTCGCGAAAATTTTTGGCAAATAGCTTCCCACAACGAGGACAGTTATCAAGCTCCATTTTTATTGCCCCCTTTCAGGCACCTTACGATAATCATATTTTATCAACTATATCGGCATATTTCATCTTTTTTTAAAGAGCTGATCTTGGACATTAACGCTTCGTCCCGCTACGAACGGGCAAGTGTCAGGACGTAAATTTCCGCACGGATCGTTGGATAGCTATGCCGGATGCAATTTGTGATCGCAGCGGCACAAGCATTAACTGTACTGCCCGTCGTATATATATCGTCGACAATCAGCAAGCGCACAGGGGAGGGCTGCCCGTTCCGCATTAGTTTGGCCATCCATTCCTCGTGCACCGCAAACAGATTGTATGTATTATCCATCCGTTCCCGCCGCGTTTTGCTGCTTTGCTTGTCGCTATGGCGGTTGCGCAGCAACAAGGGAGTTAGCTTGATTCGCTGCTTGCCTGCTACCGCGGCGGCGAGCTGCTCGGCCTGATTAAATCCCCGCTCCAGCAGCCGTTCTTCACTTAACGGTACAGGAATTATAGCGTGAAAATGGAAGCCGGCCTGCCGCGCCCGCATTTCTCCTATCATATGCCGAAATTTGTAATTAAGGATCGTTCCAAAGAGGGCAGCCAGCGCCTCATCCCCCCGATATTTGTAACGGGCGATCCATTCTCGCGTTTGTTCATTATAGTGAACGGCACTTCTATTGCATACAAAGAAGGTCATCGCACGCCGGGCGCAATCGTCGCAGCGCTCCCCTCTCCCGCATACCGGGCACACCGCAGAATGAATCCATGGTACAAGCCTGCCGCACTGCTGGCATAACAAAGGCAAACTGTCCCTCACTCTTCTGAATGGGCGCTGACAGGCATAACAAAGCGATGACTTGGGCGACAGTAAAGCAAATCCGCAATCCAGCAAACTTCGCCAGCTTTTATTTATCAATATTCCTGTTCCCCCTCCTATCCGGCACTGTAATCAGATACCCTTGCCGCCGCGCAAGCCGATTCATCTCCACGATTTGCCGAATCGCCAGCTTCTGCGACCGATTGAGCGCCGGAGCGCAAAAGTAGACATTGCCTGCCGGGTCATCCTTTGAGCGGCCAGCCCGGCCGGCCATTTGCACGAGCGAGGCTTCGTCGAAAAGCTTCCCGTCCGCATCCAAAATCATGACATCACTTTTCGGAACCGTCACTCCCCGTTCCAATATTGTGGTCGTCACTAATAATCGAATGTGACATTGACGGAACTGCTGCACCTTGTCTGCACGTTCCTCATCCTTGGAGGAGGTGCCATCAATTGCGATCTTTGGAAAAGCGCGGCGGAGCTGCTCAACTAATGGAGCAATATGACTAATCTTTTGTACAAAGACGAAAAGCTGCGCTCCCCTGTCCAGTGAATGCCGGGCAGCGCTTATGACTTTCGCAGGGAGCTGCCGCTGCGCAATAAGCGAATATACGGGAGCAGCTTTAATGTATGCAGGTACGGGCAAAGGATGCCGATGAAAACGGACGGGAACGCGCACATAAGGCAGTTTCCTCCGCCTGGCCGCCCGCTGCAGCTCCGCCGGCGGCGTTGCCGAAAGCAGAATCGTCGTTCCCTCCGGCTTGCATACTTTGGCTGCCGCATAATACAGCAGCGGGTCGCCATGATAGGGAAAAGCATCGAGCTCGTCAATGACAACCAGCTCAAATGCATGCTGAAAACGAAATAATTGATGTGTAGTTGCTAATGTGATCCGCCCGCTTTCCCAGCGCTGGGCACTGCCGCCGTACAGGGTGACGAGCGTTTCAGACGGAAATGCCTTGCGCAGCCGGGGGTCCAGCTCCAGCACCACATCGCGGCGCGGTGTCGCAATGAGCGCATACCCGCCCTGCTGCAAGCAGGCCTCCACGAGCGGGAAAATCATTTCCGTCTTGCCCGCTCCAGTCACTGCCCATAATAGGAATCTGTCTGCAGCTCTGGGCCGTTGTTCAATAAAATCCAGCGCGGCTGCCGTTGCCGCTGCTTGCGCATCGCTTAGCTTCCATGGCCTGAGCCGCTCCGGGATCGCAAGCCTGCTGCCGCTCTTATTGTACGCTCCGGCCGCCGCAGTGCTGTCCCCTAAAATAAGCAAACTGCATTCGCGGCTGCGCCCCATTGACAGGCAAGCCTCGCAATAAGCACATTCGCACCCGCATGTCGCACAGCCGGTACGGCGCATTCGCGCTTCGCCACTGCCACAGCGGCGGCACCGCAGCTTGCCCTTTGTCGTCCCCCCGCGAAGCCGGCAGATCCAACGCACACCTTTGGATGGGGGCTGCACTGCTACTGAGCCTCCTAGATGCAGCAGTCCCAGTAAAGCCGCCATTTGGAGGACAGGAAGCAGTGCCGAGCTGCAGCTCTGCCCGGTCTGCCCGCTGGCCTCCAGTAACGCTAACACTTCTCCCATTAATAAAGAACGACCCCGGCACAGCTTAGCAAGCCGGAAAGCCTGCTCTGCCAGCCTCCGCGCAGCCATATAATCGCTTTTCCCCTTCAATCCAACAGAATCGTGCCGGTACATAACAACTTCGCCACGGCCAGAGCGCAGCCGCACTGTCTGCCCAACTAACCGCCGCAGCTTAGCTGCTGTAGCTCTTATGTCATTTGTCTGTCCCTGCTCCTCTGCCCAGCGCACCGCAATTTGCTCTGCATCTCCTAAAGGAACAAGCTCCGACCAAAAGAGGCAGCATACATAATTGCCGCCAGCCGTTTCACATCCTGCTGCCGCTCGCCCAACCTCCTGCCGGTAAGCAGCATCCAGCCAATAAGCATAATCAACCTCCGGCGCCATCGTCCAGCGCGCCGTTGTTTCTTTCTGCCCTACCACTACATACAGCTGCACCCTCATTAAAAGCCATCCCCTCCTGGAGCGGAATGAGAAGAAACGGCTGACGCCGACCTTAGCGCGAGGCAAGTTTCTTCCCCTGAATTTTATAGAATTTATCGAGTGACACTTATAAGTTCTATAAAATCAAAAAAAAGCACACCGCAGTCTGCCTTCTACGGCAGCATTGTGCGTGTGCTTCACTCGCTCGTTCTAATTACAACTATTATAGCTCAACTAGCCCGCTCATTCAATAAAGGGGCAGCTTCGACAGATCGTGCGGCTCCTGCAAATCAACCAAAATGGTCTGGTCCGCCGCAGTCACTATGCCTGCCGAACGCAGCCTCCAAATAAGAGGCGATGTGTCAGCATTCTCCCCCTCTTCTTGTAAGCGCATCCAACTTGTTTGGGCAAGCTGCTGATCCTCGGTTGAACGTTCACCTTCACTAAGCCACGAAGCTGGCGTAATATAAATATCCATGCCGCGCCGCGCAAAACAGCGTGCAATCTGAATAGTATCATCCTTAGAACAGCGATCCACAATTGTAACACGAACCTCCTGCCCGCATTCGCGAGCATAACGAGCCAGTGAACGCATATACCATTCCATCTGCTGCTGCTCATTACCGGCTACAAGAATGTAATGCTTGATATCGTCTTGCTTCCGCTGCCTCGTATTGCGAAAGGCGGTATGCACCGCTATCGCACAAAGCGCGTAACAGCCAAGCACCCAGAGCAAGATCGCGATCATCGTAGCCACCTCCTCTTTCCGATATCATATGTCGAATAGCGCCTACTGGTTCCAGACATATGCGGACAAGCAAAGAAAAAAGAGACCGGCCGGAGCCGGTCTCTCATGTTTCCGTGTTCTCTTGCTTATTGCCTGCTAATAGCTTGATGCCAATTCCGACAAGCAGTACCGCCGTTACACCTGTCTTCAAATAATCGCGAATCGTGATCCATTGATAATATTCAAAATAGCGCCGAACAATGTCCATTAACAGGCGGTCTGATACGTAGTACAAGCCCAGCAGCACAAGTACGAGGCCCAGCCACTTTTTCCGATGTACAAGACCGTCCACGATCGGCACATCCTGCAGCTCGGCAAAGCCAAGCGCATATCTGGATTGCTGCTGCAAGGAGTCAAAAAATGCATAACACCAAATAATCGGCGCCACAAACAAAAACAGCGATAATTGCAGCGCATCCAGCAAGTAGATGGAAAGGAAGAAGCCAGCCATCAGCTGCAGGCCGCGCTTCTGCAAGCCCAAATACATATGCCCAGCACCCGGAATAATCGAGAGCACTGTGGCAAACCAGCGGCTTTTCCGGCCGCCATGCCGGAACTCGTCCCAATCCTCCATAATCGAACGGTCGACCAGCAATTCTCCGGCCTGCTTGCGCTGCAGCTGCCGAACGGCATCAAACATCCCGTACAGCCAAATAATCGGCAGCACACCCAAAAACACAAGGACCCCTTGTTCACGTGCCAGCACTGAAACAAAAATAATCATCGTCAGCAAGCCGAAAAAACCAATTAACAGTGTGACGCCGCGCTGCATCAGCCCGAGCTGCAAATGTCCTAGTCCGGGAACGAAAGATAGCAAAATCGTGTAAAAACGTTCCCCGGCATCGTCATTGTTTTCCGGCGGTGAATACATCGTTCCAGCTTCCGCTGCTCCGAAGGCCGAAAAGCTGCCCGGCGGCGGTGGCGGTGGCCCCATCAAATTGCCGGGCTGCCGCTGTACGGCACGCTGCGGATGCGGCTTAATATCTCCTGAACGCCGCAGTAAAAAGATAATCAGATCCAGCAAGTTGAGCACCCAGATACATATAGCGCCCAGTCCGGCGACAATGAGCGGTTCGCCGCGATCAGCCATAATCGCTCCAATAAAGCCTAAGCCGATTATTCCCACGAATAACAGCGGGTAAATCACCCCTCTAACCTTGCGTTGAACGGCAAAATGCCCTAAACCCGGTATGACGCCTAATAGCAAGGCAACGATCGGATTTCTAATCATTTAGTTCACTCCATTCTTTCTGGCATCCGTAGTGGGCTTATCTAGCATAGCGCCAATGACGGAGGTTGTTTTTTCCATAATGGTATCTGTTACTCTGATCCTTTGCCGACCATCCTCGTGCTGCCGCCCATATTGCTCCGTGCGCCACTGATCGGTCAGAGCGGCCAGATGCTCAAACACGCCTGCAGACATAAGCAGCAGCATGAAACAAACTGCAATGACATAATGCACCATCATTTGACGGCGGCTCCCGGACTGCCGCTGTACCGCGCGCCGTACCGGCTTCTTCCTTCTACGCTTCTGCTGCTTCACCGCATAAGGAGGCAGTGCCGCCACCTTGGACATTACCGCATCTGTAAGCCGGCCACTCTGTTCGGCCGATAAACGCTCCAGCGGCTGGAGTTCAGACGCGCCTTTCATATATCGCTCCATACACAGATCACAAACAGCCAAATGCTGTTCGATCTGTTCACATTCCTGAGTCGTCAGGCGATCCTGTACATAGTCATGCCAGGTTGCGCTCGTCGGATGCTTCATTCCAGGTCCTCCTTCTTCCAGTGCCTACGCATCCATTGCTTGGCGCGATGCAAGCGGGATTCCACACTTTTGACTGCAATCTGTTCTGCTGCGGCAATCTCTTGATAATTTTTTTGCTCCAAATAAAAGGCCTGCACCGCCTTGCTGTAGCCCTCCGGCATCGTTTCTATCATATGTCGAATGCGTGCGCGCTTGTCCCGTTCGAGCGCCTCCTCCTCCGCCGGGGGAGAATGCCCCCTTAATACCGGACTTTCCTTATCGCCGGCGCAGGCTCCCGCTTCCATTTCCTCAGAAAACACCTCAGCTTGTCTCTTCTTTTTTCGTTTTGCATCAAGCGCAATATTAATTGCGATACGCGACGCCCAGCTTTTGAAGCCTTGCCCGCGATAACCGGGAAGAGCAAGGTAGATGCGTACAAAGGTTTCCTGCAAAGCATCTTCTGTATCTTTGGAATGACGCAATATCCCCCAGATCAAGCTATATAAAACGCCTTGATAACGTTCAATCAGTCTCCGGTATACTTCTTGATCGCCTTCAAGGACGAGATTGACCCATTCATCGTCCTGAGGTTGAATAGCTTGCCCCTCCCTTCCGCAAAATGCACAAGACTCATTAAATAAGACGATCAGCGGAACAAAAAACACTGCGTCATGCCGAAAATTTTTTTTCCAAGCTTCTATGAACAGCAAAAAAGCTCCCCACAGATGTGGAGAGCCCGGTTATACCAATAAAGATTACAAGGTTACCCAGCCAAACTTGATGGAATTGATAACCGCTTGCGTACGGTCGTCAACCTCCATTTTTTGTAAAATGCTGCTGACATGGTTTTTGACTGTTTTTTCACTAATAAATAAATATTCGCCAATCATTTTATTGCTTTTGCCTTCGGCCATGAGACGAAGCACCTCAGCCTCGCGGCGGGTAAGCGGGTTATTTTCACCGGCAATAAACTTCACTCCGGCTTCGCGTCCCGCTGCGGCACCGGAAGCGGCACCGATATCATCCAGATAGGTCATTCTGCGCAGCTGATTGATCAGCTTGCCTGTTACCTTTGGATGGATATAGGCATGTCCGCCAACGACAGAACGAATCGCATTAACGAGCGCTTCTGCCTCCATATCCTTTAATAGATAACCGTATGCGCCTTTGCGCAATGTCTCAAATACATAGCTTTCATCGTCATGAATCGACAAAATGATTACTTTCACTTCCGGGAACATATCGCGCAAACGCTCGGTAGCGACTACCCCATTTTCTATCGGCATATTGATGTCCATCAGAACGACTTCCGGCTTCGTATGGTTGCAAAACTCCAGCACTTGAATGCCATCATTGCATTCGCCAATAACTTCCAAATCGTCTTCCATATTCAAAATTCGCTTTAAGCCTTCACGGAAGAGCTGATGATCGTCAGCAATCAATACTTTGATTTTCCGCTGACCGCTCACGGCTTTGTGCTCCATTATCAATTACTCCTTCCCCTGCTCTGGGTTAATCGGGATATGAATTGTAATCTTCGTTCCCTCATTAATAGCCGATTCGATCTCCATCCTCCCTTCCAACAGCTCGACACGTTCACGCATTCCGATCAGACCGAAATGACTACTGTCTTTTGCCCGGGATTCAATCAGGTCGACATGAAATCCGTTACCGTTGTCCCGCACGACAATTTTCACCATATGCGCCTGATAGGTCATTTCCAAGGCAACATAGGATGCATTGGCGTGCTTATGCACATTACTGAATGCTTCCTGAATCATGCGGTACATACCTGCCTCCATTGCGGAGGACAATCTTGTTTCCTTCCCAATCGTGTCGAATACTGTCCGAATCTTTGTTTTTTCCTCAAAATCCTGTACAAATTTCATCAAGGTAGGAACAAGTCCTAAGTCATCTAGTGCCATAGGACGCAGATTGAAAATAATTTTTCGAATCTCTTCTAGGCCAGAGCGGACCTGCACTTTCAAATCTATTAATTCTTCTTTCACTATTTCGAATTCCTGCTTATTAAGCATTCTTTCGGCAATTTCCGTCCTAAGAACTATATTTGCGAGGGACTGGGCGGGGCCGTCGTGAATCTCTCTGGCAATCCGCTTGCGCTCTTCTTCCTGAGCCAAAATAATCTTCAAACCGATTTGCTGTCGATTTTTGGCTGATTCGATAATGCGGGTCACTTGATTCAAATCGCCTGACAAGTACTCCAGCACTACATTGATTTGCGAACCAATCGATTCCGCGCGCTCAACCGATTTGTCCACATTGCGCACCCGCTGCTGCAGCTCATCCCGTCTCGCCTTGAGGTACCCTTCCTTTTCCCGGTATACCATCAAATCGAGCTGCAGCTGGGTCGCCTTCTCATAAGCATTTTTGATGTCCTCTTCCTTATAACGGACAAAATCGCGGCTTACTTCCGTAAGCCGGATCCGCGCGCGGCGGTATTCCAGCTCGAGAGCATCTACTTTATCAATGATGTCCCCTGTCTCAGCCAGTACTTGATTCAATTCCTGACTAAGCGTGAAAAGCTCCCTGCGCGCAGATTCACATATTTCGTATATTTGATATTTGCTGTCTTCCATTACGAGAACCGCGTTCTTAATGACGCGATCGATGTCATTTAATCGATAATCCACTGGGACTCGGCTCACTTTCTACTGTGGCATACTATTTATCATAACACAGAATGGCCTGAACGCGTCCTATCATTCGACAGTTACGGTACTGGTTTTTCCTTCCCATTTTACTACCAATCCCAATTGTTCGGAAACAAGGCGAACCGGAACCAAGGTGCGTCCTCCTTTGGAAATAGGCGCGACAGCCGCTTCTTTCTTTGATCCGTTCAAAATAAACTGCTTTTTATTCAGCCACATTTCCATAAAACGGTTGCCGCGCAGTACGGTTACACGATTTAATTTCTGGTTCCAATCTACCTTAGCGCCCATCGCTTCGGTTACGAATCGCAGCGGCAAATATGTCGTTCCGTTCAGCGCGAAAGGTGCAACATCCAGCTTGTACGCTTTGCCGCCGACTACTGCATCCTTCGATCCTAACTTCAAAACGATTTTTTGCCGTTCCGGTTCGGGAGCAAGCGCCGCATATTGGAAACGAATATCGTCCATCGCAATGCTGCCCTGCAGTGCACGCTCATCCTAACCCTCATCAAGAGACACAACATAGAGACGTTTCAAAGAAATTGGATACGCCATCTTATCTGCCGGCAGCGCGGCTTTTACCTGCTTCCAGCCTGACCATGTAACTTTATCAGCCAAGGTTACCATTGCCGTTTAACACCGCATATGCTGCTTTCGTCCCTGATCCTGCCGACAAATCATAGTTCAATTGCAATGCTTTCGATTGTTTTCGACCGCCTAATCCAGTCTCCAACTTCACGGTTCCCGTTATATTATTCGTACCCGCGAACGTAATTGGGTAGGTGGTACGCTCAAAATCTTCAAATTTTTTATCTGCTCCTCCAGCGAGCACTGCTGTTGTCGAAAAACCATCATATCTGGCGATGGCATAACCGACCTGCGTCCCTGGCGTAACAGAGTTAATAGTGAATGAGCCATCCTTGACTGAGCCGTTAAACCCAATCAGCTCCCAATCGACAGATTCCGCCGGCAGCGTATAAGCGTATAGACTCTAGTTAGATGAGAAAAGTTACGTCTGATAGAAGACTCCTATCAACAAATTTCGACCGAAAAGAAAATGCTATCTACTAAAATCGACATTTTTCGCGTCTCATTTTCATCAGAAAAAAGAGGACGAACCTTTATACATGTCGTCCTCTCTACTTCTTCTGCTAGCTATCGATAAATCCGGCATAGTCCAGCAAACGTCTGATCATAATAGCGGCTTCCGCCCGCGATGTCTGTGCCTTGGCCCCGAAACCGCCGTTAGACATCCCGTTGATTATGCCGGCCTGAACCGCCTTGGCTACATCGGCCTGCGCCCAGTTGCCAATCGTTTTGTAATCCTTGAATTTTTTCAGGACGTCGGTGACATCCTTCACAGCGCTGATTGGTGCCCCGGCCGCTTCGGCAGCTCTTACCATCATCGCCGTAATCTCTTCGCGCGTGATCGGATTGTCTGGCTTGAATGTGCCATCCGTCATCCCTTTTACAATCCCTGCCCGTGTAGCTGCTCCGATATAAGGCGCAAGCGCTGAAGAGCTGCTCACATCTTTATATTTAGCCGCAGACTGCCGGTCGCCCGCCAAACCAAGACCGCGTACGATGTACATCGCAAACTCGCCGCGGGTAATCGGCGTTTTCGGTTCGAATGCAGTTGCCGATTTTCCTTCAACGATATATTTGTTAGCAAGCACTAAGATGTCGTTACTAGCCCAATGCTTGGCAATATCTTTGAATTCGGCTTGCCCTTTAACCGCGGCGAAAGTTCCATTGTTTTTGCTTTGGAAGGTTACAACGCTTTTGCCGTTCTGTGTTACAACCTTAGTCGGTGCATAGTTAAGCTTGCCTGCTTCACTGTCGAACCATACCGTAGCCGTTGTACGCGGCTCTATCGCGCTTCCTGTCGACATGGAGTGATTGACATATCCGCTGAAGCTTTCAAATGGCTTGGCAATGCCGCCGGCGCTTGTTATCGCCGCCGCAAAATTAATCGAGCTGACCAGCTGCTGCGAACGCGAGCTGTTGATCGCTGCAGTCAATTGCGATGAGATTGCCGATGCCGCGGTATCAATTTGCAGCAGCAGATAGCCGCCTGTCAAGCTGATATTCGCCGTTTGCGCAGCTTGTTGAAAATCGATCGCGCTAAATGGAATTTCAAAGCTCGTCTCGCGGTATGCGATAGCGATCGAGCCTGCAGGCGTCTTCTTCTTCGCTTCCTGCAGCGCCTCCAGGGAAATCGCGACAATCGCAGCCAGCTCGCTATCCGGTACGGTAAAGACGACTCGCGGCGTCATCCCGCTCGTAGACGTTACAGCCTGATAAGCAGCCGCTACTTTGACCGAAGACAGCGTGTATCGTCTTGTAGTGCGGCCTGCGGGCGATGTATCGGAAGACGTTGTCGCTGCAGCAATTTTAATATTCAAGCCGCCGCCTGCTGCCGTCTCAAAATCTCCATTCGCATTGTTATCTGTCCACGAGGTCTGGTTCGCTACCGAAAAATCTGTAAACGAAGAAGCGACATCCCCGCTCGTGGAACGCAGTCCTGTCCCCGTGCCTGAGTAACTGATTTTCACCGTATCTCCGCTTGCGATCGGCGTCGTCAGCGTCAACGTAACATAATAGCCGTTAACCGATACAGATGAGACTGCACGGCTGACACCGTTCACCTTCACGGCGAACTGAGACGAGGAAGGAACATAGCTGCTGTTCAGAGAGCTAGAGAACGTTAACGTTATGGTGGCAGACCTAACCTCTGCCCCGACCAGATAAGTGCTGGTCGATGTGCCGCTCACTTGCCTGCTGCTGAATGTCGCAGCCGCATTGCCAGCGTAATCTACAATCGGCTTGGAGCCGCCGGTGTAGGAGATGACCACACTGTCGCCGCTGCTAACAGCAGAAATCAGGTTGACATAGACCTGCGCCCCCGAAATCGATACGGACGATACACTGCGGGACCGGCTGTTGACCAATACCGAGAAAGAGCTCGCTGCCGGCACCTGCGACCCGTTAAGCACCTTATTGAAGGTCAGCGTGATCGTGCTTCCGCTTACGGAAGCGGATTGCAATACGGGAGCTTGCGTGTCCGGTCCATTGGTCAAATACATGCTGCTAAAGGACGCTAGCTCATTGCCAGCCAAATCGCGAATCGTCACATACGTTGATGGATAGTAGGAAACCGACACACTTTGGCTGGAAGTGACCGGGCTGCTCAACGAAAGCAGAATCATGCCATCCGTTACCACTGCCTGCGTTACTGCCCGCGAATAACCATCGACGTAGACCGTAAATTGCTTATAAGCATCGGCAGGCAGTTGAGCCAGCGTTTTATTGGCGATCAGCGTAATCAGGCTGCCGTTAATCGTACCGCTCATAATTTTCGGCATCGTCGTATCCGGGTTATTGACGACATCGCGGCTGGCAAATCCGGCCGCCGCCTTGCCGTTCATATCTTCAACCGGTGAAGTGCCCGGTGAATACGATACACTAACCGTCTGTCCGGAAGCGACCGCCACTTGCAATTTCAGCAGTACGCTGGAGCCGTTAATTTCAACGGAGGATATCGCCCGGCTCGCTCCGTTAACCGTGACATAAAAATTGGCCGGTGCAGGCACCGAATCCGGATTTAGCGCCTTATTGAACGTAATGGACATCAATGAAGTGCCGATCATTTCCGTTTTCACTACCGTTGGCGCTCCGCCTGCGGTGTTAGTCGTCTTGAATGTCCACTGATACTGATTCAATATGCCGTCAAAGGAATTGCCGGCAAAATCCTTTACCAAGCCTGGTGTAATTTCGACATAGTATTCTGTATTAGAGTCCAGCGTGGCAGGCACTTTAATCATTAACCGCTGATTATTTTGCGGATCGATCGATACATCTGTCGCGATCGCTCCCGCAGTAGTGCTTTTCAGCTTTTTAAGGGTTACACTTCCGGATCCAAGCTGGATCGGTTTGCTAAAAGTCGCATATAATACGGCATTTTTCAGCGGAACCTCCGTTCCTCCATTAAATGGCGTCGTGAACAAAATGGTCGGTTTAAGTGAATCCTCCGAAATCGTAAAACGCCAACTGCTCGTATCCGACCCCGTTATCCCCAAAAAATAATTGCTGTTAGCATCGCGAAATGCTTGCGCTGAAATTTGTACATAGTAAGTAGCATTTGATTTTAAGGTAACGCCAGGTTTAACCGTAATTTTGTTCGTTCCGCCCCCGCTCACTTTATCTGAAGTGACAGGGATCGTAGCAACAGTCGCATCGCCTGACAACGTTTTAATGACAATTTCGCCGCTGCCGGGGTATACCGGTTTATTAAATTTCATTTCCAGATCAAAACTGGTAGCGGACTGCACGGCCCCGTTAGCGGGCGTACGTTCTGTAATATAAGGCCTGGTTGTATCATTTCCTAAATTAGTGGTAAAGCTCCATTCACCCGCATTAGTAATTCCCTCATAAACAACGGATGAATTAGCCGCGCTCCGGAAAGCGCCTTGATCGATCAATACATACAATTCCGTACTGGCCGGCAATGAACTTGACGGCGCAATCGTCACCGTGCGATTGCCTGATATCGTCACCCGATACGACGAAACCGGGATGGTTTCCACCGTGCTGTTGTCACTAATTTTTTTCAAGACAATATTGCCGCTGCCTGGCGTTATATTGACTGGAAATGTTAAGGTCAGCGTCGAATTGGTCGCAACATTGACTGCATTGTTAGCCGGCTGCTTCACAGGAGAGCCGAGCGGCGGCGCGCCTGTCGTGAACTTCCACACCTCACCGCCATAAATACCCGTAAACGAATTGCCGGAGGCATCCTGGAAGGAGCCTGCAGGCACCGTCACTTCATAGCTGCTATTATCCTTCAACAGCTCAGGCGGCTGAATCGTGACAGCCGTTGTGCCGCTGCCTTTGACCGAAGTAGAGGTGACAGGAATCGACTGAACGTCCCCGGAATTGCCGGATGTCATGTTGCGGAGCGTAATATAACCGGAGGCAGCATACACCGGCTTATCAAAAGTCATCACAAGCGGACTTCCAATCGCTACACCGCCAGCTCCGTGCGCCGGATTCAAGGAAAGCAGCCGCGGCGCATTTGTATCCTTCTGGGTGATTGTTGTAAAATTCCACGCTGCCGCATTAGATAACCCGCTGTAAGGCTTGTCATTAGACTCATTAACAAAAGCCCCTGCATCAATGACGACATAATAACTTGTATTGAGCTCGAAATTTTTGCTTGGCGTCACCGTGACGACATTGCGGCTGGCCGCATTAATGCTGACTCGGCTATCTGTATATACCTGATAAGATTCAAAGAGCTCGTTATCAACCAGCCGGCGAATCGAAATCGCGGCACTGCCGCTCACCTTTTTTACGCTTTCATCAAAGGTCAGCATCAGATTGGAATTTAACGGTACATTCGTGGTAGCGGAAGCCGGCGTGTAGCTTAACAGCTGCGGCCCTGCACTTGCGGCGTCCACTGTTTTTACCCTTGCACCTATACCGCCAAGTCCTAAATCAAGGAACAGCAATATAGCCATCAAACTAACGAACCATCTGCGATTTACAATCAATTCTCCCACTCCCTAATTAGACACTCGTATACAATATTTCGGCTTTTTGGCGCTAGAATTGAAGAGCTTTTCAGAACAAAAAGAGCACCATCTCTCAACTTCGAGAAATGATGCTCCTTAAACAGCTATATTAAGCTAAAGCTTCTGCTTTTAATTGTTCTGCTTTATCTACGCGCTCCCAAGGGAGATCTACATCGGTACGGCCGAAGTGACCGTAAGCCGCTGTTTTTGCATAAATTGGACGGCGAAGGTCAAGCATTTTAATAATGCCTGCAGGACGAAGATCAAAATTGTTTTTAATAACTTCAACCAATTTTTCTTCACTCACTTTGCCAGTTCCATACGTATCAACATTAATCGACACCGGATTCGCGACACCAATCGCATAAGCTAACTGGATTTCGCATTTATCAGCAAGCCCTGCAGCGACAATATTTTTCGCCACGTAGCGTGCCGCGTACGCCGCTGAACGGTCGACCTTTGTCGGATCCTTGCCGGAGAAAGCGCCGCCGCCATGACGGGCATAGCCGCCGTACGTATCGACAATAATTTTACGTCCAGTCAAGCCGGCATCGCCTTGCGGCCCGCCAATAACGAAACGTCCTGTCGGATTAATGAAATATTTGGTTTGCTCGTCCAGCCACTCTGCCGGCACGACAGGCAAAATAACATGCTCCATAATATCCTTTTGGATTTGCTCCAACGTAACTTCCTCAGCATGCTGCGTCGATACGACAATAGTATCTACACGTTTCGGCAAACCGTCCACATACTCGATGGTAACTTGCGTTTTGCCGTCCGGGCGCAAATAGTCGAGCGTCTCGTTTTTACGCACTTCGGACAGACGGCGCGCAATGCGATGCGAAAGCGCGATTGGCAGCGGCATAAGCTCAGGCGTCTCGTTCGTCGCAAAGCCAAACATCAACCCTTGGTCGCCAGCGCCGATATCTTCGTTCTCTTGACGAATGTCTTTGCCGTCACGCGTCTCAATTGCAGCGTTAACCCCTTGCGCAATATCGGCCGACTGCTCGTTAAGCGATGTCAGCACAGCGCAAGTGCTGGAGTCGAATCCGAATTTAGCGCGGGTATAACCGATTTCTTTAATTGTACGGCGTGCGATTGCCGGAATATCGACATAATCTGCACGGCTGCTAATTTCACCAATAACAAGCACAAGCCCCGTTGCTACCGAAACTTCACAGGCAACGCGCGCGTATGGATCTACTTCCAAAAAAGCATCCAATACCGCATCGGAAATTTGGTCGCAAATTTTATCGGGATGCCCTTCGGTAACCGATTCTGATGTAAACAAGTGCCGACCTTTTAGCGACATCTAAACCTCAACCTCCTAAAAACTAAAAAATAAAATAAGTATCATGATCATGTCATGGATAAATCATGCATGTCCGAGGAAATATAATAGAGCAGCATCAGCGGTCATACATTATGAAAAATGAGAAGAAACGGCTGAAGCCGTCCTTGACGCAAGGCAAGTTTCTTCCCCTGAAATTTTATAGAATTTATCGAGTTAAACTTATAAATTCTATAAAATCAAGAAGAAACAGCATTCGCCGTTCTTGGCCAAAAAAGGAACCTTTTCCGAGTGGAAAAGGTCGCTAGTCAACTCTCTAAAACAGTATGATACCGAATCTGTCGCATTGTGTCAATGGAAATGACGGAGACCAATACACTTAGATGCTGCCGTTCAAAATCTTTTCTGCCTGCTCAACCAGCCTGCGCGTTATCGAACCGCCGATGTGGCCGACATCTCTTGTTTTCAGCCGTCCCCAAGGCACCTGTGTCGAGCTGCCGTTTACGCCATAGCTGCCAAAATCCTCAGCGGCAAATTCAGTCATGCCTAGTTGATCCGGCGTAATCGCATTGGATGTCAAACCAAGCTCCGCAGCGATTTCATATTTCATTTGATCCAATGCCGCTTTACAATTTTCGACTACAAGTTGATTTGAGCCTCGTCTTGACATTGTCATGCACCTCCATCATGTAATATCGATAGTGTGCGCTGATTAACAAATCTCAAGCGGCAAACATCTTGTCAAAGCGGGCAAAATGTTACAAATTACTGCGCCAGCGCTGATGTGGCCTTCAGCTCGTAGCCGCCGCGCACCATGACCGTTAAATTACTGGATTGTGACGGATCGCCCATCAACCCTCTGCCGCCGCGCGGAAACACGATGAGATGATCGTTAGGCACCTTTTTGCCATTCTTAATATCAATACCATCCGTTACATCTGCAATCCCGTTTTTATCCGGGCTATAAGCCACTGCTTTACCTACCCGAACAATGGCTTCTGCGCCATCCTTTAGTATAAGTGTCTTCCCCGCTTTGACAGACACGATTTCAATCCCACCTGCAGCTTCTACCCCGGTAGACTGATTATCCTTCGGGGGCTCAGGCTTTTCGTTTACCGGTCCTTTATTAGAGCCGAGCGCGGCTATTTTTTGATCGACATAGCTTTTTGTAACGACCGGATCATCAATGCTACCGGGAACCAAGTTGTCACCTTCAGCAAGTGCCGGCAATTTTGTCCCCGCCCACATGCCTGCACCAACCAAACCGATCCCGATCAATATTTTCAAACCTTTGTTATTCATTATTTCGACTCCTTTCGCTATCTATCATTCTTTCATCAAGCATACTAGATTTCTGCTTGTCCTTCCACAATATTCATAGGGTAGAGAGAAAAAAGAAACCCGAATACCGCAATATTCGGGCTCTTTTTTTATTAGGGATATGTTACTCGGAAGCAGTAAACCATTTCAGCTCTTTCGAAGCTATCAGCAGCTTCGTGTTTTGGAATACGTCGTAGATATTAAGGGTGTAGTTTTCGTATTTCTGAACTTTCATTTGAACTTCATTGTCTTCGAATACAAATGAAAGCGGAGCATTGGTCGCTTCTTTTAGCAACTTCTCATTTTCTCCGGCCGTCATCAATGAGAACTGAGTCGTATATTTTGCATTTCCGATGTCGCCACTAATGAACTCAAACATTAACTTATGGTCGCCCGCAATGCTCTCATACTGTTTATCTTTGGCCAATGTGTAGTCCATCGTCATTTTAACGCCATTTACCGAGAATGATTGTCCCGAAACATCCAGCGAGTTTCTAACTTTGGATAAATCCAACGAGTAGCCCGCAAATTTAATATCTTTGAAATCCTTTTTAACAGGTTGTTCAGTATTAGTGCTTAAAGCATAGTATACCGGCTTCACTACAGCTATTTTAGTCGGGACATTTTCATTGCCGCTGCCTTCGCTTCCGTTTCCTGCGTTACTAGTCAAAGCTTGCCCCATAATAAGCTTGTAACTTGTAGAGTCAAAGTTTTGTGAGATCGGCGCCCATGCCGAAACAAGTACTTTACCGCCTGGCGTAATTTTATCTTTGACTTCCGAGAATTTGACCGGAACGATCACACCGTTTTTATCTTGAATATAGCCGCCAAGTTTCGCAAGGAACGCCGCCCGTGCTTCTTGGTTGATAAATTCAAATTCTCCATAGAAATTATTTTTAAGTTCGCCAGCGAAAATACCTGTGCGCAACACTTTAACTTCCGCTTTCTTGCCGATGTTCTTAATGACATAGGACTCATTGCTTCGATTTAATTTCATCTCGCCAAGCTTTTGGCCGGAGAATTGATAGAGTTGCTTTCCTGGTTTATCCTGAACTGGTTCGGTCGCAACAAAAGAAATTTTGTCGACTGCAGTATTGTACGGAATTTCTGAGTATACAACATATTCGAACGCAGCGCCCGGAGCTATCGTCACAGAACTGTCAAGCGGCACTGCCCGCTGCTCGGTTCCGACTTTTACACCGTTCACCATGAAATAGCCCGATAGATCCGGCACTTTCTTAGAAGAACTGCTTTTGTTGGTTATGACAAGATTTGCAACCAGCATATCGTTGTCTTCAAATGGCGCGCGTTCAACAGAACTCAACTTCACATCATAATCATTGTATTTGAAGGAGCTGCCCACCGAGCCTTGCTGAGATGTGGACTGCAGCTTGTACTTACCTAAAGTATGTGATTTTTCCTTTTCGGTTGCCGCGGTTTTCACAAGCAATTGCGATGTTTCCAGTTTTACCGAAGATGGAATTGAACCGGTCAAAGCGATCGACTTCTTTATGTTAGGCAAAAGCTTTTCATTTTCTTCTTTCGTATAAGTAAGCGGGTAATTTGTTCCCGATGCAGTAACAAGGAAAAATTCCATTGCAGGAGCAGCAATCGAAGTTGCACCAGTATTCATCATATCAAAGGTGATCGATACCTCGTTATTTCCCGATCCCGGAGTCACAAATGCCGAACCCGAAGCCGTATTAACAGGAGCTCCCTTTAAATATAGCAGCCGAGTTTGTCCAACACCGGTCACTGGGGCAGGTTTGGTAGCCGGCAGCTTGAAAAGCCCGATTGGCAATTTAACCTGCGAAGTTTCGTCATTTTGAGCCACGACTACCGACAATGGTTTATTTGCTACCGCCAGAGGCAAGGTCGCATGCATCGACACAATTTTACGTTCTTTTGGCTGAATCACCATTTGCTCAAAATCCGAAGGAACAACATCATACACTGACAAACTTTCGGTTTGAACTAAAAAGTTCATCTTCGAAACATCAACAGATTGCATGCCGACATTTTCAAGCAAAAAATTTATCGTTAAATAAGCTTCCTTACTATCCATGGAAATAAACGTTTGCTTGACGGCTCCGCGCACTTTGCCATTGTTGTACAGCATCGTTGAACCGACAAATGGCGCTACTTGGTTTGCAGCATTTGCCGGAAATTGAATCGTACCTAACTGCCGCTCATAATTCGTAGAAGTTGCATTCAAATCCCACTGGACGACTTGAAATATGAGATCCTTTAATTGTGTTTGTTGGTCTACAACCGCATAGTAAGTAATCGTTTGTGTCGTTTTCGCCGGAACGGTTACTTTATTTTTATCCGCTTCAATCGGAACCGCTTTAAACAGCTTCCCTGTTGTCGTCTTTACTCGCAAGAAATAATCCATTAAATCGAGTGTCCTTGAACCGTTATTCGTAATGGCGACTTTAAAGGCAAGCACCTTTCCTTTATCCTGCATTAAAAAGTGAGCGTCACTGACACTTAAGTAACTTCCCCCTTTTAAGCTGATCGCCTTGCTCACAGCTTTATTTGTTGCTGCTGCCGACACGGATGTGGACGATATTACAGTCCCCGGTAACAACAAGGAGGCAGCCGTTAATGTCACTACCCCGTATTTCAACCATTGTCTCTTCACGATTTTTACCTCCCGAATCTGTATACTCTATTAGACGCTTTAGAAGGGTTGTTTGTTTCGGTTTTTACTAAGGTTTTCTATAAATACGCTAAAAACGGCGGCCAAATAAAGGAGCCAACTTAGGTTCTTATATATAGCTGTAAAAGTAATCTAACTTTTCTGATTCGGCTAACCCCAAAAGTGTTTCTATGTAAAGAAAAACAGGCGAGAAACTCTCGCCTGTTTTTTTAGATCTTGCTTATTACTTTACCAAAATGATTGCTGTAGCAGTAGTACCGTTAGAAGTAGTGTAAGTCACTGTAGTGCTCTTATTTGCTGTTTTACCAGTTACTACACCAGTTTTGCTATCTACAGTAGCGATGCTAGGATCAGCAACCGAGAAGTAAGCAGTTGGAGTAATAACAACACCGTATTGGTCTTTTACTTCTTTAACTGCCACTGTAACTGTACCATCCTTAGCAACAGTATACTCGTCTGCAGTCAACTTAGCAGATTTTGCTACTGGAGCTTCGTCAGATACTGTAACCTTTTGAGATGCAACCGTTACACTGTCTTTCAGAACGCTAATCGTTACTTCGCCAGCTTTGCGACCAGTCACTGTAGAGCCGTTAGCTTGCAGGATAGTCTCATCTGTGCTATACACGAATGGAGCAACGTTATCTACAAGTGCTACTGTAGTGCCGGAGACTTTACCAACAAGTTTAACTGTTTTAACATAATTAGGTTTTAGTTCATCTTTAAGATCTTTGCCGCTAAATACAGTACCAACAGTTTCAATATCGTAAGACTTGATATCGACAGAGTTGTATACAGTAGCAGAGAACGAGTAGGTAGCGATCTCTTTATTGCGGTTAGCCTCTACAGCGTTGTTTCTGTTTGCTTCACTCTTAACAGTAAGCGTCGCAGTACCAGCTTTTCCTGCAACCAATTTTTGTGCAGTAGCATCGTATGTCAGGACACTGTTGTCGGAGCTTTCTACAGTGTAACCTTCTGGAATTTCAGTTTCACGGCCCAAGTTATCAATGATTTTGACGTTAGCTTTCTTGAAGTCAGCTTTTGCGCCAACTTCAAATGCCGCTGGAACATTTTTAATACCATTGATCGCTTCATAGTAAGTCGGATTTTGTACCAGCACTGAGATTGGAGCACCTGGTGTTTGCATACCATTTGAATCTTTCACATACAAATACAGTGTGTAGCTGCCCGCGTCCTTAAATGTGATTTCCAGTTCACCTTTAGGATTCAAGTCATAATCAATATTTGCGCCGGAAATGTAAACTCTGTCTTTAAAGTTTGAAATATCCTTGCCTTTGATCTCTTGACCGAAGGAATCAACTGCAGTGAATGGGAATACAACTTTCTCATTTACCACGATCTCCTTATTTGGATGACCCAATGTCAATTCTTTCACTGCGGACTTGCCGCTAATAGTAAGCATTCCGTTTGCGCTCGCGCTAGTAGCAGGGTTAGTAATATAGAACTGTACTTGACCAGCCTTCGCCGCAGTGAACTTGATAACACCATCGCTGTCTACAACGAAGTTGCTCACCTTAGACGGATCGCTAACGAAGAAGTACAGTCCAGCATACAGGAAGTTCTGCTCATTCTTCGGATTCATGTTGCTTGTTTGAGGCAGCTTGACCTTTTGACCATTTTGGTCGACTAGTTCGAGCGGGAACACAAGACCTTGATCTCCCTCAGTAATACGAGTAGCATCTTTCAACGGTTGGAATTCGCCAACCTTAATCGAAGTCGCAACGCTTCCGTTGATTACATCTACAGTTTTGCTAGCTGACAATCCGGCAGCAGGGTATACAGCGACAATATTCACTTTGTCACCCAAGTTAGCTTTGGATGCATCCAGCTTCGAGCCGTTAACAACAACTGTACGGTTCTGATCCGTAGTATTGAAAGTTGAAATTTGCGGAGCTTGCGACATTTTTTCGCCAAACTGGTTCAACAATTTAATGCCATGCTCCACGTTGTTTGCCTTTTGCAAGGCTGGCAGCCCAATTTCAATATTGTGAGCTTTTTCAGCCTCTACAGTAACAGTGATCGGATCGTTCTCATTCACTTTAACTGTGTGCTCCCCGCCAGTCAGGTAAGACGCTTCGAGAACAACGGATTTGTGGTCATCCGCCCATTTTGGCGTGATTGTAACATTCGTAGGACCGCGTTTTACGTCAAACTTCATCTCTTTGCGTTCAGTTTCCAGAACTGGTTGGTTGAAGGAAACTGTAATTTTCTTAGCGCCAGTTTGTTTAGCACCGGAAATAGCCATTTTGCCAAGCTCAACTTTTACATCATAAGTTTTGCCTTTGTATTCAACTTTAACTGTTACAGCTTCGCCGGATTTCAGCGGTGCTTCCAGTTCTTTCTTAACAACTTCGCCATCGGAGAATACTACTTCGATGTTTTTGTCGTCAATGATTTTAACTTCTTTAACCGAAGCCGCTTGACCTTTGGAGTAGATTTCATAAGAAGCGTCTACCAGGTCGCCGCGAGTAGCAAGCTTAGTGTAGTCAGCGGATTTTTTGATCAGGCCAAGGTCAAGAGCAGTTGCGATGTAACCAGCAGCTGGCCAGTTAGTCGAGTATTTGCCTTCAACCTGAGCGTTTTCTTGCGGGTCCAGTCCCAGAGCTACTACAGCGATTTTCGCCAGTTGCTCAAGAGTTACTTCTTTCTTAGGACCAAACATGTTGTAGCCAGTGCCTTCCATGATCTTCTGAGCGTAGAGAGCACCGATTTCGCCGCGAGCCCAGTGGTTCGCAGGAACGTCTTTCAGCGATGCAGCTGCTGCTGCATTGTCTGCCGCACCGATCGCTGCAGCAAGAGCTTTAGCGAACTCTGCACGAGTCATAGTAGCTTCCAGGTGGGATTTTTTATCCGGATAACCTTGGAAAATACCAGCTGTTTTCATTTCTTGGAATTTGTCTTCAGAAGTTTTAGCGTTGTCAGCAGCGAATGCTGAGCCCGCGAACATCGAGAATGCCATAGAAGCTGCGAGAATTGCTTTCAAACTTTTCTTCATAACCTTTTTTTCTCCTCCTCTAAATTGCCTGGGTTCTTGAGAGTTTTGTGTAGAATATAAATTGCTCGTATCACTCATCAGCCGATTCACCCCCTTCCCAGAGTCGAGCTAAATTCTTATAAGTAAATGTCTACGATCATGTCTGTCGAATCCGCTAGGATCATGTCGCAGAAACTTGGAAACCGAAATTGTAACGCAGAAAAAATTGGTAGACTAGTGGCACCATTTAACATTATACAATGGCCTTATTAGTCAGTAAAGAGAATTTTGAGAATATGTTCCAACATTGTTGTGTCCGACCACGGAAACGCCCGTTGCTGTGCCGTTTTCGTGTTACATGTAGTTAAACGCATGAGATTCGGAAAAGTTGCGATCTGTTGCAAAAAACTTTGAATATTTTTTTGAAAGCCGGTATTTCCTCTTATGTATCATGCTTTAATCCGAGTAATGATGCACCCTATGTAACTCTTTGTCGATCACGCATTTAGTATAGCGGGTTCCGCATCAGCCGTCGAGATAAAACATTTGCCATTTGATGAACCTTCTAACAAAAATAAGCAAGACAGCCACCCAGGTTTCCCCTGTAGCGGCTGCTTTTGGTAATGAACAACTAATTCAGCTTAGGCAGACGCTTCTCGCTTACAAGCATTCTGCCAACAATAATTGCCGCATCCGAACGCAGCAGATTCGATTTCGGCTCGAATACATAGCCCTTCTTCGGATTGGTCGTATCTACCGGCGCGCCTTGAATATAGCCCTTCTTGGAAATGGCAAGCACCGCAGCTTTCGCGTAGTAGCCAATATCCGCATAGTCTTTGAACAGCTTCTGCAGACCGGCGTCAATCTTCTTCGGATCCGTCTCCAGCTTCAAGTTGAGCGCGCGGGCAAGCATCACAGCCGCCTCCTGACGCGTCAAATTGTTGGACGGTCCAAATACGCGCGGCTCACTGCCGCGAACGATGCCGGCGCGCGCCGCTGTCTCGATATAGCGGTAATCCCACAAGGCGTCAGGATTAATGATTGGCGCTACATCGTCAAAATGCGGTGCTGAGGCTGTATTGTTAGAACCATCCGGAATCGGCTCATAGTTGAACGGCAGCTCAAGCCCTTTAACGATCATCCGCGCAAATTCGCCGCGGGAAGTGTACATATCGGCACCAAAATCGTCAAAGTTGATGGCATTCATAATGCCTTTGGAGAATACCGCCTCCATGTAGTTGCGGGCATACGGGTGGTTCGTCACATCCATAAAGGAATATACCGTCTTGCCGACTACATAGTAGCCGAACTGGTCGAACGGCACTGTAATTGTATGTTTCTTCGTATCAACGACACCGCCAAGATTGACCCAGAACTTGTTTTTCACATCATAACGGAACACCGTAATCAATGTACCGACAGTATCGCGGATACTAGGATCGTAAGAAAGCGTCAATGTCCCCCGTTTGGAAGAAACAAGCTCACGGTCGTCAGGCCGCTCATCGT
The DNA here is from genome assembly GCF_042676285.1 of Paenibacillus sp. GCM10027626. Taxonomy (NCBI): domain Bacteria; kingdom Bacillati; phylum Bacillota; class Bacilli; order Caryophanales; family Paenibacillaceae; genus Paenibacillus; species Paenibacillus sp. GCM10027626. Next base: position 175,638 of record NZ_JBHTHC010000013.1, on the reverse strand, counting down.
AGGTCGGTATTCTGGTGCCGTTAGGCCCTGTCTCATTCGGATATTGATAAGGATCGACGCCATATGGCAGCGGATCATATCCCGGACGGCTCAAATCGTCAGCCAAGCCCGGATCAATCCAAAATACCGGACTGGATTTCGAATAGCGTGTCGGGAACGAGACGCGGAACCGGTTGCCATAGTTTTGTAAAATCAAATCAAAGTTAGGCGGCGGATTGTCGTATTCGCGGCGATCGACAACGCCATCCTCAGGGTTGGCGATGGCAAACAGCAGCTTGTGGCCGTTGAAAATCTGGTTTTTAAACTCGGCCGGCACATTATAGTCGCGGCGAATGAGCGTGCTGCCTTTCGGGAACGTCAGCGTCAGTGCCCCGCCGAACATTTTATGCGAGCTTTTCATTCCTTCCAAATACTGTGCGCCTGGTATATTCGTCGGTACATAAGTGATTACAATGCTGTCCGACACTTTATCGTTGGCGCTTTGAATCGTAAAGCTTATCTTGTTAGCTCCCGGCTTAAGGCCGGTTATTTTGGCGCGGAATGCATTCGGGAAGTCGACCTCCGGGTCAATAACGCCGTCATGGTTATAGTCGTATTCGAACTTCTCGGCCTCGATTTTGTTAATAATGACTTTCTCCGCACCTTTGGCATTAATAATAATGTCAATGAAGTTTTTATTTACGGTTCCTTCCGCCGGCAAAATCGGACGCAAAATTTTATACGGCAGTACAGTAGGATCAACCTCTAAACGCGCTGTAGCTTTTGGACCGTATAAGCCGCTATTGTATACACTGAAGTTGTATACGCTGGAGCTGCCGTCCGGATTCAATTCCTGGCGTTTCAAAATAAAGGAGAACGATTCTGTCGTCAATTCATACCGCACGATCAGGTCGTTGTAGTACTGTCCAGCATACCCGCTATTCACTGTGCTGACATACTCGCCGTTCTGCCATATTTGCAGCGGCATAGCGAGATTCCATTGAATGCCGTCTGGCTGCCAGGAAGTAGCGTTAATTTTAAGAATATATTTGTCAGCGACATTGGACTTCTTCAGGTCCTCAATTTTCGCTTCCACGCTGCTGGCGTTTTTGCCCAAATCTATGAAGTCGAATGTGCCGTACACATTCATGAACGATTCCTTGGTCGTATATAATCCGCCCTGCTTCGTGAACTTCGGATCGTTCGGAATCGGCACGATCATCGCATCGTTGCCTTCCTGATATGAGAAAGGATAAATGCCGGCAGCATCAACCGGTATAACCGGCAGATTTGTCGGAATAAGCTTGACGCGAACCGTTTTTTCATAGTAATTTTTCTTGCCCTGGAAGACGATTTTAATCAAGTTTTCGCCGGTGAACATAGCTGCATAAGCCTCTTTCACATTGGCATCAAGAATAAACTTCGTTTTATCTTCGCTCGAAGCAGCAACCAACGGGAATGGCACATTATTAATATAAAAATAGACTGTGCGCGGGCCATCGGTAGTAGCACCATAGCGGATTTCTGCTACGTTGCTGATGTTTTGCAGTTCGCCGGCAAACTTGCCGAGCTTTTCGGCGATCACTTCCTCCGCACGGATTTCCTCCGCAGCAGTAGTATCGACATAAATAACCATGTTGTCTACCGCTTTTTCGAAGTTGACGAACGGGCCGAACACAAGCGTGAACTTGACCGTTTTCTTCGCACTGGACTCTCCGTTCTGCTCGAAATGCATTTCGATCGATTGCGTGCCTTCATAAGGCGTCTTTTTAATCTCAACAATATAGCGGGTATAAGTAACTATCTGGCCATCGACATTTTTTTCAATCGTCGCGTGGTTAAGCGGCATAATTTTATAGTGCTCATTCACTACTGCCGGCGTTTTCTCGCCAAATTGATTCAACAGATTATCGATTACAACTTTGCTTTTAATGGGATCTGAATCTACATCGCCGGCTACCAAAATTTCAAGCCCGATCGGCATGCCGTATAAACTTTTACCGTCGAGCGGCACACCTGTCATCGATTCATATTTTTTCGCATCCTTATCGCCTTTCTTCAAGTTGCTGTAGCCTGGCAAATAGTTGATTTCTTTAATATAAGGCTTGCTGTTGTCCCGCAGCGAGAAGGAAAGCGAATCTGTTCCTTCATACAACGGTGTAGCGCCAACATGATCATTTTCCTCGTTTTTAGCCAACAGCTCTACATTATAGCGCGCATCAAAATCATAACCTGCCAGATTGTCGGGCAGCTCTATTATAAAGTTATACGTAAAAAATGGGGCATCCTCTGCTGGATTGCCTACAGGCTTTACCTTGAAATCATTTGCGGCAAGAACTATTGGCGGTTTACTACCGTCCGCCTTGCGAATCTCTCCTCGAAGCGATTCCAATTTGTTTGGTTCCGGGTGAGGCTTGTATATCTTTTTCGAAGGATCATTAGGATCCGTTACTTCATGATAGCTGTTAGGCACAATAACTGTACCGGTAATCGTAAATTTATTGTTTTGAACGCTTGTAATGTTAATGTTCGGATTGAACTCCAAGGCAGCCGATGTTATATTGGCGCCATTCGTATCGTTTTCATTAAAGTTGACATCATAGAACGTTACACTGCCATTGTAAAAAGCAATTTCACGTGTCGTCTCGATGACCTGGTTGTTATTCTTCACTTTGAAGACAACCAGATTTTTGCCTTTATTCAGCCGAATCGGCGCCGCGGCAAATTTCGAGTCATTGGCCGTGTTGACCGTGTAGGTCTTGCTTGCGCCATTGGCGACAATCGTAACCTGCTGAGCGTTCGGCGCATTGCCTGTAATACTGATATCTGCATAAGGGCGGCCTTTGGATGTAGGCGACTGCACGACTGTCGTGCCGCTGTCTACAATCGGGTAATCGAAGCCGTCCAGGCTCGCTGTCAGGTTGTACAGCATCGGGCTGTTGCGGTACTCGATATAGATCGAGTTCGTAACCTCGCCGCCGCCTTGTGTACCCTTGAACGTTATTTTGTTGACGCCAGGGAATAAAGGAATATTATAAACCTGAATTTTAGAGCCGTTTACAAATACATTGCTCGTTAAATTTTCACGGCTATTCCCATATTTGTCCTCGCCATCATTACTGCTTACCACTTCAAACACACTGTACGAAATCGATTGCGGATCTACATTTGCAATAGTGCCGTCCAAGGTGACGCGCTCATCAGTCACGATGCGCGGAGATTTTACATCATCACTTTCTGCCGGGAAGATAAAATTCCCTGAGACGGCAGCATTAGCGGCCTGCCCGCCGATCGACGGCGTCAGTTGGACAACTAATGCCAGCATGACAATCCACATGGCTAGTTTTCTAATCACTGTATGCCTCCTCCGAATCTAATCCTTTTTCGAAAATACTGTACTCTCTTTATCGGTCCTTCTCCAGGAAAAGTTTAGCCTTTCCGGATATTCGCTGCACAAAAAAGCCCTTATTCTTCGCAAGGAAGAAATAAGGGCGCTGTTTATAGCCTCATCAGCTATTCTGAACGCTGCTCCGTCCGCAGCAGAACACGCTGTATAAAGTTGATCACCGGGCGGCGGGTTTTGTCGACAATACCGATCAATTCCGCGCCTATTTGCAATACAAATACAAGCACACATATGACGACAAATGTAATCCAGTTTGCTCCATTTGCCTGTACAATTAACGACTGGAAGATGGCGCACATTCCAAAAAATGCAGCAATCGCATAAATAATAAGTACAGTACGGCGATGGCTGAAGCCCAGCTCCCGCAGACAATGATGCAAATGTCCTTTGTCCGGGGCGAAAATTGGTTTTTTATTAATCCAGCGGCGTACAATCGCAAAGAAGGTATCGAACAAAGGCACGCCAATGATTAACAACGGTGTTACAAAAGATACGATTGTTACCTGCTTGAAGCCCAGCATCGACAAGGTTGCCAGTCCAAAGCCGAGAAATAATGATCCGGTGTCGCCCATGAAAATTTTGGCCGGATGAAAATTATATACAAGAAATCCGATAATGCCGCCAAGCAAAATCGCGCTTAGCAAAATAACCGGCACGAAGCCCATGACAGCCGCCATGACCAGAATCGTTCCAATGGCAATACCGGACACCCCGGCTGCAAGCCCGTCCAGACCATCAATCAAATTGATGGCATTCGTCACGCCTACAATCCAGAGGATGGTCAAAGGAATGCTGATCCATGCTTCGATTGGCTGCATCGTTTCGCCAAATGGAATATTCAATAAATCAATTTTGATGCCGAAGCCGAACACGACAACGCATGCAGCGATTATTTGCCCAAGCAGCTTCACCTTGGCAGATAATTCAAAGCGGTCGTCCAATACACCAATAATAACGATGATCGTGCCGCCAGCAAGCATGGCATTAATTAAATTTTCATCGTAATGACGAAGCAATCCTGCCGGCAAGAATGGCTTGATCGCAAAATAACCGCCTACGAATGCAGCATATATGCCTAATCCGCCTAGCCGTGGCATGACCTTCGTATGTACTTTTCGATGATTAGGCTTGTCAATCGCCCCGATTTTGTAAGCTAGCTTGATAACAAGCGGGGTGAGGGCAAGCGCTAGACATAATGCAACGACGAATCCTATTGCATAAAGAAAGCCAACAGCCATCTCCATCTCCCTTTCATAGTAGGAATCAGCAATCTATGCCGCTTCAGCAGGCCTAGACTCGATTCACCGCCGGAAGGCACAATAAATCGTGAATTTCAGAACATATTGCCACCGGAATGAATTATACTCCGTTTGAAAAAGAAACTCCACCCTCATTTTCAAGCAATTTGAACGATTTATAGGAACTTTTACGTGGTTGGACGATGTTTTGTTACATTTTCTTTATCACGCAATACTTTTACAACAAATTTCGGCAAGGCTAACATCCGTTTAAACCGGGTCGGCTGCTTCAGCAAGCGATAAAACCATTCCAGACGCAGCCGCTGAAACAGGACTGGAGCCCGCTTGACCACTCCCGCCACGACATCAAAGCTGCCGCCGACTCCCATGATGACCGGAACCGCCAATGCTGCTTTATGCTGCGAAATCCAAGGCTCCTGTGTATCAACCGAACGCGCGACAAAGAGCAAATCCGGCTTAGCGGCGCGTATTTGAGCTACGACCTCCGCATCCTGCTCTGCCCCAAAAAAGCCATTGCGAAAACCGGCAATAGTAATTCGTGGATAAAGCTCCGTTATCTTTCTCGCAGTTTCTTCAATGACTTGCTGCGATGTTCCAAGCAAATAAACTTTCCAGTTATACTGTTCGCCAACTCGCAGCAATTCATGCATCAGATCATATCCCGCTACGCGCTCCGCTACAGGTTGTCCCACCTTAGAGGCGGCCCATACCACACCGGTACCGTCAGGAACGACCAGTTCGGCCTCACGCATGGCCTGATCGAATCGCGGGCTTTCCAAAGCAGCCATCACCATAATGGGATTGCCGGTCACGACATGTGTCGGTACGCGTTGTTCTACGCATGCCGTTAAGTATTTGACCGTATCCGCCATATTTAATTTCGAAAATGGAATACCATAAATGGATACTGTCGGCACAGCCGGCAGCCCGGCTCTCATCTCGGCAGAGCTGGCCGCTGTATTATGCTGCTGCGGCGGCGCCGTTTGCGATTGGATCATCTTGGAAAGTCACCTCAATTGTATTTAACGAAGCAACCCGACAATATGTTGCGCCGGTTTCCGCGCTTCTTGCTTTAATTTGTCAAATTCCTCTCGATGCTGCACCAGCCATGCGTCCCGATTTTCCAGCAAACGCTCCGCTTCAGCAACAAATGCAGCTGCGTCAAGCGATTCGGTTGTGCCGATCGGCTTCATGCCAATACGCTTTAAAAATTGATCGATTTTGGGGTCGTAGGAGAGCCCCAGCATCGGAATCGCCTGATTCGCCGCATAGATGAGCGCATGCAGACGCATGCCAAACAATAAATCGCAGCGGCTTACTTCAAGCAGCATCTGCTGCGGATCATCCCCCGGCTCGGCCAGCTCGACCGAGCTTCCGGCTGGCAGCTCACCGAGCTGCTCCATCACCAGGCGCGACGTCTCCGCGTCGGCCGGCGTGTGAAAGGGCAAAAACCGCAGCCGCACAGCCCGGCTGCGGGCCAGCGCGCCAAGCGCGGCGGCGGCCCGCCCCAGATCGGCTCCATCACTGCGCCAATGGCGCAGCGAGACGCCGATGACGGGCGCGCCCGCCTCAGCCGCCGCTGTACGCCGCGGCGTATCCGCTGCCGTTCCGCCGGCGCCGGACGGCAGCGGCAGCCCCATGACCGGATCAGGTACTACCTCGATCCGGTTGCGCGCCACGCCGATCCGCCCAAGCAGCTCGGCGGATTCGGCATCGCGCACAGACACATATGCGCTGCGCCGCATCACGCCGCGAATGAGCGGATCCATCCAGCGGCGATTGACCGGCCCGATGCCTTGCGCATATACAAAGGTTGGCTTGCGGAGCAGCTGGGCGAGCCGCATAATGCCGGTGTAATACGGGATCGTCAGCTTGCCGGTAGCATCCTGCAGCAGGCTGCCGCCGCCGCTGATCAGGCCGTCGCTGCTCCGAATTGCCCGCATGAGATCGGCAGGACGCATGCGATGCACGGCTTCTACGCCGTACATCCTGCTTGTCCCTTCCGGATCGGCCGACAGCACCACCGGCTCGATACGAACCCCCTGGCGCGCACCTTCTTCCGCCAGCGCGGACAAGATCGATTTCAATACCGCCTCGTCGCCGCTATTGCGAAAGCCGTAATAACCGGATATAACTATACGTCGGACTTCATTTTCTGCATCAGCTTTGGCGCCAGGCGCGACAGCCATTGACCACACACCCTCTCCAAAATCTGCCACACACCGATAAAGACAATCCCGATGATAAGACCGGTACCGAGGCCAAGCAGCACACGAATCAAGGAAATATAGAGCGGTGTATGAATATGCGCGAATGTATCAACCATGGAAAGCTGCCCCATCGCGCCAATAATTAGCAGCACCCAGGCGGCGCGGTAACGCAGCGCTAGAAACAGTCCCAGGAGGAACGGCGGATGCGAAAGCATAAATTCTTTAAACCGCGGCCGTACCCCGAATGTCGATTCCAGTACATTACGGAATACCAATTCCAAAGAAGATACTTGTCCGGCATTGCCAGTACGGGACAAATAATACATGCCGGCAGCGCCGATGACACCGGCAATGATCACCCATAGCACCGTAATCTGCGCAGTGAGCACCTTGCGAATATTAGCAATAACCGATTCACCCGTATACAGCAGCACATAAATCGCCGTCAATCCGATTGGAGCTATATGCAGCAGGCCTACGCCGCGGAATTGCTCCAAGACGAGCGAATATTTAATATTATTCAACAAACCGAATACATATGGAACACCGATAAGCGAGATGACGGACGTAACCGCAAACAATGAAAGTGCCATTGTAAATCTGCGGCCTGCCGGCAGGCCCGGAAACAGCCAGCGCATTCCGCCGCCGGTGCTGACGGAATCGTTGCCCACCGGACGGAGATTGCCTGTTGTATGGGCTTTAACTCGCCCAATCGCCCATATCATGGCAAGTGTCGGCGCGCTTATTGCCGCTCCCAGCGCCAGTCCTTGCTCAAGTGTAGGCTTGGACAATACATAAAGCCCTGCGCTGCCGATTAAGCCGAGCACAAAGATTGGCAGCAGTGACCCTGGAATAAACGCATTTACCATAAGAGCGATTAGGGCAACCGCGCCTGCACAAATAATTAATTTCAACACTTTATGCCAGGATGGCGAGCTGTAGTCGAACGGTTCGGCAGAGCCCATTTTGAAGCCGCGTCCTTCCAGCTTCGCAACTACCCCGTCATTGCCTTGCAATGCACTGTAAATATTGTCAAGCGAGTGCACAAGCATCGCTTTTTCAAAGTTGCGCGATGGCGCCGTCTTTAAATAGAACATGCGAATATTGCGATCCTTTGCCGCCAACTGGAAACGGTCGGCGATGGCGTCCGCGCTCATCGTCGCCGCATCGCCTTCGGATAGCGAGTACAGACGAGCTACATTATAATTCGTTTGGAAGGCAAGTGTATTAAAGCCCTTTTGCCCCTTCGAATTTTCAATTGCTACGATACCCATGCCGTGTTTATTCAGCAGCTCGGCAAAGCTGTCCAGGCTTTTCAGCTCGGCATTGGCATTGACGCCCTTAACCGAACCGCCGTCAAATAAAATTCTTTTTACGCCCAGCTGCTCATATTCGCCCAGCATCTCGTCAACCCATTGTTCGTCGTAAGGCATCCGGTCTGACAAGCGCAGCAAAATAGCCAGATCGTGATCGCGGATCTTTTTCACCGACATTGGGTCGGGAGGCATCCGTTTTAGCAAAGCATTTTCAGTAGGCGTTTCAAGTATAAGACCTTTTCGTCCGTCAAAGCTCCATTCTTTCATTGGAATTTCCCAGGATGTAAATACCTTTTCGATCATCGGCCGCAGAGCCCGTTCCTCTTCGTCGCCTTTAAATAAAATATAAGTGAAGTTTTCATCCTTTGGTGCCGACTTGCCTTGCAGCTCGCTGGCGCTGACTGAATTATAGACAGAGAGGCGGTCAGACCAGATCAGCTCTTCGAGGTAAGTTTCATAAACCGCCATCGAATGTACGCCGGCTTCCTTCATTTTTGTCAGCTGCTCGTCGAGAAATTCCTTCGGTTTGGCCTGATAGGACGTCACCTGAACCAAAGAGCGGTAATCAAATACCAGCTCTACATTTTGCGAAGAATTCTGTTCCATTTGCCAGCGGTCGGCGCCCAGCGGCATAGCCGCGAGCACCCCCACCAGCGTCAGCACCCACATAATCGCGCGCGCCTTACGATTCCATTGCTGCCACCATTGTTGCACGCTTTCCACTCCTTAAGCCTTGTTGTCTACCCGTGTCATAACGACTTCTGCCAATCGCCCGATTGCCGCGGCCGCTTCCTCTGACGAATTGCCGCGTACTGCAAAATAAATTTTAATTTTCGGCTCCGTCCCGGATGGACGCAAGCAGAACCAGGAGCCGTCCGCCAGCATAAATTTCAGGACATTTTCCGGCGGAAGCCCCTCCAGACCAGGTGCGTAATCAAGCATCCGCTCTACGGCAATGCCGTCAATAGCCGCTGGCGGGTTGCTCCGCCAATCTTCCATAATGGCTGCAATCTGCTGAACGCCGTCAATGCCTTTCAACGTTCTAGACTCCAGCTTCTCCATATAAAAGCCGAATTGCCCGTATAATTGCTGTAATACATCGTACAGCGTTTTGCCTTGCGTTTTGTAGTAAGCGGCAGCCTCAGCGATGAGCAGCGATGCTACGACGGCATCTTTGTCGCGGGCATACGTTCCTGTCAGATAGCCGTAGCTTTCCTCGTACCCAAACAAAAACGACTTCTCGCCCGTTTGCTCAAACTGCGTCATTTTCTCCCCGATATATTTGAAGCCCGTCAGCGTATTCTGCACCTCTACCCCGTAGTGGTTGGCGATATCCGCTCCCATTTCGCTCGTTACAATTGTTTTGATAACGACTCCGTTAGCGGGCAGCTGGCCGCGCTCCTGCAAAGTGCTAAGTAAATAATAAATCATAATGGCACCGGATTGATTGCCTGACAGCACGACATACTTGCCTTCGTGATCGCGAACGACCGCTCCCATACGGTCGCAATCCGGATCCGTGCCGATAAGGATATCCGCGGCTACGCGCTCGCCAAGCTCCATCGCTAGCGTGAACGCTTCGCGCTCTTCCGGATTCGGCGATTTTACTGTGCTGAAATAACCGTCCGGCAGCTCTTGCTCTTTCACGATATGTACATTTGTAAAGCCCGCTTCCTTAAGTGCCTCTCTAACCGGCATATTTCCTGCACCATGCAGCGGAGTATAGACGACCGAGCAAGCAGCGCCCGCTCCGCCCTTCAACACAGCCCCGTTCAAGCTTTGTGCTGCAACGGTACCAACGAATTTGCGGTCTTCTTCCTCGCCAAGCCAGCATAACAACCCTTGCGCCTCGGCCTCTTCCCGGCTAAGCCGCTTCACTTCATCAAAGCGCTCTACTTCACGTATCGCGGCAATCGCCTGTTCAGCATCTGCCGGCACCAGTTGGCAGCCGTCTGCGCCATATGCCTTGTAGCCGTTATATTCGGGCGGGTTGTGGCTAGCCGTGACAACAATGCCGCCTGACGCTTGTAGCGCCCGAACCGAGAAAGACAGCTGAGGCGTTGGGCGCAATGACGGGAACAGATAAGCTTTAATCCCGTTTCCAGCCAGTACGAGAGCGGCATCAAGCGCAAACTCCGGCGACTGATTGCGCGAATCATGCGCGATCACGACAGAAGGCTGCTCGTGCTTGTTTTTCAGCCAGTTGGCCAAGCCCTGCGTCGCCTTGCCTACCGTATAAATATTCATGCGATTCGTGCCTGCTCCCATTACGCCGCGCAGACCGCCTGTGCCAAATTCCAACTCCCGGTAAAAGCGATCTTCGATTTCCTTATCGTTACCGGCAATGGCCGCCAGTTCCTCCTTTGTCTTCTCATCGATTGCCGCATCCGCTAACCAGGCAGCGTAGCGCTCTTTAGCCGATTGTGCCATCCACTCCACCCTTTCCATGTTATCTTCTTAACTATTCGCGGAAAATATGTATTTTACTTTCTATTTAGGGTCGGACAAAGCAAACATGATTTCGCCCTCGGCTACAATCTTATCGCCCACCTTGGCAGTCGCTTGTCCTTTGCCGACCGGGCCTTTCAGCCGCGTAATTTCCACTTCCAGCGTCAATGTATCGCCAGGCGTTACTTGGCCGCGAAAACGGAAGTTGTCAATGCCGGCGAAAAATCCGATTTTTCCTTTGTTCGCTTCAACCATCAACATCGCAACAGTACCGACTTGAGCCAACGCTTCCACGATGAGCACACCCGGCATTACGGCATACTCTGGAAAATGTCCGGTAAAAAACGGTTCATTCATCGTCACATTTTTAATGCCTACGGCCCGTTTTCCTTCCTCCACCTCCAAAATGCGGTCAACAAGCAAAAACGGCGGACGGTGTGGAATAATTTCTTGTATTTGGTGAATATTCAACATAATAATACGCTCCCTCCATAATTTTATGTGTAGAATCGTCCGGTTTGGTCCATAATAGTAAGTATCCTTCGTGAACTGCAGTCACGGAGGTTAAGATAAGGGAGTTTGCTCTACTGGCCTGAAGTGTCGATAGTGCAAACTCCTTTTTTCTTCAAATAAGACTAAGCTTGCCGAACGTCCCCGCCCGGTGCTGTCTCCTTCACAGAGACTGGCTCTTCAGCCTCTTCCTCCCTGCAGGCTTCTGCCGCTTCTCCTTCCTTTTGATTCAACCCAACAAACAGCAATATGTAAAAAAACGTGGTGACAAAAGAAAAGATAATCACTCCCCACAAATACGATTGCGCAAAGGGAAGCTCAAAGAAAATAAACATGATGGCAATATAATACAGCACAGTCGTCAGCTTGCCCATCCAGTTGGCCGGCACAGTCTTCATACCGCGAAAATGAAAGAACGCTGAGCCTGAGATCATGCCCAAATCCCGAATGAAAATGGCAGCCCCGGCGCTCCACGGAACGTAACCGGCAATGAGCAGTGACAAAATGACCGTAATCATCATCGTTTTGTCAGCCAACGGATCAAGCATCGCTCCCACCGTCGTTACTTGCCCATATCTGCGGGCCAGGTAGCCATCCAGTATATCTGTCGCGCCCGCGGCAACGACAATGGCGAAGGAACCAATCAAATTCCCGGTCGAAAATACAGCGATATATACCGGAATCAGCGCGAAGCGCAGCATCGTCAACATATTTGGTAAATTCAAACGTCACGCCCCCTACCTTTATCTCATGGATGACGCTTCAAAAGTTCCCCAACCATTATACCGCTACACCGGCAAAAATAAAACTCTGCAAAGCCCCGCAGATATGCGATTCCCTGACTTTATACGCGTTTTTTCAAAAAATCGATTGTAAATCCTCTCCAAAAAACTTCAATTATTGCGTTCATTAGCCGTTATATATTAAAAGGCAACGTACATCAATTGAAATTGGAGGAAACGATTAAAGATGATGAAACGAGTAACATCTGCAGCGCTGCGCCCGTTCGCAGCCGCAGGCATAGCCGTCATTCTTCTCTTGGCAGCACTGCACAACATAGCTGATGCAGCCGATGAAGTCGTCACTGGGGTTCATTTTGAAACGGTGCCCTCGCCGGCCGTAATCTATATCGATGATGAAACGGTGGTTCTGCGCGCCAATGCCAGCATCCAAGGCGCCACATCCGCCAAGGATGTTACCCTCGATGCCGCTTGGTCGTCATCCAACACGTCTGCTATTAAAGTAGATAAAGGCGTCCTGACCGCAATCGCCAGCGGCACTTCCACTATTCGCGCACAGTACAAGGGCTATACCGCCACTGTAGTGGTGACATCCGAATACAAGTTTGATCGCGTAACATTGCTGCAAAATGGCGCTGCGGTCAATGAGACAGAAGAAGTAAAACTGGGCGACAACATTACCTACACGTTGCAGGCGACCAAAGACAATAATAATACCGATGTAACAAAGTTGGCGACATGGACAACCTCGAATGATTCCGTCGCTACCGTCACTAACGGCAAAATAAAGCTGCTTGCCGCTGGTGAAGCAACCATTACAGCCAAATATAAAGGCCGCTCCGATAAGGTAAAGCTGAAAATCGAATCGCCTTTTAATAAGCTGAACTTATCCGGAGGCAAACTGATCGAATTCAAGATCGGCGATGCTGAGCAATCCGTGACAGCGGCAGCTGATTCTAAAACAGGCGGAACGGTTGATGTAACAACTGACGCAACATGGACCTCGTCAGCGCCTGCCGTCGCTACCGTCAAAAAAGGCGTTATCGCTCCTGTAGGCTCCGGCACCGCAACGATTACAGCAGAGCATCTTGGCGTCAAAAGCTCCGTAACCGTTGTGGTAAGACCTCCTTATGAAGCGATGCGCCTTACTCCTTCACAGGATCAGCATGTACTGCTGAAGGATAAGGATACACCGATTCAATTCATGGCCGAAGTGATGAACCATCCGGAAGCCCCAATCGACGTTACGGCTTCAGCCGTTTGGACCTCCGACAATGTATTCGCCGCTACAGTGAGCGATACGGGCCTTGTTGCCGCTAAAGGAATTGGCCGCGCGAACATAAAGGCGGAATACAAAGGATCAAGCAAGCAAATCGCAATCATTGTCTATCCGTCCGTCACAAAGCTGAGCGCGGCCGAGACCAAGGTGGAAGCCTTTGTCGGTGAAAAAATCGCCCTGCCGGCCATTTCAGCAACGACTCTCTCCGATGAAACCGCCGACGTATCGGCAGTTGTCAATTGGAGCAGCAGCAACAACAGCGTCGTTACTTTAGAAGACGACAAATGGGTCGCAAAAGATACAGGTATTGCCATGATGACGGCAACATTGGATGGAAAAGCCGTTTCCGTCAAAGTAGTTGTAAGCGAGAAGCCGCTTCTCCTTGTTGCAGATGTATCCGATCTCTCCGTTATTCTCGGCAAGGATACGCCCCTTCCGAAAGTAAACGTAACCTATGAAAGCGGCAAGGAAGAGGATGTCAGCAATCTGGTGACGTGGAAAAGCTCGTCCAACAATGTATTGGTCAAAGCGCCGATCCTTCGCGGTTTGGTCAAATCCAATGCCACTTTAACCGCCAGTTATTTGGGTAAAACAACAACCGTTCGCGTGACGGTAGAAGAAGAGATTACCAAAATTTATGTTGATGCTACATCGATTGTGCTGAATCCCGGCCGCTCCAAATCGATTAAAGTAACCGGCGTAACGAAAAGCGGCAAATCGGTTTCCTTAAGCACCAAAATGAACTGGACGCTTGACTCGGATACATTAGCGACCGTGAAAGGCAGCACCGTTAAAGCACTTGCCGAAGGAACCGGCAAACTGACAGGCAGCTATCAAGGCAAACCGGTGCAAGTAACGCTTATTGTTAAGCCAAAGCTTAAAAAGCTCACTTTATCGGATCGCGCACTCACAATGAGCCCAGGCAGCAGCAACACTCTTAAACTTACTGCAGAATATGACAATGGCAAGCTTATAGATGTGACTGCAGCTGGCACAGTATGGACATCATCTTCCTCTTCCGTAGCCACTGTCAAAAATGGCGTCATAACCGCGGGTGGAAAAGGAAGCACGACAATTAAAGCAAGCTTTGAAGGGAAAACCGCTTCAATCCGTATAACCGTCAAATGACGCTCTTGCTAGGCGTACAAAATGAAAAGAAGCCGGTAAGCATTGCCGCTTACCGGCTGTTGTAAGAAGAAACGGCTGATGCCGTCCTTGGCGCATCGCCAAGTTTCTTCCCTTAGAAATATAAGCTGTGTATAAGGTAGAACTTATACTTTCTTATACTTTCTTATATTTTCAAAAAAATAGGAGTCAGACCGGACGGCCCTTCTCCTTATTTTCCTTTCCTAAGTATCGGCAAATATTAGATCATACATGTGCTTCCAGGTTTCCCATTTCAGCGCATCGTCAAGAGACTGTTTACCGACAACAACAAAACCGACATATAACCCTCCGGCCAATGCCAATATACAAAGGATCGGGACAATACTTTTGAGAAGCAGCCATAGCACAATACGCAAACCGAGGTTGCGTTTTCGGCGAACCTTATGTTCAGCCGAGACCGTCTTTCCCTCGCTTTGCTCTGCACCCTGCTCATCCTGTTGTACAGTATCGTTAGAGTACGACGGCACGCCGCGCAATGCTGACTGCTCGGCCGCCGTAACTCCTTCTAATGCTGCTGCTGTTTCTTTCTTTGTTTCCATGAAAGCACACTCATTTCCTACCCGCGCAGATTGTTGGCAAGCCCCATCATCGTATCACTGGATGTTAATGCTCTCGCACTCAACTGATACGCCCGCTGCACGTTAATCAATTCGGTCATTTCTTCCGTCATGTTGACATTAGATTGCTCTATATATCCTTGCCGGATTGAAATGTCACTATCCACCCCAGCTACTGCCCGCTGCAAAACGTTATTCTCATTCATTCCCTCTGCGATAACAAATAAATTATCGGCAACCTGCGACAGCATAGCCGGATTGGTCACTTTCACCAGACGAATTTGGCCTAATGTAAATGGACGTCCGGAAGTTGTAACCCCAAAGACAGAACCGTCCTCTTCGATGCGCACAGAATCAGCCTCTTTAGGAATTTCGATCCGGTTGCCGTCCGTTCCAACCACAGTATAGCCATCCTTCGTTGTCAAATAAGCGATACGACTAGTCTGGTCTATAGTCAGCTGCATCGCCCCATTGCGGGTATATGCGCGCTTGCCCTCTTTCGTTTGCAGCTCAAACAGCGCATCTCCGGCAATTGCCAAATCAAACGGTTCGTTTGTTTGAACCAGCGCGCCTTGCGAAAGATCTGGCTGAATGCCTAAGAAACGGGCGCCGCTGCCAAGCTGAAAGCCGCGGGGAGAAGTCCTGCCTGACAATTCAAAGTCTTTCGGCTGATTCGTCAATGTTGTCAGCAAATCAGCGAAAGTCCCCCCCTTACGTTTATATCCTACCGTATTCAGGTTTGCAATGTTATCCGCCAGCAGGTCCAATTTTTGTTGCGAACCATTCATTGAGACCATCGCATTAATCATTGAGCTGTTCATCAGGTACTTCCCTCCTATACGCGGCCGACTTCATTAACCGCTTTATCAAGGCTGCGGTCATAGAATTGAACCACTTTTTGATTAGCTTCATACGCACGCAAAGCAGACATCAGTTCAACCATTGATTTAGCGGGATCTACATTCGAACGTTCAATATAGCCCTGTCTAACCTCAACACGATCCCCTGCCCCAAGCGGCACGGCCTCGTTCTGATTGCCCATCAATCTGAACTTGCCATCCCCTTCGCGCACAAGGTGATGCGGGTTATTCACTTTGGTAATTAAGAGACTGCCGACTACTGTACCGTCTTCCAACGTAAGCTGCCGGTCGCTGTTTAATAACAATTGATTGGCCGCCACGCCTGCCGGCAATTGCTGCGGCCGTCCATCCTGACCAAGCACGCGAGTGCCGTCGCTGGCAATCAAATACCGGTCAGCATCGACCGAGAATTGGCCGCTGCGCGTATAACGGATTTCTCCGGCTGCATTTTGCAGCGTAAAATATGCCGACGGCTGATAGACGACATCGCCGTTCGGTTGTACCGCTTTGCCAGATAGGTCAAAAGTCACACCCGGCACTTGAATATCAGACACAATGGCAAAATCCGTTGAGCGGTTTGTCTGCATTAAATCGCCTTGCAGCTGCAAGGCGAGGCTTTCCTCGGCAAACACGCCCGTATTCAAACGTCCTACCTTGCCTCCCTGTTCAGCCGAAACGCCTGTAATGGCGAGCAGCATCTCCGGAAAAGACCGTGCCAAGGCATGCGTTTGCTTAAAGCCGGGCGTGTTTATATTCGAAATATTGTTTGTCACCGTATCATGCCGATGCTGCTGTGCGATCATCCCGGCAGCAGCCGTCTCTAATCCTCTTAACATGGAGCCGACCTCCTGATTATATCCGATTGTTGATGCCAGAAAATGCGGCATCTTCTATATATATCGGCATCCGTTCTTTCGGCATGAAGAGTGAAAACAGATCTTTCGCATCATTTGCACTTCGGCGCGCCCCCCTTTTATAGGCGCCCTACCTGTACAAATGCGGCTCTCTATATTTTACGCGGGGCGCGGTCCAAATGATCCAGCAGAAGGCCTGTCCCTTTAACGACGCAATGCATCGGATTTTCTGCAATCAGCACGGGCACTTTCAACTGTTCGGCCAGCAGCGCGTCAAGACCGTCCAGCAACGCGCCTCCGCCGGTTAAAATGACGCCCCGATCGATAATATCCGCAGATAGCTCGGGCGGTGTCCGCTCCAAGACTGATTTGGCTGCAGCTACGATAGATGAGATAGGCTCCCACAAAGCTTCGCGTACCTCATCCGAGTAAATCGTAACCGTCAGCGGCAGACCGGATACCATATCGCGCCCGCGAATGTCCATTTCGTTACGTTCGCCGTCCGCATACACCGTTCCGATCTTCATTTTAATATCTTCACTAGTACGCTCGCCAATGAGCAGCTTGTACTTGCTCTTAATATACTTCATGATGGCTGCATCGAACTTGTCCCCAGCAACCTTAATAGAAGAGGCGGTTACGACGTCGCCCATTGACAGTACAGCAACATCCGTCGTTCCGCCGCCGATATCGACCACCATATTGCCGCTAGGCTGATAAATATCCATCCCGGCGCCTATCGCGGCCGCTTTCGGTTCTTCTTCCAGAAATACATCGCGCGCACCACTGCGTTCCGCCGCTTCACGAATCGCCTTCTGTTCGACAGAAGTAATATTCGCTGGCGTACAGATCAGAATACGCGGACGGCTGTACCAGGAACGTCCACCGACCCGGTCGATAAAAGATTTCAGCATAATTTCTGTAATTTCAAAATCGGCAATAACGCCGTCCCGAAGCGGCCGGATAGCCACAATATTGCCAGGAGTCCGCCCTACCATACGGTGCGCTTCCCCGCCTACCGCAAGCACACGCTTGGAGTCGCTTTCGATCGCCACGACCGAAGGCTCATCCAGCACGACGCCTCTCCCTTTCACATGGATGGATACATTAGCTGTACCTAAATCAATTCCGATATCCTTGCTAAGCATAAGTCGTAAGTCCCCCAAAGCGAATAGTAGTCGATTCATTGCTCATCCCGTACATTATTCGCTGAGAGCTTGCAAAAATCCTCTATTTTTGTAGAAAAATTCGTCATGTTTTTGCGGCAGCCATCACCTCGCGCTTACGGCCAGTCGTTTTCTTATATTTAATCTTGGTTGCTTCTCCCCCTCTGAGATGCCGGATCGATTTGTGATACTCCAGTATATGCTTGACCTGGTCTGCCAACTCGGCGTTTATTTCTGGCAATCGTTCGGTTAAATCCTTGTGTACCGTGCTTTTGGAGACGCCAAATTCTTTGGCAATCGTTCGTACCGTATGCTTTGTTTCTACAATGCAACGGCCGATCTTGATGGTACGCTCTTTGATGTAATCGTGCACGCTCCCGCCTCCCTACTCGAGATAGTTTGGTACATTATATGAGGGGTACGGGTATATATTCTTTGTGGCCAAGCGTGACAAGCTAAGTTTGTGCAAATATTTTCATTCATGCCGGCAAAAAAAGGCAAAAGACAAGGATTCACCTGTCTTTTGCCTCTTCGTACAAAGAAATTTTTTTTACAGCTTATTGCTCAAGCAATGTATTCGGGTTGACCGGCTTGCCATTTTGACGCACTTCAAAGTGCAAATGGTTGCCGAGCTCTTTCTCAAGCTCATCGCGGCCAGACTTGGCGATTTGCTTACCTTGCTTCACTTTATCGCCAACCTTCACATTAACATTGGTGAGACTGTGGTAGACTGTGACGAGCCCGTCAGCATGCTTAATCTCAACAACACCGCCGTTTAGCGGATGAGACTCTGCCACAATAACAGTACCGCTTAATGCCGCCATGACGTCAAAAGGCTGATCATCCGCCTTCGACAGGTCGATACCCATATGCGGCGAGAACGTGTTGCCTGTCTGAATCATGGCAGCGGCCCGATCTTCATCGGAGGCTGTGGCATCATAATGCGACATTGCCACGTCATAATCACTATGTTTGACGACTGGCCATTGCATCGTTTCATTCGTTGACGCTACCTCGAGTGTATCGTCTACCGGCAAATCCAATGACTCCTCGCCCGTAACCTGACTCACTTCGGGGTTGCTGTCAGTTGTCGAAGGTGTCTGTTCCGTTCCCCGATAGATCCACATTAAGGTTACGATAATTGCTGCCGCGGCCATAAATGCTGCCGGAGCTGTCCATTTTTTCGACAGCAGCTTTCTCCATGCAGAAGGTTTGACGGCAGTTTCTCCTATCATCGTTTTAGGAGAATCTTCTTTTTTCAGCTTCGGTTTGTTTTGATCTTCCATGTTCGATCACCTCACTAGCCATTGTTGCCACAACCTAGCAGTTTATACGTGAGGTTTCGAATTTTTTAAGATTGCAAGTCTAGCTTGGAGGCAGTCTCCACTTTTGTCCCGGAATAATAGTGTGCCAGTATTTCCTTCGCCGTCTTTCCCTCCTGCGCCATCCCGTTCGCTCCCCATTGACTCATCCCTACACCGTGCCCGTAGCCGTATGTCGTAATTTCCACCTCGTCCCCTTTAAAGCTCCAAGTAAATTGCGATGAGGGAAGGCCCAGCTTCTCTCTTACCTCGCGGCCGCTCAATTGCTTGTCTCCTACTACTAACGCTTTCACCCTTTTTCCCTCCGTTGTTTCAAGCACGCGCATTTGCTTCACTTCACTCGGCTTCACGCCCAGCTTCTCCGCTACTGCAGCAATTTTAAGCTTGGTCGTCTCCTTGTATTCCGGCGAAATTAATTTGTCCCATGGACTGGTTACGCTTCGCAAATAAGGGATATCTGCCGACGCCCAATAATCGGAGGCATTTTCAGTATAGCCATTGCTGGTAGAAAAAAAGGTGGCCTGGATGGGCTCCCCGTCATACGTAACGATCTGCCCCTTCGTCTCCTCTACCGCCCGGTTAAGCTTGGTGAGATACGTCTCCTTCTGCTCTCCTTCCCAGCGGCTCAGCAGCTCCGCAAGCGGCACGTAGACCTGATGCTGTACTGTGTTTCTGACATCGGCTTGAATATTTGCCATTCCGCTGTGATCCCCGCTGCTTAAACGGCGATAAATATAAGTGCGTGCGGCGATCGCCTGCGCCTTTAACGCCTCCTGCTCGAATTCCACAGGCATTTCCCCGGCAATAACGCCGCGTACATAAAGCTCGAGCGGCACTGTTTCTATCCGTTTTTCCTTTTCAAGATACACAGATACTCTAGTACGGTCATAGTCTTTCGGCAGCGCTTTTGCCGGAGGCTTCTTAGCTGCTGTCGCCTTCGCAGCTGCTTTATCCTTCTGCAAATCAATCGATTCTATTTCTGCCAGTCGGGCAAAGCCGTCCTGCTCCACATGACGGCCCAGATCATTTATGTACATCACGCCTCTTGCAAGCACAGCAAGCAAAATACCTGCCGCAAAGCCTGTCCACCATCTTCTGGTATTCCATCTCAATCGTTTTCTGTTCATAGTCTGCTCCTTCCCTTTAACACTACTTCTATAGTCTATGAACCTCACAAGTAGGATAGAACGTGAGAAACAGTATCGGGGCCGGCTCTTGCGAGAATACAAGTTTGACAAGAAGAACTTCTATACGAAGTCCTCCGTGGAGGAGCGATCTAAAGTTTCGCCTGACAAAAATAGACGTACGCTACCCGCTAACGAACCTGACAATCCTTATTCGGCCCAAAATGGGGCCTTGTGGGCTGTAACGAATCTACCGATCGTTATTCGCCGAAAATCGGCCGCTTTCCCGCCTTTTTTCCTCTAATAACGTGTGTCTGGTTCGTTACGCGCTGAGCAAGCTGATTTATTGGCCAATAGCGTGTCTCAGGTTCGTTAGCCCCACTCGTCAACGTCGTGATGATGCCGTGTAGTCGCATGAGGGGGAACAGCTAACTGTTTTCTTCATAAACAGAAGCGGATCGTGGATTCGTTATCTGTTAACAAACGCGCCAAAACGACTCCCTTGCGGACCAGATTAGGCCGCACTAGAAAAAATAAAAAAGACTGTCCCTTATCGCCTGATTTGGCTTAGGAACAGTCTGTATTTGTAATTGCCCGGCAATTCTACGCCCATGTCGGCTGTGCTGTAATACGCGGTAAATCCTTCTCCCGCTTCTTCTCAGGAGCGCCTTCGCTAGCTGCCGATGCGGTAATGGGATCAGCCTGCTGCGCGCCTGCCGCTTGTACTGCCGCCTCAATGCCGGAGGCAATTGTTTGCATTTTATCTACTGTTGAAGCTGTCTCTACAAGCTCGATACGCTCAATATCCGCACCCAGACGACCCAGCTTGCCCGCTATATCGACATATCCGCGATCGATATGTTGCATGCCGGTAATTTCGGTCTCTCCCTCTGCACACAAGGCAGCGCAGATGAGTGCTGCTCCTGCACGCAAATCGGTTGCGCATACTTTCGCGCCCTCAAGCTGAACACCGCCCCGAATAATGGCTGTGCGGCCTTCAACCTTAATTTGTCCGCTCATCTTGCGGAACTCTTCTACATGCATGTAACGATTCTCGAAAACAGTTTCCGTTACAATGCTGGTCCCCTCGGATACCATCAGGAGCGCCATCATTTGCGACTGCATGTCTGTAGGAAAGCCTGGATACGGCAATGTCTTCACATCAACCGATTTCAACGGATGCGGCGCAGATACGCGCAGACCGTTTTCCGTTTCCTCAATCTCTACACCCATTTCCTGCATCTTGGAAATGACCGGAGCAAGATGATCCGCAATCGCACCTTCAACGTGGACATCTCCACCCGTAATTGCCGCTGCAATCATATAAGTACCCGCTTCTACACGGTCAGGAATTACTGTATGTTCAACACCAACCAGCTTGTCGACGCCCTCAATGCGAATAACGCCTGTGCCAGCACCGCGCACCTTGGCCCCCATCGCGTTCAAATAGTTGGCCAAATCGACGATTTCCGGCTCTTTCGCCGCGTTCTCAATCGTCGTCGTTCCTTCAGCAAGCACTGCAGCCGTCATAATATTCTCTGTCGCGCCTACACTTGCTACATCCAAATAAATCTTGGCACCCTTCAGACGGCCGGCCGAACGTGCCTCGATAAACCCTTGACCGAGTTCGATCTCCGCTCCCATCGCTTCAAAGCCCTTCAAATGCTGGTCGATCGGCCTGGTTCCAATCGCACACCCGCCCGGGAGAGCGATTCGCGCTTTACCCAATCTGGCAAGCAGCGGGCCCATGACCAAAAAGGATGCCCGCATTTTGCGGACGAGGTCATACGGCGCCTCATAGGAGGTTAGCTGCTGCGCGGAGATGCGCATCGTTTCTTTCTCATATGTTAGTCTTGCTCCCAGCGAAGCAAGTACTTGCTGAATGGTATTCACATCGTCTAAAAAAGGGACGTCGGTAATTACGCTATCTCCCTCTTGTGCAAGTAACGTGGCCGCGAGAATCGGCAGTACGGCGTTCTTGGCGCCGCTGACACGAACGTTTCCGGTTAGTCGCTGGCCGCCGCGGACGATTATTTTGCTCATCTTTAGGTTTCCCTCCGCGCGCAGTAGTTTCTTTTCCCTGATACTGCAATAATTGGCATCTCATTTTAGTGCACATTCTTCATCATATCATCGGGCTACATGAATCGACAAGCGTTATTTTTAAAAGATAAGGGCTAAGTTGTGACACTATGCTTCACTTATCTTTTTTAGCCGCAAAACGGCGGCCCTGCGCTTGAATATTATAAGCTTTTGCTTCATTAATTTGGCAGCATTTTATACTATTCGCACGGCCATCCTTTTTTTGTACCGTCTTGTACTATCCATTGTTGACATTTTTCAACATAGTTATTCGACAAGAAACTTCAACGCCGACGACCACTGCCAATACGAAAATAAAAAATTTGCAAACAAATGTCCAATAATGACGGCTATCATTACTTGTAAGATTCGCGCCTTCACACCTCGCGGCTGCCGCAAAAATACATCAAAGCGCACATCCTGAATGACGATCCAGGCCGCCAGAATGGAAAACAGTTCCACAATGATTCGCAGCAGTCCCATCAAGCCTGTTGTTGTTACCAGCTGATCAACATTCATATAGTTAATATAGCCTCCTTATAAAGATGTAAGAACCTTTTTTTAATCATGAGAAAAACTTCTGACGGAGTCCTTGGTGCGGAACAAGTTTCTTCCCCTGAAACCTTATTTGCCTTCATCGCCGGCAGCGGTGGTCAGTGGTTTGAGCCCCGGAGAAGAGGCAAGCTGCAAAGCAGTTTCATCTAGACGGAAGCCACAGACCTTATTTCGCCAATAACCCCTCTTTTTGAAGAGGGACGGAAGTGAGCGATCTTAATTCGACGTTTTCTTGCAAAATCAGGCTCAGCATCATCAAATAGCGGCGCATAGTTCCGTTACAATTTCAGACCGGTCGGATTTTCGGAAATAGCGTCCGTGACATCCGTTAGCATTTGCCGCAGCATAGGGTAACTGTGACACGCGGACATACGATCCTTTATTTGGTCGAAAACCGGCTCTTTCGGAGGTTTCGCGGACACACGATCCGTTATTTGCGGACTTTGCCAGGTTTACGCGGCGATTTGCGGCCAATAACGGATCTACGGTCCGCATCCCCGCCATTTTGGCGCGTTTGTTCACAGATAACGGATCCACGGTCCGCTACCGCCCGCTTCGCCCTACTTTCCATAGGAACATAGCCGACCTAGAGCCTCCTAGGTCCGCTCAGATCCACTTCAATCCAAAGCTTTTTGCAGCAACGCGGCGAATTCCGCGCGCGTCGCTATAACTTCCGGCTTGAACAAATTGCCGGAATAACCGCTGATCCATTTCAATCGCTTCATTGCAGCCAGCTCCGCAGCCGACCAGCGAGTAAGAGGAATGTCAGTGAAAGGCGCGCTGTTAAGCTTCTCTACCTTCAATTGAAAAGCTCTGGCCAGCATAACGGACATCTCTTCGCGCGTTATCGCTTTCTCCGGGCGGAACGAGCCGTCTACATAGCCGCTTGCCCATCCGGCATTAACAGCCTTCGCAATAACATCTCTGGCCCAATGCTTATCGGGAACGTCCTTAAAGCTAATGCTTTTGCCGCTCGCCGGCGAATTGCGCGCCCTGACGAGCATCGCGACAACCTCTGCACGCGTAATGCTGCGTGCTGGATAAAAACGCCAATCCAGGCTTTGGCTGACGATCCCCCGCCGGCTAAGCTCCGCTATTGGACGCTCCGCCCAAGTGCCGGCAATATCGCGAAAGCCGGCTATTAACGGCTCTGCCTGCACGCGCAGCTTATAATACTGTTTATCGAACGGTACACTGGCCGTTACCTTGATGTAGTACAATCCCGCCTCCAGCTTTCGCTCACCAGCCAGCGTCCTTCCTTTGGAGGTTAGTGCTTCCTGCAAGGACTGCCGCTTGTCGTACAATTCCGCTTTCATCCGCACCCCCTCGGGGATCTCGGTGATCGCGATCTTGGCAGCACTTTGCTTCGCCAATCTGACTTGGAACCAATCCTCATCGCCGCGAGTGCTAATGACGCCGGAATACGTTGATCCAAGCCGGATAACCGTCGACTCATGCGGCTTATCGTTAGGCTCATTCGGATCGATCAGCTTTTTCTGATACTCCAGCTTTAATTCATACTGGGCAATAGTAGGGCTTGCCTTCGACGAGATCGCATCATGAACGCGAATATAATAGATTCCTGGCGTTACGGCAATCTCCCGGGATATTTCGGGCTCCCCCTCTTTATTTTCATCCGTCTGGATTAATGCTTCCCCTGCACGACCAATCGCCAGCGCGGGGTCAATACGGACCGAATCAGGCGTGACACGTACCTGCAGTGTGCCGCTCTGCTTGAATTCAATCTTGAACCAGTCGCGGTCACCGGTCTGATGAAAATTGGCGGTCAGCGTCTGCGAGCGAGGCTCCAATTCATACGCTTCCTCCATTTTATCATTACTTTCATAGGCATCCGGCAAATGCTTGAACTTCACGGTTAACAAATAAGGAAGCTCATCCTTGCTATAACCGTCTGACAGCTGCAGCAAAATATAGTTTCGCCCTTTCTTTACGTTCCATTCCGCCGTTTGGTTGCCTATTTTCATTTGCTTGACAGATTGCTGCCTTGCCCCCGCAAAATGGGCAAGTTTTACATTCCCTTCTTTGCCGGCGGTCCCCAGCTCGAGCACCAGCTTGCCGTCAAAAGGAACATCAACTGCAAACCAGTCCCGATCGGCGCCGCCTGTCAATTGAGCCGAGATCATGGTTCCGATTGGAATTTTTTTCGCGGCGCTTCTTGTCTCGTTAGGTTCATAACCGTCGGCCTTCATATTCAATGTGACCGCTTTGCCGACCTGCAGCAAACCATAGCCGGTTGCATGATCAATCCCTGGCGGTCCGATATCTTTGGCGCTTTGCCGCAGCACT
This sequence comes from Paenibacillus sp. GCM10027626, assembly GCF_042676285.1. NCBI lineage: Bacteria > Bacillati > Bacillota > Bacilli > Caryophanales > Paenibacillaceae > Paenibacillus > Paenibacillus sp. GCM10027626. Next base: position 150,497 of record NZ_JBHTHC010000013.1, on the reverse strand, counting down.
TCCCGAATTTGGTAAGGTTTATATTCCGGGTGAATCGACCAGACTAATGCCGCCGCCGCGGCAGCCTGGGGCGCCGCCAGCGACGTCCCCTGTTCCTTTTTATAACCGCCGCCCATAGCGGTCGTGTATACATTCCATGGCGCTGCCAGATCAACCTCCGGACCGGAGTTGGCTCGCGGCTCCGGTTTGTTGTCAGGGGTCGCTCCCGATACAGCCAATACAGTTGGATAGGCAGCCGGATACTTCACCTCTACCAAATCGCCCAGCTTTTCGCCATCATTTCCTGTGGCCGCTACAAGCAGGACGCCTTTGTTTTCGGCATATCTAGCAACGTCCTCCAAATAAGGAGAGTACCGATACAGGCCTACAGACAATACGACAATGCGCGCTTTATTTTTAATTGCATATAAAATTGCATCGCCCAACTTCTCCTCATCGCCATATCCATCGGCATCAAGCGCTTTAATCGGCATAATTTTAGCTTTCCAGAGAATGCCCGATACTCCTTTTCCATTGTTACCTACTGCAGCCAGCACGCCGGCTACGCCTGTGCCATGCCCGTTGTCATCCTTGGGCGGCTTGCCTGGGGCTACGAGATTCGTCCCCGCTACCAAGTTATCTTTCAAATCCGGATGCTGCAAATCTACTCCTGTATCTACCAGCGCAATCGTCAGATCGGTCTGATCATGGACAACCGTCCATGCCGCTTTGGCGCCGATTTGATCCAAATAATGCTGCTTGGGCAGCTCCGGGTCATTCGGCACGGAAGACGCTGCCAGCAAAGTTACTCGATTGTTGGGATGTACGTACTCAACCTGCTCCAACGCCTGCAGCCGCTTCAGCCATAACGCAGCGTCAACACCCGTCCCGGATGGCCGTACCACTGCAATCCCGGTCTCTGGCTGCTGATGAACGATTGTAGTCTGCGGCAATGGAACGGTCTGCTCACTGTCGCGCCATTTGAGCAGCCAGCTGGGAGAGCCTGCTTGCTCCGCCGCTGCGGCGCCCCTCCATAATTCGCCCTCTTTCCCTGTAGATTGAAAAAACAACCCTATAACCAGCACCAGCACCGCTAATGCAGTCCGCTTCAAATAAATGCTTTTCATTGTAGATCAACCTTTTTAACTTGCAAATTGTTATATAGAACCTTTCGCGTTCATACCCCTGAATCCTTCCCATTATCGCAAAAAAGACAGCCTCTGCCACCATATAAATCTGGCAGTTGAAGCTGTCTTTTCTTAAATTGGAACATTTTTGAGCCGTCAATAGCGGATCATAAGGTCTGTCAACAAAGAGAAGTGGTCATTTAACCAGCCTGCAAGCCAGCCTGGAACGATACCGAGCGCAACTGTGAGTACGGCACTGACCCAGATGACAACGCCCGTCGTCACCGGCACTCGTATTTCTGACTCCTCTCCAGTACCGCGCATAAACATTTGGCGTATAATTGCAAAATAAAAATAGTAGGAAATTACGCTGCTGATAACCATAATCGCCACAATCCAATACGCATGCGATTGCGCGGCTCCCAGTAAAATAAACAGTTTCCCGAAAAATCCGCCGCTGATCGGCAATCCTGCTAATGACAATATAAATACGATCATGGCCGCAGCCGTCCACGGAGCGCGGTAATATAGTCCGGAAAATCCTTTGACCTCCTCATGCCCGGCAGCTGCCTGAACAATCGATATCACCGCAAATGCCCCGACATTCATCAGCACATAAGCGATAAGGTAAAAGGCAAATTCGCCGAAATTGGCCATATGCGCCCCTTTAATGGATACCCCGATTGGCACAAGCAGATAGCCTGCGTTGGCTACGCCGGACAGAGCCATGAGCCGCTTCACATTGCGCTGCTTCAAAGCTGCGGTCGTACCGACAAGCATGGCGGCAGCGGCCAGGATGAGCAGCAGCAGGAATATATCCCCGCCCACCGGATTTTCCGAGGCCGACAAGGCAAAGGCAAGGTTGTAAATAATCCGAAACAGCACTGCGAATACCGCAGCTTTGGAGACAATCGCCAGGAAGGCCGTAACCGGTGTCGGCGCTCCCTGGTACACATCAGGAGCCCAGGTATGGAATGGAGCGGCGGCGATCTTAATGCCCAGTCCTGCAACGAGCATAAAGACAGCGACATAGAGCAGCTCTTGAAGTTCAGCTCCCGCCATTTGCAGCATACCCGCCATTCTTCCCAGATTCGTCGTACCCGTCAAGCCGTACAGATAGGACATCCCGAACAAAATGAGCGCCGACGATATCCCCCCGGTTACAACATATTTGAATGCCCCTTCCGCGGATTGCGCGGCATGCTTGCGCATGGCAACCAGAACATACGTTGTAACGCTCATCACTTCCAACCCGAGATACAAAGTGACCAAGTCACCCGAGGAAGCCATCATCATAGCCCCCAGAACAGCAGGGAGCATTAAATAATAGAACTCGCTTTTATGCGGAATCTCCTCTCGCCTTACAGTCCCCAGGCTCATTAAGACGATCAAAATAGCAGCAGCTAACAAGATCAGCTTTAGTATACTAGCAAACTGGTCGATTCGATAGCTGTCGCCAAGCAGGCGAATAATTTCCGGCGCCTCTCCTAGTGCGCCTGCGCTCATCTCCGCCAGCCGCCACAGAACAGCGCCCAGCGAAGCGGCAAACCCGGCAAGCGTCAGCCAGCCGATTACATTTCGGCCCATCCGCCGCGGCAGCGCCAGGTCCAGTATAATGAGCAAAACAAAAGCTGCAGCCAGTATCCATTCCGGGGTCAGATAGACGGCATCGGTCCATGTCAACGGCTCAAATTGCGGCATCGAATTGTCCACGCTCATCCTTCTATCCCCCCACTTTCATCGATAGTTGCGCTAAGGCCGCATTCAGGCTGATCTTCATCGGCTCAAGCAAAATCGACGGATAAACACCGAGCAGAATGATAAAAGCTAACAGCGCGATCATCGGCAAAGCTTCAATCAAGCGCACATCGCGTAAAGCCGCGAATCGCTCCGGCATTGCGCCGAATGTAATAGACAGTATACTCCGCAGCATGTAAACCGCTGTTAAAATAACACCCAGCACCGCAATTGCCGTTATAATCCGCATCGAATCGAATAATCCGAGCAGCGCTAAAAACTCTCCTACAAATCCTGACAAGCCCGGCAGTCCTAAAGAAGCCAAACCAGCCGTCAAAAAGATGCCGCTCATAAACGGCAAGCTCCGCGCCAAGCCTCCCAAGTCGGCCAGCATTGTCGTACCGGTGCGCTCCTGCAAGCTGCCCACAATCAAAAAGAGCAGAGCTGAAATCAAGCCATGGGACACTAATTGCACGATAGCCCCCTGCAAGCCGATTTCATTAAGCGAAGCAATCCCAAGAAGAACGATCCCCATATGGCTGATAGAAGAGTAAGCGAGCACAAGCTTTAATTCCGTTTGCACGAAGGCTAGAACGGCCCCGTATAGCAAATTAATAACACCGAGCAAAGCGAGGACAAGCGCCCATTCCTTTGCCTGTGCGGGAAAAAGCAATAATCCGAACCGAATGAGCCCGTATGCCCCCATCTTCAACAACACGCCCGAGTGCAGCATAACAATTGACGGCGGCGCCTCCACATGCACCCGCAGCATCCAGGTATGAAATGGAAAGAAGGGCAATTTAATGCCGAAAGCGATGAGCAGCATAATAAAGATGGACCACTTCATCGTCTCTGACATATAAAAAGGGTTCCCCGGCATTTGTTCCGGCGACAAATTGACATAAGACTCCGGATTGGTCAAATTAGCCTGCAGCGTTTCATAACTGCCGCTGTAAATATAGTGAACGTTTTGCGGGTCCGGCGATTCCATATTGAACCCCGCCGTCGAGACAAGCATTACGAATGCCGCCAGCATAATGGCAGAACCGATACCGTTGTAGAGCAAAAAGCGGGTGGCTGCCTTTTCCCGGTTGCCGCCTCCCCAAATCCCGATCAGGAAAAACATCGGAATGAGCGTCAGCTCGAAAAAGACGAAAAAGAGAAATACATCCCGCGCCATAAATATGCCAAGCATGCCGATCTCCAGCAGCAAAAACCATAGATAAAAGGCTTTCCATCTTTTCTTGATATGGACAGAAGCAAGCGCAGCCATCGACGCAACGATCGTCGTCAGCAGCACGAGCGGCAGCGAAATGCCGTCAATCCCCATGTGATACTGAAACTTGAACATATAGGTCGTGACGCCGCGCAGCATTTCTTTGTTCAGCGGCGCTTCCACCCACGTAGCCTGCTCCGCGTAGGCTGCTCCATTTCCATGATTCTCGAAATTGGCAAACAGCCAGAGCGATAGCAGGAGCGGAATAAGCGTAGCCACAATCGCCGTTGCTTTTAACGAACGAACCTGCTGTTTGGGCAACAGGAGCAAAACGAGAATGCCAAGCAGCGGAGAGAAGGTAATGAGCGTTAAAATAGGAATATCGGCAGGCATTACCAGAACCTCCTTCCGGCAATCGCAACAATGAGCACAATAAGTCCAAGCACTGTAATGACGCCATAGGTTTGCACTTGCCCGTTCTGCAGCCGCGTTCCGCCCTTGCCGAAGACGACAGCGGCGCCTCCGACGAGACGGACGAAGCCGCCGACCACATAATCATCGATCGCTTGAAGAAGTGTGCCAAGCGACCGCAAGCCGCGAACAAAAATAAGCTGATACAATTCATCCAAGTAATAGCCGCGCTCCAGCAGCCTCACCAGCCAAGGCATTCTCGACGAAATCAGATCTCTGGCAATCATCCCTTTGACAAAGACCAGCCAGCCCAAATATAAGCCTAAAATGCCTACCGCTGCCGAAATCACCATCACGAGCCCTCCGCCCGTATGGGCAGCCGTGCCATCGTCGGAAAGCCATCTGCCCAGCGTGTTGTTCCAGGGTGTCTCGATGAAGCCCGCTGCAATCGTGAGCAAAGCTAGTACGATTAAAGGCGTCGTCATCGTCCAGGAAGCTTCCTTTGCCCCTTGCTCTCCCTTGGATTTGCCCGCAAAAACAAGGAAGTAGAGACGCGCCATATAAAAAGCTGTGAAGAAGGCCGTAATGACGCCAATGGCGAACAGCACCGGATGGTTTTCCTGTAAAGCCGTGTTCAATATGGCATCCTTCGACCAAAAGCCGGAAAATGGCGGTATGCCGGACAGCGCCATAGCGCCGATCGCAAAAGTCCACGCAGTTACGCGCATCCGCGACCCGAGGCCGCCCATTTCTTGAATGTTCTGTGTATGTACCGCATGAATGACGCAGCCTGCGCCAAGAAACAGCAGCGCTTTGAAAAAAGCATGCGTCACAAGGTGGAAAATGCCGCCTGTCAGCGAGCCGAGGCCGAGCGCCAGCATCATATAGCCAAGCTGGCTAATCGTAGAATACGCCAGTATACGTTTCAAATCATTTTGCACAAGCGCGATCGTTGCCGCCAAAATAGCTGTAAATGCACCGATATAAGCGACAGTCGTCATCGCCGCTTGCGAAGCTTCAAAAATATCAAAGGTTCTCGCTACAAGATATACGCCTGCCGCAACCATGGTTGCAGCGTGAATGAGCGCGCTAATCGGCGTCGGCCCCTCCATCGCATCAGGCAGCCATACATGGAGCGGAAATTGCCCCGACTTGCCTACGGCGCCGACAAAGATGAGCAGCGCAATCAAAGTTGTGATCCCGGCCGTTATTGTGCCGGCTTGCTCGAACACATTTTGAATCGTTACAAAATCGAGCGCATGATTGGGCATATACCAGAACAGCAGCAAAATCGCCAGCAGCAAGCCGGCATCGCCGATACGGGTAACAATGAACGCCTTTTTGGCTGCCGCCCGGGCCGCCGGCCGCTGATACCAAAAGCCGACCAGCAGGAAAGAGCAGACGCCCACAAGCTCCCAAAAAATATAAAGTGCCAGCATATTGTCAGCAAGTACGAGTCCCAGCATGGAAAAACTGAACAATGCGATGTATCCGTAAAACACCGTAATCCGCTCGTCACCCTTCATATACCCGGCAGAATACAAATTAACCAGGAAGGAGACCGCCGTTACTACTGCCAGCATTAAAGCGGACAAATTGGTGACCTCGAATCCGATTGTCAGCTGGACATTGCCGATCCCGATCCATTTGAATCCGTCACGGTAGTCTTCCATATTCGCAGCCAGCCGCTCAAACAGCACAAGCAGCGCCAAAATGAGCGAAATGAGTGAAGCTCCCGTGCCAATCAGGACGCCTGCACCTTTGAAGCCGCGCCCGAACGCGAGCAGCAGCACAAATGCAGCCAGCGGAAATAGCGGGATAATCCAAGCATAATGTGAAAATACGGTATCCACGTGCGACTACCTCCTCATTTCATCGAATTCGTCGACGTTTACCGTTCCCCTCGCCCGGAACAATGCAATGAGCACCGCAATTCCTACTGCCGCCTCCGCGGCTGCAACCGTTATGGTGAACAAAGAGAACATTTGCCCTGTTAACGAAGGAAAGAAGCCATACTTGGAAAAAGCGACCAGATTCAGATTTACTGCATTTAGCATCAGCTCAATTGAGAGCAATACAACGACCGCATTGCGCTTGGCAAGCGCACCGTACAGCCCGACACAAAACAAAATGGCCGCTATAGTCAGATAGGAAGATAACATTTACTCCGCCTCCTTCTTCGCGACCGCAATCGCCCCGATAAACGCTACGGTGAGCAGCACCGAAACAAGCTCAAATGGTATCACATAAGTGGTAAAGAGCTGCTTGCCGATTTCCATAACATTGTTGTCGCCGCCTGTGAAGGCTTGTGCTTCGGGAAACTCCGTTTGACGAATGGCATAAAACAACATTCCGAAAAGCGCAAGCGCCCCGACACCGGCCAATACCTCCTGCAGCGGCTTGCTTTTCTCCGCCTCGGCATCCTGATGCTTCGTCATCATAATGCCGAATATCATCAGGATCGATACCGAGCCTGCATAAATAAGCACCTGTACAAATGCCAGAAATTCAGCCTGAAGCAATATAAACAGTCCGGCAATACCGATAAATACTGCCGCTAGCGACACAACCATGTGAACGACCTTCGTAAAGCTGACCATCAGTACCGCGCCGCAAATAATGATGACGGACAAGATAAAAAATGCGATGAACTCGCCGGTCATGGGCACGTTAAACATCTTTCTTGCCGCCCCCTTTCGCAGCCTGCGGCGCTCCAATATTGTTATTATCCTTGCGTACCAGCTGATTGTTATTGTCCAGCCACTCCATATCCTTGAACAGATCATCCCGGCTATAAGCAGCGAGCTCGAACTGGTTCGTCATGACGATCGCCTCCGTCGGACAAACCTCGGTGCAAAGATCGCATAAAATACAAATTTCAAAATTAATATCGAAGGTATCGATCACTTTCCCTTTTTTCTCCGGATCAGGGTTCGGCTTCCCTGTCAGCGTGATGCAGTCTGTAGGGCAAATGCGCGCACATTGATTGCAGACGATGCACAAATCCGGAATGAAATGCTGGATACCTCGAAAACGATCCGGCATAACGTATGGTTCATCGGGATAGGAAGTGGTAACTTTCTTTGCTGTCATCGATTTAAAGGTGACGCCAAGCCCTTTCAAGAGACCCTTCATTCCGCTTCCCTCCGTTATCCTTTAATAAAAAGCTCCATATAGATCGCTGTAACAAACACATTAAGCAGCGCAAGCGGCAGTAATACCTTCCAGCCGAGCCCCATTAACTGATCGACCCGGATCCGCGGCATCGTAGCGCGCAGCCAAAATATAAAGAATACGATAAACACAAATTTGAGCAAAAACCAGACAATTCCTGGAACAAAATCCAGAAAGGCTAACGGAGCATGCCATCCGCCCAAAAACAGCACCGTTGTCAACGCGGCAATCGCATAAATATAAACGTACTCTGCAAGCATGAAGAACGCAAACCGAAATCCGCTATATTCTACATGATAGCCGGCCACCAGCTCCGATTCCGCTTCCGGCAAATCAAAAGGCGTGCGGTTCAGTTCTGATATCGCCGCTATAATAAAGACTGCGAAGCCGATAATTTGTGGAAGAAAATTCCACTGCCAAAACCAGTCTCCCTGCTGCTCGCCGATCGAACGCAAATTCATCGTGCCTGACAGCATAATGACTCCTACGACGGAAATAACGAGCGGCACTTCATAGCTGATCATTTGCGCCGCGGAACGCATGCCGCCCAGTAAGGCATATTTGTTGTTCGAGGCCCAGCCGCCCAGTACAATTGCAAGCGTCGTGATGCCGGATAGCGCCACATAGTAGAGCAGCCCCACATTAATATCTGCAAAGTACAGCTTATTCGTATAAGGGATGACTGCCAATACCGCAAATGCCGGAATATAGGCGAGAGCCGGCGCCAGGATGAACAGCACGCGGTCTGCCTTGCGCGGGATGGTATCCTCCTTCATGAGCAGCTTGGCAATATCGGCAACCGTCTGCAGCAAACCAAGCGGTCCTACCCGATTGGGCCCGATCCGCAATTGCATCCAGCCGATAACCTTCCGTTCAAAGTAGATCGCATAGGTGACAAAGCCAAGTACAATGACAAGCAAAATAACAGCCCATAGAAAAAAAATCAAAGCGTTTCCCCATGTCAATGTTTCATCCAGCCATGCCCCCATCAGCCATCCACCTCCCCAACGACAATATCAATTCCGCCTAATATCGTAATCAGATTTGTCATCGTCTCGCCGACAAGCAGCTTCGGCAATATTTGCAAATTAACAAAGGAGGGCCTGCGGAATTTTAAACGGTAGGGCTCCGCCTTCCCCTTGGATACAATGTGGCAGCCGATTTCGCCGCGCGGTGATTCTATACTAACATATACCTCGCCTGCCGGGGGGCGAATAACCCGCGGAACTTTCCCCATCGTCTCGCCTGAAGCCGGAAATTGTTCGATCGCTTGCTTTAATATTCGCAACGACTGGCGAATTTCCTCCATACGAAGCAAATAACGCGCGTAACAGTCCCCCCCGCTAGAAACCGGCACATCAAATTCAAAGCGCTCATAGAGGCTGTACGGCTTCGCTTTACGCAGATCCCAATCTACCCCTGTGCACCGCAGATTCGCTCCTGAGAGACCGTACTGAATCGCTGTATCAGCGTCGTAGTGCCCAACACCTCTAATCCGGGCGAGAAAAATTTCGTTGCCGCTTACCAATTTGTCATACTCCAGCATCCGCTTCTCCATATGCGGGATAAAATCGCGCACTTTATCGATCCAGCCGCTCGGCGCATCCCACTTTACGCCACCGACCCGCATATAATTGTATGTCAATCTGGCACCGCACAATTCATTAAAAAGATCAATGATGATTTCCCGATCGCGAAACGCATATAGAAACGGGCTCATCGCCCCAATATCGAGCAGATAGGTTCCCCACCAGACCAGATGGCTGGCTACCCTCTGCAGCTCCATGACGATCAGGCGCAAAAACTCGGCCCGCTCCGGGATTTCCAGCTCCAGCATCGTCTCAACGGCGTGGCATAAGACATAATTATTCGTCATCGCCGAAACATAATCCATCCGATCGGTATACGGAATAATTTGCGTATAATTCAACGACTCCGCAAGCTTCTCCGTCCCGCGGTGCAAATAGCCCATCACAGGCGTCGCTTCCGTAATCATCTCGCCGTCCAGCTTGACGATAATGCGAAAGACGCCATGTGTGCTGGGATGCTGCGGTCCTACATTAAGCAACAATTCCTCGGTACGAATCACGGCCTTCTACACCTCCGGATCAAGCGGTTCGTAATCTTTGCGCAGCGGATGCCCCGCCCAGTCGTCAGGCATCATAATGCGCCTCATATCAGGGTGACCGGCAAAATCGATGCCAAGCAAGTCATAGATTTCCCGTTCATTCCAGTTTGCGGTTGCCCAGATTGGCGTCGCTGAAGGCACAGAAGCCGCTTCGCGCTCTGTGCGGACCTTCACCGCCAGTTCCTTCTTGGTCTCTAACGACACCAGATGGTAGACAACCTCCAAATACGTTTCATAATCGACACCAGACACATTCCGCAAATAATGAAATGCCAGTTCGCTCTTGAGCAGCTCCGCGGCAGCAGGCCAATGTTCCGGCTGAACGACGATATTCGGCATATGACCATTCAGCTCATTAATTTGCGCTTCCACAATCGCGCTATTATCCAGCTTTGTCTGTAAAAGCTGGACAATCTCATCCAACTCAGGCTGTTTAGGAGACGGCGCCTTCGCTTCCACGGCGCCAGCCGGCTCTCCCCCTGCCGCCGCCGCTTTCGCCGCAGCCTTCGCAGCGCGCGCCTCGGCAGCTGCCTTCAATTTGGCCTCCCGCTCCGGATCAGCCGCCGCCTTTTGCTTCTCTTGCTCCTCGCTCATCGGCCAGTCACCTGCTTTCCGGTCTTGGCTTCATAACGGATTTTTTCCTGCAGTTTATTTATCCCATAGATTAAAGCAGCCGGGTTCGGCGGACAGCCCGGAATATAGACATCGACCGGCACAACCTGGTCGACCCCTTTCATCACTGCGTAGGAATGGACGTACGGCCCTCCTGCAGTGGCGCATGAGCCCATCGCAATTACCCATTTTGGCTCAGGCATCTGGTCGTACAGTCTACGCAATAATGGCCCCATCTTCTTCGTTACTGTTCCGGCCACAATCATAACGTCGGACTGCCGCGGAGATGTGCGGAATATGACGCCGAACCGGTCCAGATCATAATGTGAAGCGCCCGTCCCCATCATTTCGATCGCGCAGCAAGCGAGGCCGAAAGTCAGCGGCCACAGCGAGTTGCTGCGCGCCCATGCCTTCAATTGTTCCAATGTGCCCATAAATACGTTGCGTTCCAATTCCTGACGCTCTGCCGGCGTAATCGAGGCTAAATTGAATTCCATTTGAACACCTTCTTCTTCCAGGCATAGATGAGTCCAGTTGCTAACAACGCCACAAAAATGAACATTTCAACAAGCACAAAAAGGCCGAACTGTTTGTACACAACGGCCCACGGATATAGGAAAACGGTTTCTACATCAAATACAACAAACATAAGCGCGAACAAGTAGTAACGCACGTTGAAGCGGATCTGGCCTTCCCCTGTCGGTTCATTGCCACTCTCATAGGTTGTCTTCTTCTCGTCAGTCGGCTTATTCGGCCGCAGCAAACGACCAACCGTCAAAGCAACGACCGGAAGGAGAATGCCCAAAATGATGAAAATCGTTACAATCACGTAGTTATTGATGTACTTCTCCATACAATCGCCTCCGTGCGCATCGATATTCGTGCAGAGCAAAAATACGCCCCGCTTGTCAAAATTCCCTCACAATTATAACAAAAGCTACCACTTCCGTCTATGATGGATTAGTTTTCCCCCTGTTCCTCAACCAAAAAACAACGCCGAAACATCATATTGAACATGATGTTTCGGCGTTGTTGACTGTACCATTATTTCCTAACCCTGCTTAACGCCCAGACGATTCATCGCCCGTTGCAATGCAAGTTCAGCACGACGGAAGTCATACTCGTCTTGTTTGCCGGTTAACCGTTGTTCAGCACGCTGTTTAGCCGCTTTGGCACGATCAACATCGATATCGCCGGCAAGCTCTGCGCTTTCTGCCAAGATAACGACCTTTTCCTTGCGAACCTCAACGAAACCGCCATTCACAGCAAGAACTTCTTCGGAACGGCCTTTCTTGATTCTCACAGGTGCAATATTAAGCGGCGTTACAAGCGGTACGTGATTAGGCAAAATACCCATTTCACCCTCGGTGCCTTTAACAATAACCATATCAACATCCTCAGCGTACACTTTACGCTCAGGCGTGACGATTTCTAATAAAAAGGTGCTCATGCGGATCCCTCCATCAACGGCGTATTACAGCCCTTGAGCAAGCGTCTTAGCTTTCTCGACTGCGCCTTCAATCGATCCGACGTTGTGGAACGCCGGTTCCGGAAGATCGTCATGCTTCCCTTCAAGAATTTCCTTGAAGCTGCGGACGGTGTCTTTAACCGGCACGTACACGCCTGGCATACCGTTAAACGCTTCAGCAACGTGCAGCGGCTGCGACAGGAACAGCTGAATGCGGCGCGCACGGTGAACGATCTGCTTGTCTTCCTCGGACAACTCATCCATACCGAGAATCGCGATAATATCAAGAAGCTCTTTGTATCGTTGCAGAAGCTTCTTAACACCTTGTGCAACTTGATAGTGCTCTTCGCCCAAAATTTCTGGAGCCAGAATACGGGAAGAAGAAGCTAGCGGGTCAACAGCTGGGAAAATACCCATCGCTGCAATGTTACGCTCCAAGTTTGTCGTTGCATCCAAGTGAGCAAACGCCGTAGCTGGAGCCGGGTCAGTATAGTCATCGGCAGGAACGTAGATCGCTTGAATCGACGTTACTGAACCTTTTTTAGTGGATGTAATCCGCTCTTGCAATTGTCCCATCTCAGTTGCCAGCGTAGGCTGGTAACCAACCGCGGAAGGCATACGGCCGAGAAGCGCCGAAACCTCGGAACCCGCTTGCGTAAACCGGAAAATGTTGTCGACGAACAACAGCACGTCACGGCCTTCTTCGTCACGGAAATATTCCGCCATTGTCAGACCAGTCAAGGCTACGCGCAGACGCGCGCCTGGAGGCTCGTTCATCTGACCGAATACCATTGCCGTTTTGGCAATAACGCCGGAGTCGCTCATCTCGTGGTACAAGTCGTTACCTTCACGAGTACGCTCGCCAACGCCTGCGAAAACGGAAATACCGCCGTGCTCTTGGGCAATGTTGTGGATAAGCTCTTGCATCGTTACCGTCTTGCCTACGCCCGCGCCGCCGAAGAGGCCGATCTTACCGCCCTTCGCGTATGGGGCCATCAAGTCGATAACTTTAATGCCTGTTTCCAAAATTTCTTGTTGCGTCGACAGGTTTTCGAATGTCGGCGCTTGGCGGTGAATCGGATTGGAGATCGAACGGTCTACATCGCCGTTGTTGTCGATCGGATCGCCAAGTACGTTAAACACGCGGCCAAGAGTTGCTGGTCCTACAGGTACAGTAATTGGACGACCTTGGTCGACCGCTTCCGCTCCTCTAACCAGACCATCAGTAGAAGACATCGCTACGCAACGCACCAGGTTGTCACCAAGGTGAGTCGCAACTTCAACTGTGAGGTTGATGTCGCGCTCATTAGCGTTTTGAGCTTTCTTCTCGATTTTTATCGCATTCAGGATATCCGGCAAATGGCCATTGTCGAATGCAATATCGACTACTGGTCCTGTTACCTGGACAACGCGCCCGTTGCTCATTGAGGTACCTCCTAAAAGTTTTCTCGCTTCCCGTGCGTTAGCTGCCGGGAACTATTATTGCTGTGCGTTTGCGCCGCCGACAATTTCCGCAATTTCTTGCGTAATCGCCGCTTGACGCGCACGGTTGTATGTCAAGCTCAATACATCTATCATCTTCGTAGCATTTTTCGTCGCATTGCCCATCGCAGTCATCCGCGCACCAAATTCACTCGCTTTGCCTTCCAGCAGAGCACTGTAAATAACAGTCTCCGCATACTTCGGCAGCAGCACATCCAATACCGCTTCCGGCGACGGCTCATATTCGTAGTCCGCTTTTTCGCCAGCTGGTGATTCCGTTACATCACCAAGCGGCAGCAGCTTTTTGAGCACCGGAATTTGCGTCATGGCATTGAGGAACTGGTTATAGACAATATACAGTTCGTCGTAGGCGCCTTCTTCAAAACCGCGTACTGCTGAGGCAGCTACGCTTTTAATGTCTGAGAAGCTAGGCGAATCGGAGAGGCCGGTAATTTCCTCCTTGATCGCAATGTTGCGGCGCTTAAAATAAGCACTGCCTTTGCGGCCAAGAACAAAAAGATCGTATTCACTCGCCGATTTATGGTTTTCCTTCAACGCTGTCGCTATTTTACGGAGTACGTTGACATTATAACCACCAGCAAGACCACGGTCAGAAGTGATCACGAGATATGCAGTCCGCTTTACTTCGCGGGACTCCAGCATGGGATGTTTGACGCTGCCTCCACTGGAAGCTATAGCTGCAACCACCTCCCGAATTTTATCGGTGTATGGTCTAGCTGCGACTGCCGCTTCCTGCGAGCGTCTCAGCTTTGCCGCTGCGACCATCTCCATCGCCTTCGTGATCTGTTTCATGCTCTGTTTACTCTTGATCTGGCGTTTGATTTCGCGCATTCCTTTAGCCAATCGTTGTCACCACCTTATTGCCGGGCACACTCTTTAGGAAGTACCCGGCTCGATTCCGCTATAATTATACCGATGCCGCAAAGCCTTTCTTGAAGCTGTTGATCGCTTCAACCAAAGCTTTTTCATTGTCGGATGTCAAATCGTTCGTATCGCGGATGGAAGCAAAGATCTCAGCCTTGTTCGCATCCAGATAGGACAGAAGTTCCGCCTCAAAACGGCGTACATCCTGTACCGGAATATCATCCACATGTCCACGTGTAATGGCATAGAGAGATACAACTTGGCGTTCTACTGGCATTGGCTGGTTAACGCCCTGCTTCAGAATTTCCAGTGTTCTCTCCCCGCGATTCAGACGGGATTGTGTTACTTTATCAAGGTCGGAGCCGAACTGGGCAAATGCCGCGAGCTCACGATATTGGGCAAGGTCGAGCTTCAGCGTACCGGCAACCTTTTTCATTGCCTTGATTTGCGCAGAGCTGCCTACCCGGGATACGGAGTTACCAACGTTAACGGCAGGACGCTGACCGGAGTAGAAAAGATCCGACTCCAAGAAGATCTGTCCGTCCGTGATCGAGATCACGTTCGTTGGAATATAAGCAGAGATATCGCCTGCTTGCGTCTCGATGAACGGCAATGCAGTCAAGGAACCGCCGCCCAGCTCATCGTTCAGCTTCGCTGCACGCTCCAGCAAACGGGAGTGCAAGTAGAAGACGTCACCAGGATAAGCTTCACGACCCGGAGGACGACGAAGCAGCAAGGAAAGCTCGCGGTATGCCGCTGCTTGTTTCGAAAGATCATCATAGATAACGAGTACATGCTTGCCATTGTACATGAAGTGCTCACCCATCGCACAGCCTGTGTACGGAGCGATGTACAGCAATGGAGAAGGCTCAGAAGCACTTGCCGTTACAACAATCGTATAGTCAAGTGCATCTTGCTTGCGGAGAGACTCAACAACTGTACGAACAGTCGATTGCTTCTGGCCGATTGCAACATAGATACAAATAACGCCATTGCCTTTTTGGTTGACGATCGTATCGATTGCGATTTGCGTTTTACCCGTTTGACGGTCGCCGATGATCAATTCCCGTTGGCCGCGGCCGATTGGAATCATCGCGTCGATCGCTTTGATGCCTGTTTGCATTGGCTCAAATACGGATTTACGCGCCATTACGCCTGGAGCAGCCGATTCGATCGGACGCGCTTCAGTTGTTGCGATTGGACCATTGCCGTCAACCGGCTGACCCAATGCGTTTACTACGCGGCCAAGCATAGCTTCGCCGACTGGCACTTCCATGATGCGGCCCGTTCTTTTTACCTGGTCGCCTTCGCGGATGCCTGTGTACGGTCCCATAATAACGACACCGACATTGTTTTCTTCCAAGTTAAGCGCCATGCCGACAACGCCGTTCGCGAACTCAAGAAGTTCGCCCGCCATTGCATTTTCAAGGCCGTGTACGCGAGCAATACCGTCACCGACTTGGATGACCGTACCGACATCAACGACTTGAATCTCGGATTTATATTGTTCGATCTGTTGTTTAATCAGCGTGCTGATTTCATCAGGTCTGATACTCAATTCCGCTCACCCCTATCTACAGTGCTTGAGATTTCAACGATTGTTCTAGACGTGCCAGTTTGCCGGACAAGCTGCCGTCATACAAACGGTCGCCTATGCGTACTTGTACGCCGCCGAGCAAAGATGGTTGTACAACTTGCTGAGCCTGAATGGCTTTACCGGCAATAGCACCAAAAGTTGTCTCAACCTTGGCCAATTCCTCCGGCGACAGCAGCTTTGCAGTGTAGACAGTAGCCTGGGATCTGCCCAGTGCTTCACCTGCCACTTTCGTATATGCCGCATACACAGAACCAATCTCTTTCTGGCGCCCACGGGCAATCAGAATTTCAACGGTGTGCATAACGACAGCGGACACTTTTTCCGCTAACACGCTTTGAAGCAGCGCGATTTTTTTCGCCACACTAATGTTAGGCAATCCGAAAAACTTGCGAATTTCGGCATCTCCGTCGAGCACGTTCACGACGAGTTGCAACTGCTGCTCGACTTCAGCGATTACGTTCTGCTCCCGCGCGATTTCAAACAACGCTTGGGCGTAGCGCTTCGCTACTGCGCTTTCGCGGCTCATTTGCTGCCAACCTCTTTCAAGTATTGGTCAACAAGCTGCTCTTGCGACTTCTCGTCGATTTGCTTCTCGATAATTTTCGAGGCGATTTGCACGGAAATGCCGCTCACTTCGCTGCGCAGGGCAGCGATTGCCTTGTTCTTCTCGCTTGCAATATCTTGAACTGCATTCTCTTTCAGGCGGTTCGCTTCGGCTTTAGCCGTTGCTACGATTTCATCCGCTTGCTTCGTGCTAGTCAATTTAGCTTGCTCGATAATGTCATAAGCTTCTTTGCGTGCTTGCTGCAACGCTTGCTTCTGTTCTTCCAGATGTTGTTCTGCGTTTTTACGACTAGTTTCAGCGGTGTTCATTTGCTCCAAAACAAGCTGTCTGCGCTTCTCCATAATGCCAAAAAGCGGCCCAAACGCATATTTGCTCAACAGCCAGTACAAAATCCCGAAAGCGATTAGCGCATAGACTGTCGATTCCCAATGCAAGTTATCCAAGCTGCATAACTCCTTTCTGTTCGCAGGTTCCTCTTAATCAAAACGAAGGCGTGGAGGGCTAAGCCTTCCCCGCCATGGTTCGTTATCCCGGTTTCTATTAGCTGAAGAACGCCAAGAAGCCGATAACAACGCCGATAATCGGAACAACCTCGACGATACCAACGCCGATAAACATAGTTGTTTGCAGTTTGCTTGCGTTTTCTGGTTGACGAGCGATACCTTCAACTGTTTTACTAACGATCAGACCGTTACCAATACCAGCGCCAAGAGCGCCCAATCCGACTGCTACTGCTGCTGCCAATACTTCCATTGTTAAAATCCTCCTCGAAAATGTTAAATAGTTTTGGGTTACTATACTTCCATATACTTACTCCCGATTTGTACTCACAAAGCAATCAACATTACTCTGTTCGTATATCGAGCCAAGACAGAATTAATGATCCTCGTTATGGACGGTTGCCTGCGAAATATAGACCATTGTGAGGATTGTAAACAAGAACGCCTGAATTGCGCCAACAAATATACTAAAGCCTTGCCATGCAATCAGGAATGGTATTCCTGTCCAGCCAAGCATCAAAATCGTCGCAATCAGAACCTCGCCGGCAAAGATGTTGGCGTAAAGACGAAGCGCCAATGTGAGCGGTTTCGACAGCTCCTTGATCACATTAAGTGGGAAGAAGATCGGAAAAGGCTCGAAATAGTGTTTGAGATAGTGCTTGCGATTCAATTTCAATCCCAAGTAATGCACCATGACAACAACAATCAGAGCTAACCCAGCTGTTACGGATAGATCGGCAGTTGGCGATTTCCACCAAGCTATCTCCGCATGTCCGCCATGTTTGTCCAAATCTGCTTGTGTAATGTTCAGTGTTTCATTGACAGTGCTTGTCTCCGTAACAATACCAAACGGCAGTCCCAGCAGGTTGGAAATGAAAATGAACATAATCAGCGTTATGCCGAGCTTCAAGAAAGGCTTAACTCTCTCAAGCGGCATTGTACTCGCGATCGTATTGTGTACGAACTCGACCACCCACTCAAGGAAGTTTTGCATTTTCGAAGGGTTTTCAACCGACAAATTACGTACTGCCAATCGCGCCACAATAAATGTTACAAGTACAGAAACTGTGATCGCAATAAACGTGGCAATGTCAATTTGTAATCCGCCAATATTCAGCACGGGAATTAAATGCATACCGTATTTCACCCCTTTCCGCTAAGAATTTCGTTTGTTCAGAATAAAAGCGTATGCCAACATTACAAAGGGCATAAGGAAGCAGGAGAGCAAAGCTGCAGGCAGATTGAAGTATTCGGGATAACGGTAGGCCAGCATAGCTACGAGTAGCACCATAGCCATCCGTCCTGCCGCGCCGAGCCCCACCTTGCGGGAACCCTGTTCGGCGACCATCCTCCCGATCCATTCCACCCTTCTGCGCAGCATAAGCGCATTCAGCACGCTCGCCAGCACGCCAAGTGCCATCCCGGCCATAACAGTGCGCCATTCCGGTACAACGCCCCAGACAATTAAGCAACACGCCATAAATAACAGAGCTGCCCGGATTGCCTTGTTCATCATCTCATCCATCGCTGTCCTCCAACACTTTCTTGACAATAAGGATGGCTGAGAAAATGCCGACAGCCAGACCAAAGAGCACGCCAAAAACGATCCACCCCGGCGTCCCGCCAAGCCATTTGCCGATAAAAAAACCGAGCAAAGTACATATTGCGACATCGAAGCCAAGCGCTCCGACCATGGCCAGCGCCCGCCATGGGTTATCTCCACTGCTCTTTTGCTTCATGGTTTGTACCCCTGTCAATCCTCATACATTTTAGCGGAGCATAGGGAAGTTTGTCAATTCACATATTATCAAACATTCCGTGAACAGACGCCTTCAAACCCTTGATATCTCTAGCTTTCTCATGATTGCAAACCGTACAGTACCACTGTATGCTGTAATGTTTTACATTTTGCTGCCGGAGCGGACCAACTTATGAACGTTGTGTGAACAACGCCGGCCGTTCGGCCCGTCTGCCAAAATGGTGCAAAATCGCTTGCACGATGCGAACAGACGCTTGTCCATCGCCATACGGATTAGCCGCCTTGCTCATGCGCTCATAAAGCGCTGCATCAGTCAGCAATGCATGTGCGCGGGCATACACATCGGACTCTTCTGTCCCGACAAGCTCCAACGTTCCCGCCTCTATTCCCTCAGGACGTTCGGTTGTATCGCGAAGCACAAGGGTCGGCACGCCAAATGACGGCGCCTCCTCCTGCAAACCGCCAGAATCCGTCATAATCATATACGTATGCGGGTAGAAATTATGGAATTGAAACACATCCAGCGGATCAATCAGCTTGATGCGCGGATGATTGCCCAAAATTTCATTAGCCGGTTCGCGCACTGCCGGATTCGGATGAACAGCGTACACGAAGGCGACATCTTCAAATTCATCGGCAATCCGCTTCACAGCACGGAAAATATTGCGATGCGGCTCGCCCAGCGACTCACGGCGATGCGCGGTCATCAAAATCATCCGCTTGCCTTGCGCCCATTCGATTACCGGATGGGAGAAGGACGGGTCAACAGTATACTGGAATACGTCGGTTGCCGTATTGCCGGTAATGTATATCGAAGATTCCGGTTTATTCTCTTTGCGCAAATTGCCCGCGGATAGCTCCGTCGGCGCAAAATGGATGTCCGACAGCACCCCTGCCAATTGGCGGTTCATTTCTTCCGGATACGGCGACATCTTGTTCCATGTACGCAGACCCGCTTCGACATGTCCGACTTTGATTTGCTGCAAAAACGCTGCATAGCTTGCCAAAAACGTCGTCTGGGTATCGCCGTGGACAAGCACGATATCCGGCTTCGCATCGCGCAGTACCGGCTCAAGCCCTTCGAGCACCCGGACAGTCGTCTCCGTGAGCGTCTGCCGATCCTTCATCACGTTCAAATCATAGTTTGGCACAATCTCAAAAAACTCCAGCACTTGATCCAGGATTTGCCGATGCTGCGCAGTGACGCATACAATCGATTGAATCTCATCCTCGTACTTTTGCAGCTCGAGGACGAGCGGCGCCATTTTTACCGCCTCCGGACGTGTGCCAAATATGGTCATTACCTTCAGTTTAGCCAATCTTTGTCACTCCTATGAATTATTTTGTACCATACATACGGTCACCGGCATCGCCAAGTCCCGGTACAATATATCCATGGTCATTCAAACGCTCGTCCAGTGCCGCTATATAAATATCAATGTCAGGATGAGCCTCCTGGAATGCCTTCACGCCTTCAGGAGCGGCAATGAGACACATCAGTTTAATTTGGGTGCAGCCGCGCTGCTTCAATGTTTGTACCGCAGCAATAGCCGACCCTCCCGTAGCGAGCATCGGATCAATGACGATCAATAGCCGCTCGGTTGCATCTGTCGGCAAGTTCACGTAATATTCGGTTGGTTTTAACGTTTCCGGATCGCGAAACAATCCGATATGTCCAACCTTGGCAGATGGAATAAGTTTGAGCATTCCTTCAACCATGCCAAGTCCTGCCCGTAAAATCGGTACGATGCCGAGCATTCTGCCGGAAAGGACTTTGCCTTCCGCCTCTACAACCGGCGTCGAAACCGGGATCGACTGAAGCGGCAAATTGCGTGTAATCTCATAGGCCATCAAAGTCGCGACCTCGTCGACCAGCTCGCGGAAATCTTTTGTGTTCGTATTTTTGTCTCTAATGTACGTCAGCTTATGCTGAATGAGCGGGTGATCGCAAATGGTCAATTGGCTCAAAAATATCGTCCTCCTGAAGATGCTTGATTGCCGGCGCTCTGCCCTCCATCTTTACGAATGGATCACAATCTTGTCTATTATAGCATTTGCTGTTTCTTTTTTGCACCAACTCGCATGATTTTCGGCAGATCACACAAAAAATATCGGCAAGTCGCACCTTGCCGATTCCTTTTTTTTCACTTTAACTGCTGCACCCTCCGCCGCAACTGCTGCCACAGCTGCTGCCGCAGGACGATCCGCCGTCGCTGCCGCCGCTATCGCCGCCAGAGCTGCATGAGGCGCCTGCTGCGCCATCATGACCCCCGCTTTCTCCGCTGCTGCCCGTATCGACCATTAACCCGCTATCTGAATGTGCTCCGCCCTTAATATGCCCGGACTCTGTCATAGCGTCATCCATTTGCTGGTCAAATTCCTCCCGTGGGCCTAAGGAGGAAAAAAACAATGCGCCGGACAGCACGCCGGTTACAAAGCCAAAATCGCTCCCGCCGCCATGCAGGCCAGCATGCTCTTGCCCGGATTCTCCGTCTCCGCCCCGTCTACTGCGCGCTTCTGCCGCCAAATTGCGCCCGCGCTCTAGCAAATAATCAATGACGTGCGAAATATCCGGAAAAGCTTGGGCCGAAGCCATGTTGAACAATCTGGCCCGGAGCTGCTCAGCGGGGGCTTCTTCCAGTTCCCCTATATTATCAAGCGGCTTCCGATAAAAGGAGCCCCACAATTGCTCGCTCGCCGCAGTTATTACAAATAGTTCGCCATAAATCCAATCGAACCACGCCCGGTCTGCGGGTTTGGGCTTGACGCCCGTTTCATGCGGGGCATGATGAATAAAAGCGCCGCAGAACTGCCGGCAAAACTCCTCATACTCTCTAGTGAACATAAGCATCTCATGCCATACGGCATCGACCTTCTGACTATACATCGGCACGCCGCGAAGCAAGCTGCACATTAAAAAATACCGTTTCAGCTCGAACCAGCGCCAGCGCCACTCATGATCCGTCAGGCTGGGCTCCAGCTTCAGCACCCGATCCTTTACGCGCTCCTCCAGCCCGCTTGGAATAGACGCCTCTAACCGCTCTGTAATTGATCTGGCCGGATGCCCCTCAGGCACTCCCAATTTCTCCGGCGGTGCTACAGGCACCCTCCGCAGCTGGGTATGCCTCCCGCCATACGCGCCGCGCTGCGTTCGCGGGCGGCCATCGAACCTCACGCCTGCCTTCCTTCTAATAATGAAGCCGATGGCCGTGACAGCAAGAATGGCAATAATGGTTAGCTCAGTCAACTGTGCATCACCTTCTTTAATTCATTTAACACTATCATACCATGCAGAAAGCAAAATTAAAAAAAAGCTTGCCGGCGTCCGAAAGACAACCAGGCAAGCTTCCTTCCCTTTATTATTAGTAGCTCATGCCCGGATAAAGCGGATATTGAGCTGTCAAGTCCTGAACCATTTTACGCGCTTTAGCCAAAGTAGCCTCATCCTTCGGATTTTTCAGCGTCATCGCAATCACTTCAGCAATAATCCGCATGGCGTCTGCGCCCATACCGCGGGAAGTTGCAGCAGGCGTACCAATGCGAATACCGCTCGTTACAAACGGGCTTGTCGGGTCAAATGGAATCGCATTTTTGTTCGCTGTAATTTGCACGGAGTCAAGCACATGCTCGGCATCCTTCCCTGTAATATTAAGATTGCGCAAGTCGATCAGCATCAAGTGGTTGTCTGTTCCGCCGGAAACAAGGTTTATTCCCTGGGCAATAAGCGCCTCGGACAATACTTTAGCGTTATCTACTACGTTTTGCGCATAGGTTTTGAAAGAGCCATCCAGCGCCTCGCCCAAAGCAACGGCTTTTGCAGCGATGATGTGCATCAATGGACCGCCTTGCGAACCTGGGAATACCGCTTTATCAATCGCCTGCGCCCATGCTTTGCGGCACAGGATCATGCCGCCGCGCGGACCGCGCAGCGTTTTATGCGTCGTCGTCGTTACAAAATGAGCATGAGGAACCGGGTTTGGATGCAGGCCAGCTGCTACTAGGCCGGCAATATGCGCCATGTCAACCATAAACAATGCGCCTACATCGTTGGCGATTTGCCCCATTTTTTCAAAGTCAATAATGCGCGGGTAAGCGGAAGCGCCGGCAACGATCATTTTAGGACGATGCTTGAAAGCCGCCTTGCGCACTTCTTCATAGTCGATTGTGAAGGAGTTCTCATCTACTCCGTATGCCACAAAGTTGTAAAGCAGGCCGGAAGCATTAACAGGGCTGCCGTGCGTCAAGTGACCGCCATGCGCCAGATTCATGCCAAGCACTGTATCGCCAGGCTTCAAAGCAGCCAGATATACAGCCATGTTCGCTTGAGCGCCGGAGTGCGGTTGAACGTTGGCATGCTCTGCGCCGAACAATTCTTTTGCGCGGTCGCGCGCAATATCTTCGACGATATCAACATGCTCACAGCCGCCATAGTAGCGTTTGCCCGGGTAACCTTCAGCATATTTGTTGGTCAAGACTGTACCCATAGCCTCCAATACTGCTTCGGATACGATGTTTTCAGACGCAATCAGCTCAATATTGTCGCGCTGGCGCTGAAGCTCAAGGCCAAGCGCTTGTAATACTGCCGGATCCTGTTTACGCAAATGTTCCATTGTTCAATTCCTCCTGTAATGTCGTATATATTTTTTACTATCTATCGCTCAGCATGAACGCTGGTTATCCTCCAGTCCATACACCGCCCGCTCACCGCCGATAAGCTTCGGCCTTGTGTATGCCATGGTCAAATGCGCTTCTCCGATCGAGCGAATTGTCGGACGAAGCGGCACCGCAACCCGCCGCAAATGCATCCCGATAAAAGTATCTCCTATATCAATTCCTGCGTGGGCCTGAACGGACTCAACGAGACAAGCATCCGGCAAAGTGCGGTAAGCGTAGGCAGCCATCGAGCCGCCGGCCTTGGCCACCGGCACGGCCGCAACCACTTCCAGGCCATAACGCTCTGCCGCCGCCCGTTCAATGACCAGCGCCCGATTAAGATGCTCGCAGCATTGAAATACCGGATGAAAGCCGATCTCCGCCCGCACCGCTTCAATGCCTGCATAGATCGCCTCTGCAGTTGCGCTTGTCCCTGATGTGCCGATCTTCTGCCCGGCAACCTCGCTGGTGCTGCAGCCGATCACGAGAAGCTGGCCGGCCTGCAGCCGCGCTGCCGCTGCCAATTCACGGACTACTGTCTCAATTTGCTTACTTATTAGCATGAGCCGCCTCGATATTCATCACTTTATTGATGCGCCCGATATGTCGCTCGCCGCCCGAAAAAGGCGTCTCCACCCATGTACGGACAATTTCCTGTGCCAGTCCCGGGCCAATTACCCGCTCTCCCAGCGCCAATACGTTCGTATCATTATGCTCGCGCGTTGCTTTGGCCGAGAACAAGTCATGAACAAGCGCACAGCGGATTCCAGCTACCTTGTTAGCTGCAATCGACATTCCGATCCCTGTGCCGCAAATCAGAATACCGCGGTCCACCTTGCCTTGAACGACCCGTTCGCAAACAGGAAGCGCATAGTCCGGATAATCGACTGACTGCTCACAATTACACCCAAAATCTTCCACCTCGTGACCAAGCGATTGCAGTAATGGAACAATCTCATCCTTCAGCCGATATCCTGCATGATCGGCGCCAATAGCGATTTTCATGGAAAAAACCTCCCGATTATTTCGTCTCCTGACGAAAAATGTCGAATTGCATCGTTCCAATTATACCCCAATTCGCCGTTAAAGTGCGTGTCCAAAAAGCAGGTTTTCAGCACCGGGGGGCTGCGGTCCCTCTTTACAAGAAAGTCAGCTTTTTGAACAGCCTTATAAAAGACAAAAAAGAGCATAACGTGCATCTACGCACGCTGCTCTTTGCCCAGGCGACCGGCCGTATGATCCGATGCTCCACCGTGGTTTGATCCACTTTCGTCGCCAGTCACATCGGAAACCGTCTTTTGTTGTCTTTATCATACCGGATCGGTACATAAAAATCAATCCGCTTTTATTCCCCTAGCGCATCGAGCCGGTTGCGGTCTTCCCCGCGCTCCAGCATATCCAGCAGCTTGTCGAGCGCTTGGCCAATTTCGGCAGCGCATTGTTCATACGTCTCCTGCGAGCCCCCGAACGGATCGGCAATATCGAATTCGGGAACGAGCCGCTCCAGCTCCAGCAGCCGCCTTCTCTCCACTTCCGACAGCTGCTGGCCCAATGCCTGCTTCATCTGCCATTCCGTGTATATCCCCTCAAGCTCGGCAATCGTCGCCAGCACTTCCTCATCGCAATTCACATATTCTTTTAATGTAAATGTCTTGTTCACCGCTTCAGGGAATTGATGCAGCAGCGATTTCTTATGTCCGCTCGTCATCGTGAGCACCAAATCTGCCCAATTGACCATTCCGCCATCCAGCGCCTTCGAGCAGCCTGTGTGCTTAATCCCTCTCCGCTCCAAAGCTGTGCGGGAATGAGCCGAGACCGGAAGGCCGTCTATCGTGGAAACTCCGGCTGACCGCACCTCAATCTGCAAGCCGCGGCGGCTGCCATTTGCATTTAACAGCGCTTCTGCCATAGGCGAACGGCATGTGTTGCCCGTACAGACAAATAAAATCCGTTTTACGGAGCTCACCTGATCTCCCCCCTCTTGCTGCTATAGTATAAACAATAATCCGAAAGTAAACAAAATAATACCGCCACACGCTTCGCCATATTCGCCGAGATTCGGGCTGACGCGTCTGCCGATCAGCAATCCGACAATAGACAGCACCCCGCCAAAAAAGCCGAACGACAGCACGGTCAAAACAATATCCGCTGAAAACATGCCCAGCGATAGTCCGACCGAAAAGGAATCAATGCTGACGCTGAGAGCGAATACGAGCATTCCCCAAGCTTTACGGTGATCGATTGAACGCACCGCCTCACCGCGCAAGGAGCTGTATACCATATGAGAACCGAGCAAAAGCAGCAGCGCCCCGGCAACCGTTGTAGCGACATGACCTAGAAGCGAGCTCATATACTTTCCGGCAAACATCCCCATCAGCGGCATTAAAATATGAAATAATGCTATGAGTGTACTAATTTTCAGTATATCTAGCAGCCGGATCCCTTTTAAGCCGATTCCGATTCCGAGCGAAAAAGCATCCAGCCCGAGCGCAACTGCCATAATAAGAATCGTGAGCAGTTGCCCGGCCAACAAGCCGGCCTCTAGCATTGTCATTCCCCCTGTCCCATACTTCTCCATCATATGCGGACAAGTAGGGATTCATGACGGGGGAAAGAGCTTCAGCCAAGCTATAAATCAACGATTTGATGTCCTGCCGCTTTCACAAGCCTGTTCATCAACGCGCGGCCGATGCCCGATTCAGAGCAAGCCTCCGCCCATATTTGCGCTGTCTGCCGCTCGTCAAATGTTCGTAAGGCGGCGTACAGGCCAGCTGCCGCTGTCTGCGGGTCAGCCGCGCTGCCAACGACAATAACATCGTCTGCGGCAAAATAACCGGCATGTTCAGCAAAAGCCAATACACCGGTTCGCTCTCTGCGCTGAGAAGCAGCCTTCACTTCAGCATTAATATAAGCGGCCACAGCATGGATTTCGCCGCGCACAATCCGCATCTTGCCTTGAGGCGCATAGTGGGCATATTTCATTCCGGGGGAGCGCGGCGCACCATCCAGGACACTGCTGGTGAGAGCGGCATCCTCTTCCACTTCAGGGGCGATCTCGCGCAGCGCCTCAGCCGTCACTCCGCCCGGCCGCAAAATGCGAACAAGCCCCTGGTCGACTTCTACGACAGTCGATTCTACTCCAACACGGGATGGCCCGCTATCAACTATGCCATCGATCAGCCCTTGCAAGTCATGCCGCACATGCTCAGCATGCGTCGGGCTCGGGCGTCCGGAACGATTCGCACTGGGCCCGGCAAGCGGGCACCCCGATCTGGCGATCAGTTCCAAAGCAATCGGATGAGCCGGCATGCGGACAGCTACCGTATCAAGCCCCGCCGTTACAGCCGGCGGGAGCGCACCGGGACGGACGGGCAGCACAAGGGTCAGCGGCCCCGGCCAAAAGCGCTCCATTAGACGCGCTTCAATCTCCCCATAGGGCAGTACAAGCTGATCCAACTGTCTGCGGTTGGCAATATGCACGATCAGCGGATTGTCCGAAGGCCGGCCCTTCGCCGCAAATATTCGGGCGACCGCCTCGGCGTTGCGCGCGTCAGCACCCAGCCCGTAAACCGTTTCGGACGGAAAAGCTACGGTGCCGCCTTCCCGCAGCATGTTTGCCGCTTCATTCAATGCCTGCGCGGCTGCCTGTGTAAAACCGCCGCTCTGAATGTCTGCCTGCTCCCGCTCCACATGCCAAATTTGAGTGTCAATACTCATGAATACTTCCCAATCCTTCGCCTCGATATTCAATCATGTCTCTCATTATAGCACACTGCTATTTTTGACAAAATTAATATATGAAAGACCGGGTCTGCAGCGAACCCGCTAGCATGCCCGACCCGGCCACGCAATAGATTTAAAACAAGTTTTTAAAGAAATCGATAATAGCCTCGATGAGCTCCCACAAGAAAAATTTTACTTCCGGCTGTTCCGAAGCGTCATGGGCACTCCCATTGTCCTGTGCCGCAGTGCTCGCCGCCGCATCCGCGGCAGCAGGGGCTGCAGCTGCCTCGCCGCTCACCGAGTCGACGAAGCAAAGCGGAGGAAACAGCACACACCACCAGTTTTGCCCTTCACCGCTTCCCAAAGTGATGCGCAACGCTTCATAATCGCCGGCAGGATATACAGTATTGCCGTACATTTTAGTCGGAAAAGGCACCACGCCAAGCTCCGCTTTAAATCCGTATGTGAAGCCGCGCTGCTGCAATTCGTGCGCGACAATCTTTTCGATTTCACCCATATGAGCGTGAATGGTTGCTCTGGCCTGTTCAATCGTTTGCGGCTCAGTCACCCATGTGTTCATCGCTTTGACGACCGCATCGCGGACAAACCGTTTGACGGCTTGATCGGCTGCGCCATCGGAATTCGCAAGTATGCGCAATCGGATTGATTCTGCAGGAATTTCGCTGCCGGCAAGGGCGGCATCGGCATGCTGACTCTCCCAGCTCATTAAGAGAACTGCAATCACAAACAATAGATAGCCAAACGATTTACGATAGGAAAAACGGGAATGAGTGCGAATCATATACACAAGCTCCTTTGTGGCACCCGTCGGTGCGTGGCTTGCGTTCCGGAACGTTTCTATCCCCTATTATGTCCGGCGAATCTATCATTTAAACCTGTGAGAAGAAAATGCTGATGCCTTCCTTGGCGCGAGGCAAGTTTCTTCCCCTTAAATTTTATCGAATTTATCAGGTAAACCATATAAACTCTATAAAATCGAAAAAATCCTATCAGGCTGCAATAGAAACTTGCAAAATGCCTGATAGGATCTATTAATTCTGAGTATCTTTCAATAGCGAAATAATCGTGTCAAAATCTTGGACGGTTGGCGCTTTGGCATCCTCCAAAATATCTTTGTAGCCGAACCGCACCTGCTCGCGCCAGAACTCCGCCAGTTCCAACGGCGTACTGCCCGACTCTGATTTGATCGCGGGATTAGCGCCTTCCTTCAGCAAAAACTCGACAACCTGAGGCAGCCCCTTCTTGACCGCATTATGCAGTAAAGTATATCCCGCATAATCCGCGCTGCGTTTATCAATTCCCATGCCATGCTTGATAAATAATCCAATGATATCGGTCGACTCATCGGCAAAAGTAAAGATCGCCGGTCCTACCGGGCCAATCAGCACTTCCGGGTCGGCTCCTTTACTTAATAGCTGAGCCACTTTATCCGTATCCTTGGCCTTTACGGCCTCGTATAAATCATTTTGCAGGGATGACAGCACCCAGACCACGTTCAGGCCCCCCTGATACAGCTCAACCTTGCCGCCGCTTGCTGTGCCGGCAAAACGAAGCGGAATATAGGTGACGCCATTTTTTATGACCGGCGCCAGCGGCATTGTCTCCGCCTTTCCATTGATAAGCGCTGTTGCAGAATTAACCGTGAGCACGATGCTGCGCTCTTCATTTTTACCTACTATTTGCTGCGTCTTCTTGTTCCAGCTTACGCGCAAGCCCAGCTGCTCGAACACCGAACGAAACGGCACCATCGTCGTGCCTTTTTGAATATAAGGCTGAATGGGCAGCTTTAATTTATTGCCATCCATATAAATATCGAAGGTCGGAGTAGTATCATGAATTTTCTCAGCGGCAGATACAGGAGCAACCGCCTGCGACAAAAGCATTGCCGCAGCTACTAAAATAGCGCCGAGCCTGATCTTCTTCATATCGCTCCTCCTAATCATAGATTGGGACGCATAGTACTTGAGGGCTGCTAGGAATGTTGGCAATTTACTCTATGTTAATCGGGCTGCGACGCATAGTCAATCGCCATTACATGACGTTTTATACCCGCATAGTCGCTAATAATCTTTATATCTCGCCATTTTTCACAATTACGAAGCAGCCTGGCCACCGCTTCCGCCTGCCCCTGGCCCAGTTCGAAAGCAACAATGCGCGGTACGTCTGCAAGACCATCGAGCTGCTTAATAATTGCGCGATAGGGATTCAAACCATCCTCACCGCCGTCAAGCGCCATAAGCGGCTCAAAATCGCGTACCTCCGGCTGCAGCTCCAGGATATCTGCTGCTGGTATATAAGGCGGATTAGAAACGAGCACATCGATCCGCTGCTGCGACTGCACAAAGGGCTGCAGCAAGTCGCCCTGCACAAAAGTAAGCTGCCCGGCAACTCCATGACGCTGTGCATTCAGCCGGGCGACTGACAAGGCATCCGGGGACAGATCAGATACGATCAGCTCCCACTGCGGCCGCTGTACAGCCAGCGTGACCCCAATCGCCCCGCTGCCTGTACCGACATCCAGTACAACCGGGCGCGCCGGCGCAGGCCACAAGCGGTCCGCCTCTGCGAGCACGGCCTCTACAAGCAGCTCCGTTTCCGGACGCGGGATCAATACAGCGGGCGTTACTTGAAAAGGCAGCCCGTAAAACCACTGCTCTCCGATAATATACTGTACCGGCTCCCCCTCCGCTTTACGCCCAATCCAATTTGCCCACTTTGCAAATCGTTCTTCCGGGAACCTTTCGCGCCAATCGCGCAAGAGGCCTGACCGCTCCAGGCCAAGCAGATGCTGCATAAGCAGCTCGGCATTAGCTCTCGCTTCTCCAACGCCATGCCCTTCTAAAAATAAAGAAGCCTGAATGCAGGCTTCTCCTATAGTCGCCGGCGTCTGCCGCAATGCAGCCTCCGCACCGTTATTGTTCAAGCGCTCCATTATACAGCGCCCCTCTCTACTTGTTACGCAAGATTTTCCTGCTCGAGCATCTCGGCTTGCGAAGCGATGGTCAATGAATTCACGATTTCATCCATATCGCCATTCATAACCGCATCCAGCTTATGCAGCGTAAGGCCGATCCGATGATCGGTTACCCGGCTTTGCGGATAATTATATGTTCTGATCCGTTCGCTGCGATCGCCTGTGCCGACTTTGCTTTTCCGCTCTCCGGCATATTTTGCTTCCTCTTCTTGGCGGCGGACGTCGTAGATCCGGGCGCGCAGCACCTGCAGCGCTTTGGTTTTGTTGTCATTTTGCGATTTGCCATCCTGACAGGTCGCCATAATGCCCGTCGGGACGTGCAATACGCGAACCGCCGATTTGGTTGTGTTGACCGACTGTCCGCCAGCGCCGCTGGAGCAGAACGTGTCGATCCGAATATCTTTATCCAAAATTTCCACTTCAACTTCCTCTACTTCCGGCATAACAGCTACCGTAGAAGTGGAGGTGTGAATCCGTCCGCCCGATTCTGTAACCGGAATACGCTGTACGCGATGCGCGCCGCTTTCGTATTTCATCTTGCTGTACGCGCCCTTGCCGTTAATCATAAAGATAACTTCTTTAAATCCGCCCAAATCGCTCTCGCTGGCTTCCATCAATTCGACGCGCCAGCCTTGAGAGTCCGCGTATTTGGTATACATCCGGTACAAATCATAGGCGAACAAAGCCGCCTCGTCGCCGCCGGCTGCGCCGCGGATTTCCACGATGACATTCTTATCATCATTCGGATCCTTCGGCAGCATCAGTACACGGATTTTTTCCTCCAGCTCTGCGTGGCGGGCGCTTAACTCTTCAATTTCCAGCTTAACCATTTCACGCATTTCATCATCTAGCTTCTCGCCCTGCATCAACTTCGCATCCTCAAGCTGAGAAGATACTGATTTATATTCTGTATATGCGCTGTATGCTTCCTCCAGGTCGGACTGCTCTTTCGAGTAGTCGCGAAGCCGTTTCGGATCACTTGCCACATCTGGATCACACAATAGCTCGCTTAACTTCTCATACCGGTCGGCGAGCGCCTGTAAACGGTCAATCACGTTAGTTCACCCCTAATGTCGCTTATCAAACTTTCCGATCAGTTCATTATAGCACAAAAAGGAACGGCTTGCGCCGTCCTTTCATCGTCCTTTATTTACACATTAAAGCGGAAATGCATAACATCTCCGTCCTGTACGACATAATCTTTGCCTTCCAAACGAAGCTGCCCCTTCTCCTTCGCCGCATTGATCGAACCGGCAGCTACAAGATCTTCGTAGGACACGACCTCCGCCCGAATAAAGCCGCGCTCGAAATCGGTATGAATCACACCCGCCGCCTGCGGCGCTTTCATCCCTTTACGGATTGTCCATGCGCGCACTTCCTGCACACCTGCGGTAAAATAAGTATACAGCCCCAATAATTTATAGGCCGCGCGAATCAAGCGGTCGAGGCCCGATTCTGTCAGTCCGAGCTCTTCCAGGAACATCTCCTTGTCTTCGCCTTCCAGCTCCGCGATTTCGGATTCCACTTTGGCGCTTATCGGCACCACTTCCGCGCCTTCTGCCGCCGCAAACTCGCGAACGCGCTGCACGAACTCATTATTATCCGCATTCGCCGCTTCGCCTTCGCTTACATTGGCCGCATAAAGCACCGGTTTGATCGTCAGCAAGTGAAGATCGCGAATAATCAGCTTCTCCTCATCGCTTAATTCCACACTGCGTGCAGGACGGTCGTTATACAACGCCTCTTTAATCCGCTCCAGCGTCTCCACTTCCTGCGCGTATTTCTTGTCTCCGCCCTTCATATTTTTGCGGCTGCGGTCGATCCGCTTCTCGACTGATTCCAGGTCGGCCAAAATCAGCTCGAGATTGATCGTCTCGATGTCGCCGATTGGATCTACTTTACCCGAGACGTGGGTAATATTTTCATCTTGAAAGCAGCGGACAACATGAACAATAGCGTCCACTTCGCGAATGTTCGCCAAAAATTTATTGCCAAGGCCTTCACCTTTGCTGGCGCCCTTAACAATACCGGCAATATCAATAAACTCAAACGCTGTTGGAACGGTCCGGTTCGGTACAACCAGTTCCGTCAGCTTGGTCAGACGCTCATCAGGCACTTCCACCACGCCGACGTTCGGGTCAATCGTACAGAACGGGTAGTTGGCAGATTCAGCGCCCGCCTGAGTAATAGCATTGAACAACGTCGACTTTCCTACATTCGGAAGACCGACAATACCACAAGACAGCGGCATATCGTAACACTCCTCATCTTCAATAATAGCCTTTCGCCATTATACATGATGACCGGTCACAAAAAAAGCCCCAGCCCGTCCCTTGCAATTGCACATGAAAGAGCCGCTCGCCGTTTGCGCCCTGCAGGCGCTGGATAAGCGAGCGGCTCGTGCGTATGACTAGCTAAATAATCGAAACGATGATCAGTACAACGACAGTGTAGATCGTAACAGCCGGTGCGATAAACGAGAATTGCTGCTCCCGTGAAATGCCGAACAGCTCCATAGCTGATACAAAGGACAACAAGAGCATAATAAGCAAATTAATAACAATTAAGAGCAGGGAAAGTTTATAGCTCATCAATGCCACCAGACCGGCCACCACGAAACCGGCTCCCGACAAATAATGCATGCTGCCAAAATACGTTACGAAAGCCTGAATCGATACTTTACGGCTGCCGCGCCAGGAGCCGACAAGCCACATCGAACCGAGAAACGCTACCATCGAGACAATGGCAACCAGCAGCATATTGCCGACGATTCCCCCTACCAACGATTGCGGCTTGACGCCGAAGCTGCCTAGGCCTCCAAAAAAACCGCCCACCATGCTGTCGATTTGCATGCCAACAATCCATGCATAAATGACAAAGCCGATAATCGATGCCGCAATGCCAAGCAAGCCATAGATTAGATCCTTTTGCGGATTGAGATTTAAGCCGCTTTGCGGATTTTTCAATAAACCAAGGATAAGATTGCCATCCACCTGTTTCATCGAATCAGCGACAGAACGGGAAACGCCGGAATAGCGGCTTTCCCCGGGAGCCGGTCTATCATGAACAGACTCTTCCTCGCTCACAGTGTGCTCTGCTCCGTTTCCATCTCCGCTTCCATTTCTGCTTTCGGTACCGCTTCCGCAAACATGCAGCTCGCCCTCAGTCAGGCGCTGGCCGCAATTTGTACAAAATGCCATATTATCTCCTCCTGAAGTCAAGTAATTTTTTCCTCAATATCCTTTCACCGCCACTCGCTACTGCTT
The DNA here is from genome assembly GCF_042676285.1 of Paenibacillus sp. GCM10027626. Classification (NCBI taxonomy): domain Bacteria; kingdom Bacillati; phylum Bacillota; class Bacilli; order Caryophanales; family Paenibacillaceae; genus Paenibacillus; species Paenibacillus sp. GCM10027626. The sequence continues at coordinate 117,220 of NZ_JBHTHC010000013.1, read as the reverse complement.
AATATTACTCAATTTTTCTGTCGATTCAAGCAGAATTTTGATTTTTCATGAAATCTTGATGATTGTGTAGCAGCTTCCCTTACACAAAAAGACCTTTGCACCCAGCTGCTATCACAGCATAGATATAAAGGTCTGTCTTCTTATAGAACAACTTTTTAGAGGGGCTTGACCAAAGTAGTTCCAAATTGGCCCAATGTAAAGACGCATCGCCAGTCAGCAGAGGTCAGCGTTTCGAGCTCTTCATCTAACGGAAGCTACCGACGCTATTTTGCCAATAGAACCTCTTTTTGAAATCTAACGGAATTGAGCGACCTTATTTGGCCTTTTTCTTGCGAAATAGTGCTAACTGTCCTCAAATAGCGGCTCACAGTTCCGTTACAATTTCAAATCGGTCGAATTTTCACAAATAGCGGCCGTGTCATCCGTTAAAGTTCACGCGCCAGGCAGTATGTACGATACCGCTGAATCCCGCTTGCGATGGAAATCCAATTTTTGTCTACTAATTCATGAAGAATAACTCTCGTTTGGCGCTCTGAAAGCCTCAAATGTGCAGCAAGCTCTTTAGGAGCGAAAGGGCGAAACAGTCTGCGGGCAAATCGCAGCGTCTCCGCTTCTGCCCAGTTAAGCTGTGATGAAACTTCAATCGACAGAAACTTGCCTACAAAGGAAAGCACCAACTGCTTGCAAACTTCGGGGTTGTCACGAATCGACAAATAAGCGACAGGAAGGAAGTACCAATCATCAAGGACAAGCAATGCCTGCTTCATACATAAATCTTTAAAGCGGCTGACCTCGACATCCCTGGCATGGGATCGATAACCATGAATCTCTATGCAGCCTTTAGCACTACCCGGCATGTAGGCCAGATCCAGATAACGATATCCATTACTGAAGTCGCGCACCTCATATTCGGGGTATAGATGATCCAGGTTGCCAATAGCAGGAAACCAGATCGAGCGTAAAAACTCAATCGTTCCATGCCCCAATCCCTTTCGCAAAAGTTCTCGTCTTCTAGGGTTTTTCTCTTCGTTCATTTGTTTCTGCAGCCAATCTTCACAAATTTCGTCGAATAAGCTCATCTTCTTCACCCTAACTTAATGGGATAATAAAAAAAGCCGCCCTGACACACAACATTCGCTCATAAGAGCTGTGTGGTCAAAGCGGCATGTGCTTCACACCGTCAATTTTAAAATACCATATGCTGAAAAATGGATCAAGCAATCCATGGCCGAAAAAGCATTATGCTTCGGCGCCCCAGTTTATGAGAAAAACGTCTGACGGAGTCCTTGGTGCGGAACAAGTTTCTTCCCCTGAAATTTTATTAGCATTCATCGCCGGCAGCGTGGTCAGTGGTTTTAGCCCCAAAGACGGGGCAAGCAGCAAAGCGGTTTCTTACGGAGGCCACAGACCTTATTTCGCCAAAAACCCCTCTTTTTGAAATCTAACGGAAGTAAGCGACCTTAATTCGACCTTTTCTTGCAAAATCGGGCTTATCATCATCAAATAGCGGCTCACAGTTCCGTTACAATTTCAAATCGGTCGAATTTTCACAAATAGCGGCCGTGTCATCCGTTAGATTAGGCCACACTAGCCTGTGGTAATAAAGGCTATAATAGCTCTTGATACTTGTTCATCAAGAGCAACACTATTTACGAAAAGAACCTCTCCATCTTAAATAAGCGGCTCCATCCCCCACTCCAGCCATTGCTCCCGGGTAGGGCCGTATACGTCCGGCACCCGCAAGCCGGCCTGACGCATCAATATCGTCATTTGCCCGCGATGATGAATTTCATGTTTGATCAGAATGTCGAGCGTTAGCCCCTTCGGCCATTGTGCACCATACATATCGTTAGTCTCCTGCAAACTGGCATCCGTCCATTGGCTTTGCAGCGCGACAAGCATCGCTTCACCCGACTGCCGATAGGTATCGGCAATGACAGCCGCTGAAGCAGGAGCAGACTCCTCGCCCTCCGGAGCGGCAAATTCCAGCCCTGTGCGGGCCAACATTTCATGAACGGTCGTAGCGATATGCCAGGCAATTTGTCCAAGCGTCCGCTGATTAGGCGCCACTGATTGCTTAAGAGATTCGTCGGTCAATGCGTCCAGCACTCGCTGTGTAGCTGCAGATTCGTGGTTCCAGGCTGCTATAAAATCCTTAATCGTCACAAACATAGTGTCCCGTCCCTCCCAGATCTAGAACGCGCTGCGTTCGTTAGTTACCTCTAGATCATAAGACACCAACACTGACAGCTGTATGTCAGTGATGATCGTACAAGGAAACAATCTCTTTCGCTTTCTCGACCAGCGCAGCAATGACTGACTTCGGCTCCAGCACCTGCACATCCCGGCCATAGCCAAGCAGCATGCTGTAGAGCCAGGGCTCATCAGGCTGTTCTGCAGTAACAAGCAGCGTTCCCTCTGGTTCCACGACAATAGATTGCGGAGAAAAATAGTCCTGCACCCGGGCCTTCGCCCTGGGCTGGAAACGCAGTTTCAGACGCACCATTGGGTGATGCTGATCGATTCCCATCCCGAATCTGAGCTGCTCCACATCCGTTTCTCGCCGTGCAAACGCTTCGTCGAGCTGGCTCAGCCCGCTAATCCGCGACAAGCGGAATATGCGGTAATCTTCCCGCAGACGGCAGTAGCCGTACAGATACCATACGTACCCCTTCAGCACAACAGCCATCGGCTCGCAGACTCGCTGAGAATCCTCCCCGGCTGCGGATGTGTAGGCAAACCGGACAAGTCTCGATTGTCGTATCGCCTGCCGCAGGCCGCTCAGCTTTTCCTTTTCTGCCCGTCCGTCCTGCCACGGGTTGATATCGATAAGCAGCTCTCTGCTCATCTGCTCAGCAGCGCCTTGTTCTGCCCTCGCGACAAGCGCCCCCACTTTATCCAGAAGATTGCCGAACTCACGGTCGTCCATGACAAATCTGACCCCGCGCAGCGCTGTAATAATGGACTGCAGCTCCTCAAGCGAAAGCATCTGACGCTCCAGCCGGTAGCTGTCCATTATCTCATAGCCGCCGCTCGCACCGGCAAACGAAACAATCGGAATACCCGCCTGATTAATCGTCTCCAGATCACGATAGATGGTACGAAGCGATACCTCGAAGCGGTCTGCCAGCTCTTTTGCCCCTACTCGTCTCCGGTTAAGCAGCAGCATCGTAATCGCCAGCAGGCGATCCAGCTTCATTTCCATCCCTCCCAACTAGTTACGATTATATCGTTTTTTTCACGAAATAGCTCCAGCCCCCTAGCAGAAATATTAGGAAGCTGCCCCCGATTACGCCAAACAAAGTAACAGCAGAAATATTAAAAGCGCCAAAGCTCATTTCGGTTGAGGGAATCATCGCCAGCATCGGCTGCGCCCAAGGATAATAAGGTCCATAATCTGCAGAGTTGGCTATCAGCATATTCGGAATGGTAAAAATGACATTGACCGCAAGCGGCGCCGCAAAGCTCGCCCAGGCGCTTGCGACCGCCAGCTGGAGTGCGGCAAGCGGCAGGCAGGCCAGCCAGCCGCCAAATACTGAAAAGAAGAGCGTACTCCAAGGGATCGGCTCCTGAAAGCCAAGCATCGTACCCGTTAACAGCAGCGCAAGCAAAAATAGCGCCTGCGTTACGCCAAGCAGCAGCATAATGACAGCAAGCTTTGTCATATATACCTGCGTGCGCGATACCGGCAAAGCCAGCAGCTGTTTCCAGCCGCCCCCAATATGCTCATAGCGGCACACCAGAGCAGCAAAAACGCCAGTCAATAGCGGCAAAAACAGCATCGCATGCAGTACCGACATCAGACCAAGCGCCTCAAGCCAGCCGCCCTCGTCTCCAGCCGTTCCTTTGCTGCTCAGCCAGCCGGTAAAGGCCGCTAACAGCGGACTGGCGACGATCAGAACCCACATGAGAGAGCCGCGTACCTTCATCCACTCGGAGCGAAACATTTTGATCATACTAGTTCACATCCTTTCGGATAAAATACAGCAGCCCGATCAAAAACAAGGCGATGCCTAAAGCGATGCCGGCGATTGCCGGATAAAAAGGATTGTTGGCAGTAAGGTGCAAATAGACCCATTTATAGGGCACCCAATCCGCGAAGCGGAAGGCAAACATCGAAATAACTGTCCCTGCTATGCCAACCATTAGCGACACAGCCTGATGCTGAAACAGTACAGACAACGATACTTGCAGGGCGATGAAAGGCATGACACCAATATATGACAAATAAATCGCCTCGAGCATCCGCTTATAAGGCAGCTGCTCCAGCGGAAAGCCCAGCGCCGCGCCAAGCGCGATGAAGCCAGGGATCAGCAAGGTTGCAGAGCAAAACAACAGCAGCACATTTAACAGAAACTTGCCGGCAAAAATACGAGTCCGCGATACCGGCAGCGCCAGCGTCTGCTTCCATGTGTTCGTCTGATGCTCGATGCCTGCCGTCATCGAGGCGATAATGGCCAGCCCGACAAATAAGGTCGGCACTGTCAGGAACAATATATTATCAAGCAGACCGCCCCAGAGATCAGCAGCGTGCAGTTTTGTTAAATAATCGTATCTGAGCCCAAAATTCAGCGACTGCAGCCCGACCACGCCAACCGGTCCGAGGAAGATGAGAAACCAAATCATCTTTTTGCGAATTTTCAACAGCTCGGAGGAGAATACAGCGCCCATTACAAACTCCCCTCTCCGCCTGTCATATCGAGGAAAATGCTTTCCAGCGACGCCTTCTCCTCTTCTACCCGGTAGACTGCGAAGCGACTTGAGACCAGTTCCGCGACCATGGCGGCAATTTGGTCGTCAGTTGCTCCTTCTGCCGAAAGCTGCCGACGATCCCAATCCACCCGGTGCCCCTTTGCGAGCAGCAGCTGCCAAGCCGCTTCAGGTTCACTGACGCCTAGCCGGATTCGGCTGCGCGCTTGCTGTCTCAGCACTTCGATGCCATCCTGAAAAATGAGCCGGCCTTTTGTAATAATGCCGACCCGCGTGGCCATCTGCTCAATTTCCGACAAAAGATGGCTGGACACGAGTATCGCGACGCCGCGCTCCTTGGGCAAACTTTTAATCAGCTCTCTAATTTCCAAAATGCCCGCTGGGTCAAGACCGTTAGTCGGTTCATCCAGGATGAGCAGCTCCGGATTGCCGAGCAGCGCGGTCGCAATCCCCAAGCGCTGCTTCATGCCGAGCGAATATCCTTTTACCGCCCGTTTTGCATCCTTAGTCAGACGGACTATGGCCAGCACCTCATCGATTCGCGATTTGGGCACCTCGAGCAATCTCCGTACAACCTCCAAATTATCGATGGCATTCAAATGACCATAATAAGAGGGGTACTCAACGAGCGATCCTACTTTCCGTAATACAGCAATTCTTTCTTTGCGCAGCTCCTTGCCAAAGATGCGGACACTGCCCTCCGTTGGCCGCGTCAGCCCGAGCAGCATGCGGATCGTGGTCGTTTTTCCCGCGCCGTTCGGCCCGAGAAACCCATAAATATCGCCTTTTCCCATGCGGATGTTGACATCATTGACAACAGCTGTACCACCTATTTTTTTCGTCAAACGCTCTGTTTGCAAAATCCATTCCTTCACTCTCGATCACCTCGATAACTATCGTAAACGATCAAGTTTAAAGGTGAGGCGCGATGACGTTTAAATCGCGTTTAAAATTTGCGCGGCATAATTTGAATGGCCGTGCCGCCTTGGCCAGTCTCAACCTCATAATGGAGCTGCATTTCCTTCAGCATAAACTGGACGATCGAAAGCCCCAGGCCAGCCCCCTTTTCCGCTGAGCTGCCGCTCATTCCCGGTCCCCGGTCGCGAATCAGAATCCGCCCTCCCGCTTCTGCAGTAACGGCTACACCAATATAGCGCCCTTCCTTGGCATGACGCAGCACATTTTGAAAAAAGTTGTCCAGCACCCGCTCAAGCCAGGACGGATCAACCTCCCAATAGAGCGATTGTTCCGGCAGCTCGAGCTCAATCTGGAACTGCTGCTCCTCAAATACCGGAAACCAGCCGGCCAGCAGCGTCCGCGTCATGCGAACAATGTCTACCTTGCGGGGATGATAAGGATATTTGCCTGCCGACAGCAGCGCATAAGAAAACAGGTTCTCAATCAGTTGGCCCAAATAATCAATTTTGCGCTCGACAAGCGCCAGCGATTGCTCCCCTTTGGCTGTCAGCGATTCTTGACGCAGACCGAAAGCATGGCCGCGGATCGTTGTCAGCGGTGTACGCAGGTCATGCGACAGCTTGGCGATGAGCTCGCGCCGCAGCGCCTCGTCCTGCGCCTCGCGCCGGCGTCCCGCTTCCAGCTGGAGGATCATACTATTGAACGCCTGCTCCAAACGCCCGATTTCATCGTCATTAAGCACTTCAACCTCGGCAGGGATGCCATGCTCTGTCGGTGTGGTCATCGCCTGCTGCAGGCGTACCAGCCGTTTGCGGATACGGTAAAAGAACATGAAGGACACAAATAAAAATAAGCCCAATATAAACAGCGACCCAATTAAAAATATCACGTTATATCTTTCCCGGCCCTGTACCATGTCCGCTTGCATATATTGCCGCGGCAGCTCAAACACCATAAACGCGCCCTGCTGCTCTGCGCCTATAAAAGCTACAATCGTAAACGGATCGCCGCCGAAGCGCTGCTTCATAAATTGAATGGTATAAGCAGGCGTCCACTGCTCCGGCAGCTCAAGGTTATCCGGCAGGCGCAAACGGGTTGCGCCGCGCTCATCGACCCAGAACATCGCAGCTTTCTCATATTGCCGCTTCAGCTCCCGCAGCCGCTTGTCGATTTCATCGGTATCAGAGACCGAGAGCAGCCGGGCCTCCTTGTGCCACATCGCTTCCAGCGCCTTTCCGTCTTGGTAGCGGTCGCCGCCGCCTTGCTCACTTAACATGAACGGATAATAGACCAGTATGGTGACTAGCGGAAACATGAGCGGCAGCAGCAGCATGGCGCATACAATAATAAGCGCATACTTACTCAACAAAGAGCCGCGTAGGGTAAGCCGCCTCATTGCTTCACCCGGTAGCCCAGACCGCGAATCGTTTCGATAATTGTCGGCTCTCCCGGATTAAGCTCGATTTTCTCCCGCAAATAGCGGATATGCACCATCACAGTTTTGTCCCCTTCCATAAAGGGCTCCTCCCACACCGCCTCGTAAATTTGCTCTTTGGTCAAAATTTGATTAGGATGCTGCACAAAAAAGAGCAAAATTTGCCACTGCTTGGCCGTCAGCGGAACTTCAGCGGATGAACGGTTGTCAATAACGGTTTGCAGCTTAGGCATAATAGTAATATGCCCAAGCCTGATCTCCTGCTCTACCGGCGCAAAGCGGCGCAGCAGCACCTCAATGCGGGCAGCAAGCTCGTCAGGGTGAAACGGTTTGGTCAAATAATCGTCGGCAAAATGCAGGCCATGCAGCTTATCGTCTACAGAGGTGCGCGCCGACAGCATCAGAATCGGCACTTCCGGCGCCTCCTGCTTAAGACGGCGTCCGACTGTAAACCCATCCAGCCCCGGCAGCATGACATCCAGGATGACCAGATCGGCGGCTAGCACACGTTCCGGCGCCTCTTCGCCACTGGTCAACCAGTCCACCTTATACCCGCGCCGCTGCAAATCCTCTTTCGTCCACTGGCCAATTTCAACATCGTCCTCAATATATAAAATGCACTTCATTTTCTCTAATCCTCGTTTCTAATCGCTAAACATTTTTCTCTCATCATAGGAAACGCTGCCGGAAAAATAAAGTTAAATTTGGTGTGAACTACCTCCACCTACGCTACCACTTAGAGGTGGGGGCTTCTAAGGTAATCGCACCTAATGGTACGAAATTGACTTAGCTATCGAGCCTGAACCATGCTCTGGAGATGAATTACGTCAACAACCGTAATCCTTCATTTTTGATATTGATCGCAGCGTTCCAATCCCGATCGGACACAAAACCGCATTCGCAGCGAAATGTACGCTCGGATAACGATAAGGATTCCTTTACCTGACCGCAACAGGAACAGGTTTTGGACGATGGAAACCATTTGTCGATTTTGATCAGCTGCTTTCCTTGTTCGGCTAACTTGTAGTCAAGGAATGTGGTGAACATGCCCCACCCATTATCGGCAACGCTTTTGCCGAAGTTGAGCGCCCGAGACATGCCCTTCATATTCAGGTCTTCGATCGCCACACCATCATAGGTTTGGGCGAGTTGGTAGGACTTTTTGTGCAGAAAGTCCTTGCGTTGGTTCGCGATTTTCTCATGAATCTTGGCAACGGCTATCCGTTGTTTATTCCAACGTGAGGAACCCTTCTTCCGTCTGGATAGAACGCATTGTGCTTTGGCTAATCGCTCTAATGTCCGGCGATAGAATTGAGGGTAATTGGCTTTCTCACCCTCACTATCGACATACAGTTCAGCCATGGCAAAGTCTAATCCGACAACCGTTTCGATTTGTTTGGGCGTGATCTTGGCCTCATATTCCGTCAGAATGGACACATAGTATTTTCCCGTCGCTGTCATCGAGATGGTACATGATTTAATAATGTGTTCAGCAGGAATTTTTCTGTGCTGTTTGATCTTCACCTGTTTCAGTTTGGGTAATTGGATATAACCGTCCATAAGCTTGATGTTTCCGTTGACCACATTGGTTGTATACGATTTTCTCGCCTTCTTACTTTTGAATGCCGGGAAGTCGGCCGTCCCACTAAAGAAGTTTTTGTAAGCCTCCTGCAAGTTGAGCTGTGCGTTTGCCAAGGCTAACGAATCGACTTCTTTCAGCCAACCGAACTCCTCTTTGTACTTGGCGGGAGTAGGGAGTTTCTGCTTTTTCAAAGCTGCTTTGTCGTCCTTGAATTGTTCGTATGTTTCCTTGCGTTCAGCTAGCATTTTATTATACACAAAGCGAACGCAACCGAACGTTTTATGGATCAGGGAGGCTTGTTCTTCCGTTGGATACAAGCGGAACTTATAAGCTTTGTTGGCCATCTCCTTTCACCTCACTTCATCCCCTGGTTTTCGATGTACTTCTTTATCACTCCACAACAAGTAATACAGCAAGAACACGGAATGATAATTACGATTTAACTTCACTGTTATATCAGTTGCTATACTTGATAGGAATGATTATAACAAACCAAAGATACAAAGTAATGATTTTGGCTGCACCAAACCGAAATTCATCTCCACCTTATCATTGGGCTACGCCCCTTCACATGCTTGAAGATGGAGACTTCTTTCGGAAGATCGTTAAAAAAGCGGCCATGCAAGAAGTTATCCTTCCCGCATGACCGCTCATCCTATCCTTATTAATTGCGCAAAGGCGCTTCCTTCAGGTCTGCCTGAACAGACAGGTAACGGAAAAACGCTGTAGCCGCTTCAGCACGCGTTACATCGCGCTCGGGGCTAAATTTGCCATCCTTCAGACTCATAATGCCCAGACCAACGACGATCGCCGCTTGCCCTTTTTGCTTCGTTTTGTCCGCATCCTTAAAGTCGATCTTGAACAGCTCGCTATGCTCAGCCAGCGGATTGTAGCCAAGCGCCCGCACAATCAGCTCCGCCATTTCGCCGCGGTCTACTTTCGCTTCCGGATTAAAGGTGCCGTCGCCGACATCGATCAGATTTTGCTGCAGCGCATTTTGCACGTAGACGAAGTAGCCGGAATCCGCGCTGACATCTTTGAAATCGGCTTTTGCTGCAGTTTCTCCTTCAAACGGCCGCGGCTGGCGCCCGCTATTCATAGCCAGTACGAGCATTTTTATCAGCTCGCCTCTTGTGATGACCTGATTAGGGCGAACCTTGCCATCTACCACATCAAGCGCTTTGTAATCGACCATAAGCTGCAGCTCGCGTTGTGCCCAGTGTCCCTCAATATCCGCTGCATGCGGCTTCTCAAGCGAAGTTCGCTCACCCGTCTCGCGATTGCGCCATTCGCCGGTTTGCGCATCCAGGTACACCCCTTCGTCAATCGGCTTCGGTACAAGACGATAGACGAGCGAAAATTGTGAATCAGCTTCAACTTTTCCCACTTGCGGATCGCCGGAAGCGAGCATTAAATTATATTTTTCAATCGGGATCGGCTGGCCATTGAACCGGTACTGCGTCTCCGAGACATAAGTCAATTCCAGCTTATAGTAGTCCATCCATGCAGCGACTGCTTTATCGCGATCGATGACAGCCGGCAGCTTGCTCGCATATTCAAATGGCGAAACACTTGCATAAAAGTCGCGCACCTCTCCGGTATACGCATCGACGGAAACATTGACATTATCGTAATCCACCCGTGCGCCGGCCACCTTGCGTACAAATTGGAAGGAGATGTTGCCATACTGCTGCTCATCGATTTTCTTTATCTCTTCATCGCCCAGCTCATACATATAAAGCTGATCGGCCAGCCATGGCAGCTGTTTTTTCACGAGCTCCACCGCCGTATTGCGGGCATCCTTGTAAGCAATCCGCTTGTCGCTTTTATTATTTTGCTCCCTCTCCCAATTGTAGGAATTGAAGCTGTTAATGAAGCCTGTATTGCTGTCTACAGACGCATGTACACTGCCGATTTCCTTGTCGCCGTCCTTGATCGTCCAGCTTATATTCCAGCTTGAGGTTGTTATGCCTGTATTCTCATCCTTGTACTCGTTGTAGCTGGAATTTGCCTCGACAGCGTTCGCCGGAATGGCAAATTGCCCGCGCACAATTTTTTCCGCCTCTTCGCGCGTCAAGTTTTTAGCCGCCGCCGGCTTGCTGCCAAGCGCTTTGTCGGCTATCGGCTTCTCTGCCAGCTGGCTAGAGCGGTCATAAGCTTCCTTCACTTGGCCTGTGACGGCGTCAAGCGACAGGGCTGGCATTTCATACGCGAGCTGCGGCTTGCGCGGCTGTTTCATCGCATACGGAATGTAGTAGGCCAACTCCGGCTTTAAGGAAGCTTTAATTTTGGCCAGTGCTTCGTCCTTGGAGATTCCCGGCTTGAGCGGCGTGATTTTCAAATTTTCATTCCATGACACATTATAGCTCAGCACCCGGCCTTCGCTATCGACATCCACCATAATGTAATTTTCCATAAACGGCAGTCCGTCGATGACGCGATTATAGCGTAAGGAATGGCGGAACTGTCCGTTTAACGGCGGCTTGTCGGCTGCGCCATAGTCAGCGTCTGCTTGAATCTGCCCTTTTAATTTAGGCGAGATTTTGGCAATAAACGACTGCGCGATTTCGTCCGCCTTTGCCCGATCCACCTTCAGCGGGTATGACGGCTTGGCCCCCGGATCGTCAATATAGGAAGAAAAGCCGATCAGGCTGCCGTTATCCGCATCAATGCTAGTGTCAATGCTGCCCTTATGCTTGCCGTTGACCATTTTGACAAAGGTTAGATTCCATACGTTTTTATTATTGGCATATTCCCCGCTCGTCGTATAAAGATTGACGCTTTGAAGCTTATAGTCGTCAGGTATGCTGACATAATTTTTCGCTAAGGCTACTGCCTTTTCCTTCGTGATTGTCGCTTTGACCGGCGCAGCGCTTCCCGGATCTGCAGGCATCGTCGATTCAGCCCCTTCTTTCACTGCCACGGATACGCGTGGATCAGTTACTGCTTTATCGGCATATGCTACCGGTACGACTGAAGTTAATGCGACTGCAGCAGAGATTGTGACTAACCATCGTTGTTTACGTTTATTCCGTTTTGCCATTTCACAATTACCCCCTACCATAATTTGCACTTCTGCCATCCTAAACGCGGCATAAGCGGTAAAGGTTGCGAGGCATGCCCTATCTTTTTTAAAAAAAATTTAGAATTAGGCTGGCAATAGACTGTTACTGGCATGCTTCCCATAAAAATGACAATAGATGTGAAGAGAAGCCCTTCACACCGCAGTGCAACGGAACGAAAAAACGCGCCAACCCACCCGGCTGGAACGTCAATCAGGTGAAAAACATTTTTTTAGCATCTCCAAAGACTCCAGCATATGCCGGGCCAATTCAGGGATATCGCCCATCTGCTCTTCATTGATCTGTCTATGAAAGCTCAGCTCAACCGCATTGCTCCAACCTGCCTGCCGATGCCCATATAGATGGCTTAGCGTCTGGCGAATGGAGACTGAAGGTTCCCATATTTCTTTTAAAACCTTGTCGATCCGGCTGCACTGCTCCTGCTCCTCCATCACCGTCATATAGAAAAATATCGACAGCGCACAGCCTGGCTCCGTCCCGGGCTGCTCCAAAATTTCCGCGGCCAGGTCCTTCAGTGACATGTGCATGCTAATCTCCGCGCTAATTTCGGGCTGGCCGGCAAGATGGAAGTGCAGCCTGAATTCGCGCTCCATAACGGAAAGCTCTACCGTATCCTTTCGGCCGGAAATAACAATGCGCTGCTCCAGATTATCCAGATCATACAGTTCATTTTCAAAGGCAACTTTCAAATTATCAAATACAGTCGGATCAAACATGCCTTATTCCCACCTTCTTTTTTTCAGAACATTCTAACGCCACAGTCCGGTGCAACAGGAGCTAACGAACTAGACAATCGTTATCGTCACAAAAATGGCGCCATAAAAATTTTAACGAATCTCACAATCGTTATTGGGGTGAAATATTGCCTGATTCCTCTTTATTTTGCCAAATAGCGTTCCCCAGATTCGTTAGAAAATTAAAAAGCTCCATTTTGCCCGAATAACGATTCAGAAAATAGCGGCCGTTACATCCGTTAGCGTTCGTTCATGCGCCAGGAGGCTGTCAAACCCCGTGGTGGTCACGAATCTGCAAGTTAGGCCAGGTCCAGTTTGAAGCCGCGCACTATTACATTAAAAAAAGCCGCCTCAGAGAGGCAGCCCGGTTGCTGCAAGTTAACCTTACAGCTGACCTTCAATTTTTGATTTCAGGTCGTCTTTCGATTTCAGGCCGACCATTTTGTCAACTGGTTGACCGTCTTTGAACAGAATCAATGTAGGGATACTCATAACGCCGAATTGGGAAGCCAATTCCGGCTCTTCGTCTACGTTGATTTTAGCGATTTTCGCTTGAGCACCCATCTCTTCGGACAATTCCTCGATGATTGGAAGCTGCATTTTGCAAGGGCCGCACCATGGCGCCCAGAAATCGACCAGCGTTACGCCGCTCTCAACATTTTGTTGAAAAGAATCTTTTGTCAATGCTACTGCTGCCATTTTCTATCATTCCTCTCCGTTATTGTTTTCCTTTGTATGAGAAGGGAAACCCATCACACCAATTTCACTTGGCACAAAGCGTTATTCAGCAGGCAAACACAGAACACTAACACTCGCCGCAATCCCGGATTTGTTTTAGCACATCGGCTACTGTAATACCGGCAAAATAAGCTTCAAGCTGCTTTTCAGCCTTGCAGAAGATGCTATTCATTACATCGCGCATATGTGACCCGACGACGCAATCCATATCAGGATCGCCAGAGCACCAGCTCGGAATAACAGATCCTTGGGCTAAAAGCCGGTAAACATCGGCAAGATTGACTAGTGACGGATCAAGTGTCAGCCGATAGCCGCCACCCGCTCCTTCTCGTGTCGCTACATAGCCGCCTTTGCGCAAGCAGCTCATCACTTTACGGATTCTAGCCGGGTTCGTCGACACATTGTCGGCAATCGCTTCGCTGGAAGCCATCCGCTCCGGCAAATAAGCCAAATAAACCAAACTATGCACCGCTATTGTAAACTCGCTGTTCATGAATAAAAGGCACCCCGCTTTGTACTGTAATAATATCAGTTACAGTTGTCTTTGTCAACGTGGTGACAGCTCTATTTTGCGACACTCGTTCAGCAATTATGTCTGGCATTGACTGCATTCGCCAAATTGAATTTCTCTTCCCTTTCCTGGCGCGGCTAAAAAAGCTCTATCTGTTTCGGCGCCATCGGCACAGTCGGCATCCCCAGCAGCTCCATCAACATTTTGGCATTGCTTGCTGCGTCGCCGCCGGAATTGTTGTTAAACAGCACGCAAATCTCTGTGCTCTGCCGCTGCAGCTCGGCAAGCCAATTCTTCCATTCCAGCAGCTCTTCCCGGCTATACCTGTATAAATAGCGAACCTCGCGCCAATCGGCATTGCCTTTTTTGCTCCAGCCCTCCACATTGCGCCCATGCATCCGCACAATCGTTAACCGCTCGTCCGTAGCCTGCAGCACAGCAGGAACAGAATGAGGCTCAACCTGCGGCTCGTCACAGACGCTATGAATCCAGCCTTCACTCCGCATAAAGCTCAAGGTGCGGGCGGCGTAAGCTTCCGAGAACCAACTGCTATGCCTAAATTCGAGCGCAGCAGGCAATTGGCCCAGCAATTGCTTTGTAGCGCGCAGTGTCTCCACATTGAGGCGGGTACAATCAAACCAAGGCGGGTACTGAAACAGCACCGCCTTTAGCTTTCCGGCCTCACGCAACGACTGTATCGATTCGATAAAGGCTTCCATCAATGAAGCCAGCTGCTTATTCTCTGCCTGCTCCGCTGCCGCCGTTTGCCGCTGCGGCTTGCGCTCATGCCCTGTCAATCCTTTGTAGGCTTTGACGACAAAGCTGAAGCCAGGCGGTGTATTTTCCGCCCATTTCCTGCAAGTATCGGCTGCATGGATAGCATAAAATGTCGCGTCTATTTCAACAACCGGGTAATGCTTCGCATATATCCCCAGCTTGTCTCCTGCTTTCACTCCCGGCGCATAAAGCTCATCATGATCGCCCCAGCCTGTCAGACCGATCTCAATCATTCGCATCTCCTCCATCAACCGCCAATCGCCCCACCGCGCGCTGGGAGCTGCGCGCGGTGCAGATAGCAATTGTACGGATCCTCTGGAAGATCATTTTACACAATACGCCCGGCATATTCCAGACTAGCTGCCCGACACAGTTTCTCCCTGCACCGGCCGGCTGCCGTCTTTCCAGCGCACCGGCAAAGATTTGGATTCGTACAGATCCGCGCCGTCCGACACTTGGAAGTGGAGATGAGGCTCGCTGGAATTGCCGGAATTGCCTAACTTGCCTATGACATCCCCTCGTTTAACTTGATCGCCCTTCTGAACAGTTGCCGTGCCTTGCTTAAGGTGGGCTAGATAGCTGTACTCGCCATTCCCATGGTCGATAATAACCACATTGCCCAAAGGTTCCTTCTCATTCATCACGCCAACAGGCGAATTGTCTGCAATGTCATTTACGACAGTGACGACTGTGCCGTCGGCAGGGGCAAGAATATCCTGGCCAAAGGCAAAATAGCTTTCATTGCTCGCTGCATCCCCCGTATACGACATCCCGTCTTTAACCTGCGACAAATCATATGCATATTGCTGGCTTTCGTGCGCGTAGTGGTAATTAATAAACGGATTGTTGCCGCCCCAATATACGAAGTAATCGCCATGGAAGGGCCAGTCAAATTCAGTCTTTGTCAGCTGATTGTCCCGCTCGGGCTGCGGCTCGAAATATTGCATCTGCAGTCCAAGGATGTTCTCGTTAGTGTCGAATACGGCTTGGATGCCCCGATCTCCCTGCGGGGTTAGCCACCCCCTTTTGTCTATGCCATTGAGCCGCATCGACGAGACCGGATCGAAGCTGTCAACGCCTTGTGTAAACTGCTCTCCCAGTGACGCAAAATCCTGCTCGCTTAACTGCTGCTTGAATTCTGCGCTAAACTGGCTGTAAATTGCGGCGAATTTTTGTTCGAGCATAGCATGCCCCACATCTTCCGGCTTGATTTTCGCCATGGTCGTATTGTCAGAAGGCTCCGTCTTCCCCGCAGCCTCCGTTTTCTCCGGCTTCGTCTGCCGATCGTCGCCGCTGCCGCTGCCGCTGCATCCGCCGATCATTGTTGCAGCCGCCAAAATAACTGCCGCAGCGCTAAGCAGCCCTCTTTTTCGGCGATTTCCATCATTGCTTTTCATTCCAATTGCCCCCTCACAGTTGATGTACAAATTGTACACCCCTACTCTTAGTCCCACTTAAACCGAAACTGTACGCCAGCTTAATTATGCTGCGGCTAATTTGGACAAAATTAAGCTTCCGTTAAGAGTCTACGGTCCCTTAACGCGGACTGCTCATGATAAACTAGATAAGGCAGACGTTATAAGTGAAAGGAGCTGAACCGCAAATCATGATGAACAATGCTTCCATATTGCTTGTCGATGACGAGCGTACGATATTGCAGCTGTTGCAGACCGTACTGAAAAAGGAAGGCTTTACGGGGATCGAGACGTCAGGCTCAGCCGAAGAAGCGTTAGCGCTCTGCAAGCTCAAGACGTTCGACCTAATCGTGCTGGATGTTATGCTGCCGGGTCAAAGCGGCATCGATGCCGCTCCATTTTTCCGGCAATTGACCGATGCGCCGATTCTGTTCCTGTCCGCCAAAACCTCGGACTTTGACAAGCTTTCAGGCTTTGCCGTGGGCGGCGACGATTATATCGCCAAGCCTTTCAATCCATTAGAGGTAGTTGCCCGCATCCGTTCTCAGCTGCGGCGATATTTTGCTGCCAAGACGGCAAGCGGCGCGATGCCTGCCTCTGCGCCCGATACGATCTATGATTTCGGCCGGTTTCAACTGTACAAAGAGGCGGGTGAGCTGGTAGTCGAGGGCAGGACCGTAGCTTGTCCAGCGCTTGTTTTTCAATTGCTGCTATTTTTATGCGAACGCCCTAATCGTATTTTCAGTAAGCGCGAGCTGTACGAGCAGGTTTGGGGGGAGGATGCATTCAATGACGACAACACAGTTATGGTACACATCCGCCGGATTCGCGAACGCATCGAGGCAGATCCCTCAAATCCGCAATATATCGTCAATGTGCGCGGCTTAGGGTATAAGTTCATCAAGCAACCTATTACAGATAAGGATCTGCGTCCAGTATGAGTATGAAACGCCGGCTTGCGCTTCGCTTCACTTTACAGATGACTGTAGGCGGCTTGGCCGCATTAATCGTTTTTGTGCTAGGTATGAATTGGATCTTGCAGCGGTTCTCGGATATTAGCATTTCCAAAGATTTTGCCGCAGTAGGATTGGAGGAGCTCGTTGAGCGCTCTGAATTCCATGAGGAAGGCATTCGCTTTGACCCAGCATTGTTAGAACAAGTGAAGTCCAGCCAAGGGTGGCTTCAGACGCTGTCTCCTGCCGGAGAGGTGCAGCAATCGTATAATACACCGCCCGACGTGCCCAAGCATTACGCGCCCGGCGAACTGGTTGATTATTGGCAGCAGCGAAAGCCATTTGCCTACGATATATTGCTGTGGGTGAAAGTTATGGACGGAAAAGAGTATACGATTATTTACGGTTACCACAATCGCCTTAAGCAGCTGCTGGAGCTGGCCGTACATCAGGGCCGGTTAAACGGTGCCGGCGAGTTGGTCATGCCTCAACAGCTATCCAGCGGCTTGACTGCAGCGCAAGGATTCCTGCAGCTTATCGATGCAGCCGGCCATGAAATCGCAAGCTACAATAAGCCGGCAACGATTGCCGGTCATTACACTTCCCAGGATTTGGCCCTGCGCAATCGTTACAACGACCGATACGGCTATCTTTATGCCAGCTCGTATGAGGAGCGCACCGGGCATACGTGGATTGTCGCCCTGCCCAATTACGCTGGCGGCCGGGATGGACAGCCCGATTTGATTCCGGCGGAAACGCGTGCACTGCTGATCGGCGGCGCGTCCATGATCGGCGCGCTCATTGTCATCTTTATTCTGCTTTCCATCTGGAATGCGCATCGCTTCGGTGTACCGCTGCTCCATATACTAACTTGGCTTAATACACTCAGTTCAGGAAGGTATGAAGAACCAAAGGATCGGAAGAGCATCCCCCGCAGCCGTACCCGCGAAGGCAGCTGGCGCTCGAGATACCGGGTATTTGCCGAGGTTTTACTGTCGATCGGGCAATTGTCCCGCACATTGCAGCATAATGCCGAGCTGCGCCGCCAGAACAATCGTCTCAGAGAGGAATGGATCGCGGGCATTACTCATGATCTGAAAACGCCTTTATCGTCGATAAAGGGCTACGCTCATATGCTGGCTGAGGATAGTTACCAATGGAGCACGGAGGAAGTACGCGAATTTTCCCGCATTATTCTCGACAAGGCCGCCCATATGGATCTATTAATGAACGATCTTGCGCTGACCTATCGTCTGAATGCAGGCATCGAGCCGCCGGAAGGCGAGCGGTTTGAGCTGAATGAATGGCTCCGCAATATACTGACTCACGCTGTCGCCCCGCCGCTAAACCGGGATAATATCCGGTTTCAGCCTGCCGAAGATAAGATGACCATCAAGCTTTATATGCCATGGCTGGAACGCATTATATTCAACTTAACCGCCAATGCCCTGCTGCATAATCCTGCCGGCACGCAGCTTGTTGTCTCCGTGCGGCTCGACCACGAGGCGGATAAGCTCGTCATCGATTTCACCGATAATGGACGAGGCATGGATGAGCTTACAGCAAGCCGCTTGTTCGACCGGTATTATCGCGGTACGGATACCGGCGCCGCCTCCGAGGGCTCCGGCCTTGGCATGGCTATAGCGAAAGGGCTGGTCGAAGCGATGGGCGGACATATCGAAGTTTTCACTTCACCGGGCAGCGGTACGACTATTCTCCTCTCCTGGCCGAAACAGCTGGCACTCGCAAGTTGAGTTCTCAACCGATGCGCTTGCTTGCCAGTTGTTTCACTTCTTGCTTCGCGTGTTAGCTGTTTCTACTGGCCAAATACATTGCGAATGGCTTGCAGGTACGCCATCCCGTGCACAGTGTCCGGTTCAAGATAGCTGCCCTCTGTCCATTCGTTCCACGCATTGACTGTAAAGATTTTCGGCTGTGTGCGCCCCTCATCCAAAAAGCTTTTCATAGTGCGCATAGCTTCTTCGAATTGCTCTGGGGTATTGCCGCCTAATGTCGGCATAAATGGATAGCCCAAATTATCGTAGCTGTCTGTCTGAATCGTGCGCGGACTCGCATCCCAGCCCATCGTTACATTCGGATAGTACGGCAGATCGTACTCATCTGTAAACTTTGCATAATCCTCCGCATTCACTTTCCGGAATTGTTCATAGGCGGTGGCCGGGAACTCCGGCAGGACATGATGATGAATCCATACATACGATGTAATGCTGTCGAAACCGAGATCGGCCAGCAATTTGTTGACATCTGTCAGCTTTTCCTCGCCCGGCAAAATTTGCTCGCCCCATACGACCGCATTCAGATGCAGCTCTCCAAGCTCCGCCGCTCGTACACGATCACGAAAATCAGCCAATGCCGCGCGCGTTTCCTCTACAGAACCAAGCCCTTTAATTAAGCTCATCAGTTCATAAATTGAAAAATATAGGCCGCCCTCTACACGCCAGTAGGAGGGGTGGTGGAAATAATTGGCGATCATATGATTAGTCGCCGATTCGAATGCCTGGCGGGACACTGTTCCTGCCGACAACGTATTGTACGGGCGGCTGCGCTGCGCCGGATGAATGTCAACCCAGTCATGATTGGCCCACATCAAGGAAAAGTTGAGCCGGTCATTATTATGCGCCTTCAAGAACCCCTCTTCCAGCGCACGCTGCAAATACGGCCCGTCCTCATACCAGTACCAGTCAAAAATAAAACCGGTAACGCCGTGGTCGGCAGCAGCGTCTATTTTCTTCGCCATCACCTCCGGATCGGCCTCATCCTCGTAGCCCCAAAGCGGAATTTTCGGCTGCTGGTGTCCGTCAAAGCGCGGCTTGGCCTGCTTCGTCAGCTCCCATTCTGTCCAGCCCTTGCCATGCCAGGCTTCATTGCGCGGATCAACATGATAGTTGGGAAAATAATATACCGCAACCTCATAAGTTTTTTTATCCGTAGTCATGTTTAACCATCCTCCCGAGTTTCCTGTTCATCTTCTGCTTCCAGTATGCGGGATTACAGCCGTCTCGTATTTGGAGAAAAACACCGGGAAGTTGGCTTTTTCCCCGCTCTTAGCGGAGTGAACCTCATCTGATCGCATAAAAAAGGTATACTGATATAGAAGCAATGTCTGCCCGAAAGGAGCATTCCCCGGATATGACTCAGCGCGACGATCAAGCCAATAAGTTTATTGCGGCCGTAAATTTTATGAATCTGGCTCCTTATGTCCGGTATATTCATGAATATAAAAGCAGCGAAAGCTATCGCATTCCTCCGCGCATCATTTATGATTACGAAATTATTTTTGTTGTGAGCGGCACATGCCATTATGTTATTGAAGGGGCACCTTACACGCTAACTGCCGGCTGCCTGCATGTCATGCGTCCGCATACCTTGCATCACTGCTACGCTCCAGCCGGCCCCGAATTCCATTATTACGCCGTCCACTTTGATCCTGTTTATATGGGAGAGCATCTGGATTTTTCCGCTGATCATGTCTACGTAAACATCGATTATCCGGGACTGGATTACATCCCTGTAGAGGAGCAATTGGCAGAACGGCCGGTCGCACAACTGGACGGGTTCACTTTCCCTTATACAACTATCGTCCGGGAGCCACAGCATTATATCCGCTTGTTTCAGCGCATGCTGCAGCTGTTTCAGACCCGCCGTTCAGGCTATCATCTGGGGATGCGCGCCTGCATGCTGGATATGATCTCGCTGTTAGTGGAAGAATTAACGACTGCTGAGGGCGTTATGAAACAGCACCCGCATAAAAATGTCATTCATGAAGCGATTCACTGGATGGAAAAGCATTATATGCACGATATTCCGCTGAGCGAATTCTCGAGCCAGTTCTATTTGTCGCCCAACTATTTTCGCACCTTGTTCAAGCAGGCCACCGGAAAAACGCCGATTGAATATTTGACTGCCATCCGCATAGAAAAGGCCAAGCAGCTCATGCAGGAGGACAGCTATACCATCAGTCAGATCAGTACAATGGTCGGTTATGCAGATCTTCATTATTTCAGCCGTTTGTTCAAAAAGCTGGAGGGTCTCTCGCCCAAAAACTATGCCGATTCCATATTACGGCCCTCGCGCTAGACTTGCTTTCGCATTGAAAAAGCTATAACCTCGATCGACGCTATATTCCGCTTATCCCCCCGATAAATTGGCACAATTAATGCCGCGGGTTGTCAGCGGAAAATAAGTAGTCAGAACCTTGACGAAAATTTATTTTTATGTTATGATTAGAATTTAATGTATTTACAAAACAACTCTCGAGCAGTATGATAACTACGATCCTTTGATCGAACTTTATTGCTTTGGGAGGATAACGACATGCGAGTAGCCGAACAAATTGAAATACTGGAGATTTCAACCGTAATGATGGGAAAAACGGAGACGATTTATCCCGCATTGCTGTGGGACGGAGACTGCGCAGTACTAGTAGACACCGGCTATCCGGGGCAGCTCCCTTTAATTCGGGAAGCGATCCGGGCAGCCGGTGTTCCGTTTGAGCAGCTGCAAGCTGTCATTGTGACCCATCAAGATTTGGATCATATCGGCAATCTGCCAGGCCTGCTCCAGGAAGCAAAGCAGCCTCTTCGCATCATGTGCAGCGCGGTTGAGCAACCGTATATTCAAGGTGATAAGCGGCTGGTCAAGCTGACAGCGGAGAGCATCGAGCGGGCCGTCGCCGCTTTGCCGCCGGAAACTCCGGACCAATGGCGCAATGCTTTTCGCGCAACACTTGAACAGCCACCTGCCGCAAAAGTCGACCAAATTATTGCCGGCGGAGAAGTGCTGCCCTATGCCGGCGGCATCACTGTAATCGACACCCCCGGACATACACCCGGACATATTAGTCTATATCATGAACGCAGCCGAACGTTAATAGCCGGTGACGCTTTAATTGTCGCAGATGGTCAGCTGTATGGCTCCAATCCGAATTTTACGGTCGATCCGGCAATGGCCCGCCAATCGCTGCAGACATTAGCGCAGTATCCGATCGATAATGTCATTTGTTACCACGGCGGTCTGTACCGAGGTCAAGCAACTGAACGTATTGCCGAACTAAGCCAGAGCCACTAGCCATTAATCCCGGGCTGCTCCAGCTTGCGATTGCTGCTGCGGGCCAGCCCCGGGAGTGTCACAGCATACAAAATAAAGGCAAGCAGCACTACTACAGCCAGCACTGTATAAATAAGCGGCAGTGACAGCCATTGCGGATACAGCAGCGATATAAGCCCCAAGGCTACAGATTGCCCTAACATCAGCACTGGGTCGGTCAGGCCGATCACCCGCCCCATCATGGCAGGTTCTACGATTTTAGGCAGCCAGCCGCCGATAGCAATATTAAGCGGAGCAAGCAAAATCCCGGCCAGCGAAACCAGGCTTAAATATAGCCATACATTATTTACAACCCCAAGCAATGCCATCATCCCCGACAAAAGCAATAAACTCAGTATGATCACAATATGCGGCTTCAGCCTTTTGCTCAATTCCGCCCCAATCGCACTGCCTATCATAAAGCCAACCCCTAAAAAGATGGCAAATAAGGACATAAATCGCTCATAGGCATCGGGCACAAGTTTATATTTCATTGTAAACATCGGCAGTACAGCAAATGCGCCATTTAGCAGGCCGAATAATAAAAAGCCGATAATGAGCGTGAGCAACAGCCGATTTTGCAGCACATAGATTACGCCGGTCCAGAAATCCTTTAGCACGCTGCGCAAGTTCAGCGACCGCCAGGAAGCTTCTCCCGCAGGCTGCCGCACAGCTTTATCGATTTTACAAGCACGTACCAGCAGAGCGGAAACAATAAATCCCACGCCGTCCAGCATAATCGCCCCATAAATGCCGATCGTCGTATAGGCGAGCGCTCCCATGCCGACACCAAACAGCATAAACACGCCAAAAATCATCTGATTCAAACCGGCAGCCCGCTCATAGAGTTCCTCCGGCATAATGCCTTGCAGCAGCGCGGTTTCAGCCGGAGCATAAAACTTCGCTACACCGCTGCGCAAAAATAAAATGGTAAAGACAAGCGGCAAAATCCCTGCATATACCGAGGCTAACAGTGCAATTGTCAGCACCAGCCGAATCCAGCCGCTATACTCCGCGATACGCTGGCGATCCAGCCGGTCGGCCGCAACGCCGACAAGGAAAAAGACAACCAGTGTCGGCAGGGAATACATTAATTCTGCAAATGAGGCATAAGAAGGCTGGCTCGCAAAGTGGTCAAGCAAATAAAACGCAAACGCCATATTGCCAATTGTCGTCCCCATTTGCGAAGCAAAAGATGCTGTAAACAGCTTTACAAAGGCCGGATTGCGAAATAGCTCCCCCATCATTTATCCCCTTTCTTCATTTTGAACCTGAAGCAAATATCGAATCGATCGCTTCAGTGCATCTATTTGCTCAAGAGCTCCCGACTTCTTCATTCCTAATTGCAGCACGCCGATGAACATCCCATCATGAAAGCTTATAAACATTTGGGCGATCGCCGTAACCGGAACAATCGGCCGGAATTCACCTTGCTCCACGCCTTTATTGAGCAAACTGACGACATACTGCAAGGAGCGCTCATATCGTTCGGCTGTATACTGTGCGTGCTTGCCATTACGCCAGCTCAGGATATGAAATTCGATAAAAACAGGCACAATCGTTTGAGCCAGTTGCTCTATCCCTTGCGTATTCAGCTCAAAAAGCTGTTCCAGCGCTTTCCATAGCGAACCGTACTGCTCATACAGCAGAGTAAAATCGCGGAAATTCAACTTGTCTGCTTCATCAATAATCGCCAGCATCATTTCTTCCGTGCTGGAAAAATATAAATATACCCCGCCGCGGCTCAGTCCGGCCTCCTCGACAACATCCTTCATCGTGGTACGCTCGTAGCCCTGGCGAATGAATACCCGTTTGGCAGCTTCGATAATTAATGCCCGTTTGGAATCCCGGTGTTCCTCCGAAACCTTTGGCGCCATCCACTTCCTCCACCCTTCAATAAATAACAATGACACGTGTGTCGTTATTATAAACGACACACGTGTCATTGTAAATAGCATTATTTAAATCTCTTGTTAAACTGACGAATTCTTTCGTTAAGCTGACTTACTACAGGTGCGCTAACAGCCTCATCAGTCAGCTTGTAGTTCTGTTTCATTTGCAATATGCGCACGACGCTTTCATCAATACGCTGCTCGGTAAGTTCCCCGTCTTTTACAGTTTTCAGCAAAGCTTCAAGGACGAGGTCAACATTTTCGTATTCATGCGCGACAAGGACAATGTCGCCGCCCGCCTTGATGCTGCGTACAGCCGCTTCGCCGATGCCATAGTTTTGTACGATAGCGCCCATAGTCAAATCATCTGTAATGACGACTCCTTTAAAACCAAGTGTGCCGCGCAGCTGATCTGTAATGATTGTCCGCGACAGCGAAGCCGGATAATGCTTGTCCACCTTCGGGAATAAAATATGGGCAATCATGACTGCCTCGGCGCCTTCCTTAATCGCTTCCTTAAACGGCAGCCATTCAAAGGCTTGCAGCTGTGCAAGCTCCTTCTTGACAACCGGCAGCTCCAAATGCGAGTCCACTGCTGTATCCCCATGGCCCGGAAAGTGCTTGACGACAGGAATCACCTTTCCGCCACGAATCGCTTTCATTACTTCGAGTCCCATGGCGGCAACGGTGTCGGCCGTCGTCCCGAAGGAGCGTGTGCCGATAACCGGATTTTTCGGATTGCTGTTAATGTCGAGCACGGGCGCAAAATCCATATTAATGCCCATTAAGCGGCATTCTTCAGCCAGCAGCGCCCCAGCTTCCGCTGCGTATTCCTTTTTCCCCGCCTTGCCGATCGCCGAGGCTTCAGGCAGCTTCTCCATGCCCGGCAGACGGCTGACTTTGCCGCCCTCTTGATCGACTGAGACCAATAACGGCGCGACATTGTTCGCATTCCATGCTTTGAGCTGATTGACATAAGCAGTAACTTCATTGGGCGAGGTCAAATTATATTTATAAAAAATAACGCCGCCGACATGCTGCTCCTCGATCATTTTTTTCGCTTGCTCATCAGGCTCAGCTCCAGCTACTCCTGCAATGATCATCTGTCCGATTTTCTCTTCCAGCGTCATGCCGGCTACGATCTTTTTCAGCTCTGACAGCCCGGCATCACCTTCGGCTGTACGCTCATTCTTGTCCTTCTCCTTCCGCACTGGCGGCAGCTTATTATCGTTTTCCTGCTGTCCTTGGTGATGGTCGTACGAATTCACCTTATTTTCCTTGCCGCAGCCTGTTATAACAACCGCTATTAGCAAGATGACAATAAAGAGTCTCCCATAGTAAACCCGCACCTCAAGCACCTCCTTATTTTTCTAGCTTGCGCACCAACGCTCAATTTCATTACTCTCCATCGCTCCAATTCCACGGCTCGACAGCTCCAAATTGAAATTGGCCGAACAGCGGTTCCTCCTTCAGCCTCTCCAGTTCACGGATCGGACCGGTTACCACTGCCCCATATACCATTACACCATGCTGACGTATAAAATCAAGTCTGGCGAGGTCCCAGTTTTTGTCAGCATAACTCCCTTCCTTATCAAGCCACTCCAAATCCCGGATCAGCATGCTTTGCGATTTTTCCAACTGCTCTGCATTCCCAATCCAGTTCATAAACATTTTTGAATATCTCCCATCATATTCAACCGCCGGACGCAAGTTAAGCGAGGCCACGTGTATGGTGGACGTGCTTGAAGAATGAGGCATCGACTGTAACGCCTCTGTCCGCAGCTCGCCCGCATATATAGGCATGCCAAGTAAACGCACCTTATACTTCTGCAGCATTTGGAAAAGCTCTGCAGGTGTCATCGCCTTGGCTGTCGAGAATCCGAGCTGCCCAACATATCCGTCCTCCATTTTGGCCAGCCGCTCCCAGCCTGGATCAGTCCATTTTTCCACTGTCTTGTCTGGCGCTGTCTCATTCTCTGGCTGCAGCGGATCAGGAGGCAAGTTAAAGAAATATTCCATCTGCTCATTCAAATAACGCTCATTCATATGAAGCGTGTAAGTTACATCGCCAAACAGCCACTTCTTCACTTCCACCTCGCCGGCCACAGCCTGCCAGTCCCCAACCTGCCAATAAGCCTTTAAGACGGTCTTTTGCGTCAACAAGCCGTTCAGCTCTGCTTTCGGCTGGGTCAACCGGTCGATCAGCAGCCCGGTTTCATGCGTCTCAACCAAAGTTTGCGCATAACGGACAAACTGCTCACCTTTCCCCGATTCCATGTAAATAATCGTCGCAATCGTCAAATAAAGCATATATAAAAAATAAAGCGAAAGCGCGGCAATCGCCACACTTCTAACCAGCGAGAAGCGCGTGTTCCAAATCAATCGTTTGAACTGTTTCTTTTCCCATTTCACCGGGTCTGCCGTGATCGGCAGCTGTGTATTATCCTCACGCCATTCGTCCAATAGTTGTTCTATTCGCTCATCCTCTTGCGGTTTCCGCGGCCGCTCACTCATCTCGATCTCCTCCCTCTAATTCCTTGGCCAGCTGCTTGAACTTAAGCTTGCTGCGATGCAAGCCTACCTTTACTTGACTCATGCTCACGCCCAACAATTCAACCAATTCCTGATAAGAAAACCCTTCTATCTCCCGCAGATAAAGAATGGTCCGGTAATGCTCCGGCATTCTCTGCATAATCGCCGCAATCAGGCTGCGCTCCTCCGTCAATTCCAGCGCCTCTTCCGGCTCCTTGTAGCTGCTTATTCCCGTTGAACGAATTTCCATCTGCCTAAGCATCTCCGCTTCCCGCTCTTTGCGCCGGCTCCGGTCGATCAACAGATTACGGGCAACCTTGAACAGCCAGGCGCGGATATGCTTCGTATCCTCAATGCGTAGTGACAGCATCGCACGGTAAAATGTCTCCTGCAGCAGTTCCTCGGCCGCTTCCTTTGATCCGCTTGTCCGGTACAAATAACGATAGATCGGGGATTGGAATGTTTTGAACAGCTCGGCGAAACGATTCCGATTCATGCCGCTGCCCTCCTCTCCACCTGTACGACGAATGAATTTTGTTTTTGTTACAAGTTTTAGAAAACAAACAGGGGCGATCCCAAAATTCAGGCGCCCCTTTCTCGTTCATTTTCAGATATACCCGGTCGGTGTTGCTGCTAAGTAAAATATTCAATCCTCGCATCAGGGAAATGCTCATTGATTTGTTCTGTAATAAAAGCCTTCAGCACTTGAGCCTGCTCATCTGCATAAACGTATTTGCCCTGCCCCCAGCGCCCCCATTTGTACTTCCGCTTTTCTTCGTCCATTTCAAGCTTAGTTTTTGGATAACGCTGGCGAATAACGTTTTTAGCCGTTTTGGTGAACCGGTGCTGAATCAGCTCGAAAGTAAGATCGGCGGCCGCTTCTTGCGGCAGCGCCTCTTTCAAGTTCGTTATCAGCTCTGCATACCCGTCCTCCCAGCCATCATGCCATATAATTGGCGCAATGATGAAACCGAGCGGATAACCTGCACTAGCCACCTTTTGAGCAGCGGCAATACGCTCGTAAAAATTGGATGTGCCCGGCTCAAACTGTTTTATGACATAATTCGCATTGACGCTAAACCGTATACGAGTATGTTTATTGTGTTTAGCATCAAGGAGCGGCTCTACATGGTGAAATTTCGTGACAAAACGAAGCCGGCCCAGCGGCTGCTGCCCCATAAACTCGATACATTCCTTCAGTGAACCGCCAATATGCTCCAAACCTACGGGGTCGGATGTACAGGCCGCCTCGAACCGGGTGATCTCCGGAGAGCGCTCCTCAATATATTGCCTGGCCTGCTCTAAAATTTCGTCGATATTTACATAGATACGGACATAGGGTTTGGCTCCTAGCGTCGTTTGGAGATAACAGTAATGACAATGCGCCATACATCCGGTTGCGATCGGCAGGGCATATTCTGCAGACGGTTTAGATTGGTCGAATTTGAGCGTTTTGCGAATACCGACAACCAATGTTTTTTTAGCGATCCGGTATTTTTCCAAATCGCTTTCGCCCGGCAAATTGGTAATTCGGTTATGAGAGGTCGTCATATGAATAGGAAGCCCCTGCCGCTCGGCCCATTCATATATTTTTTGACCCTTTGGATAATTGAGCGCATCAGGCTCAAAATAAACGAGCTCCGGAATAAATACCGGCCTTTCCCTTGCCATAGCGGACTCCTCCATATACTTAAATGATTCAACGTTACGCTTAGAATCCCCTTCATCACGGCGTCCATGCATTTTGACCTGCGCCGGTTCTTCTTATTTGCTCGCGCTTGACTTTCCGACTTTGTTGTAACTATAATGGTTACATCGAAAGGGTGTTGAAGATGAAAATTAGCAGCCGGTTTTCAATTGCCGTTCATATTTTGTCTTTATTAGCTATTACACCGAGCACTCACTGCACCTCGGAGTGGCTTGCAGGAAGCGTCGGCACGAATCCGGTTATAATCCGCCGTGTGTTAGGGCAGCTTAAGAAGGCAGGCCTTGTAACGGTCCGGGCCGGAAGCGGCGGCGCATCGCTAGTAAAGCAACTGAACGAAGTGCGTTTGCTCGATATTTATCGCGCTGTCGATGTGGTTGAAGCAGGCCAATTGTTTCACATTCACGAAGAGCCTAATCCTGCATGTCCGGTTGGCGCTAATATTCAGACAGTATTGCAGCTGCTGCTTACCCGCGCTCAAGAAGCGATGGAGAACATTTTGGCAGCCGTTACGATGGAGGAATTAGTGCAGGTGCTTGCCAAGGAAATAGAGACAAAGACGCAGTAAAAGCCGAATTCAGGATGGAATAATTTTTTTTAAAATAGTTGTAACCGATGTAGTTACAACTATTCACCCTTTCAAACCCGCATTTCAATAGGAGGATAAGATGATGAAAATTGGAATTATCGGAGCCAGCGGCAAAGTAGGAGCGCTTATTTTAAAGGAAGCAGCAGCACGGGGACATGAAACGACAGCAATTGTCCGCAATGCGGCCAAGCTCAAAGAGACTGAAGCGGCAGCGATACTGGAGAAAGATATTTTTGCTTTAACATCGCAGGATTTAAGCGCATTTGATGTAGTCGTTAATGCTTTCGGGGCGCCGCCAGGGCAGGAGCATCTTCACGTCGAAGCCGGCCGTGCCTTAATTTCAGCCCTTCAAGACGCTCCGCATATCCGGCTAATTGTAGTCGGTGGTGCCGGAAGCTTGTTTGTAGATGAAGCCAAGACGACCCGCCTCGTCGATACACCGGAGTTTCCTGACCAGTATAAGCCGACTGCTCTGAACCAAGGCAAAAATCTGGAAGATTTGCAGCACTCAACAGGAATCAAATGGACATTTGTCAGCCCTGCAGCCTTCTTCAACCCGGATGGCCGGCGTACAGGCGCTTACCAGATTGGCCAGGACAATCTAATTGTTAATTCGCAGGGTGGAAGTTATGTAAGCTATGCCGATTTTGCCATTGCGATTATAGATGAAATTGAGCAGCCAAAACATATGAATCAGCGCTTTACCGTCGTCTCTGAGCCATAATCGACAGGCGCAAGAATGCTAACGGATGTCACAGCCGCTATTTTCGAAAATTCGACCGATCTAAAATTGTAACGGAATTGAGCGCCGCTATTTGAGGATAGTTCGCACTATTTCGCAAGAAAAAGGAGAAATAAGGTCGCTCAAATCCGTTAGATTTCAAAAAGAGGTTCTATTAGCGAAATAAGGTCGGTGACTTCCGTTAGATCAAACAGCTCATCGGCTTGAGCCTCTCGAAGCTCGAACATCTGCGTGTATTGCCGCCAGCGACACGCTCTGCCAATTGAACTCATTTGGACCGAAGAATCTAGAGGGAGAATTCCGGCTGCTTTACGATTCAGTTACAAAGTCGAAAAAATCGCTTTGGCCATCGCGGGCCAAAGCGATTCATATCGTCCATAAACTCCAATCGGTGCGCCGCCTGCCCAAAGCATTGATCCAGCGCACAGTCGCTTCGAAGACATGCTCGCGCGCCGCCTTGGAGGAAAAGGTGTGATCCCCTTGCAATATCACTTCTTTGTCGCATCCGCCTTCCTTGCGCAGCCAAAACATTTTCTGATACAAGAAGCAGTAATCGACAGGAACAACATGATCAGCCGTGCCGTGAATAAGCAGCACATCGCCGTTGTAGCCGCGCAATTCGGTTAGCGGCTGATACTCGATCAACGAATCCGTAAAACGCTTCGTCAACTCATAGTGGAAATGATCGGTTTTGCCTGTATGTTCAATTTCCTCAACCGCTTTCGTACTGATAATATTGCGAATGTCCATATAAGGATGAGCGACTGCCGCCCACAGAATCAACGATTTGACACGATTGTCACGCGCCGCCGTCAGTACCGCTACTGCACCGCCCAAGCTATGCCCAAGCAATGTGAGCCGATCAGGGTCTACCATATCCAGTCCAAGCGCATAATCCAGTACAGTGCGTGTCTGTTCAATCAACACATCCAGACCGCCGCTGCCGTAATCGCCGCTGCTTTCTCCGCAGCCGCCGTAATCAAAACGCAGGACAAGATAGCCCTCCGCCAGCAAACGTTCTGCCGCCTCGACGAACAGCCGGTCTGTTCCCATACGATTGCCGATAAAGCCGTGACAAATAACGACGATCGGATACTTCTCCCGCCCGTCATCAGTTCTATTCGATGCAGGATATTGCAGTACGCCTGACAGCTGTACATCGCCGCTTTGAATGAGAATAGGATGATTCATAATGAGGCACCACCTTAAACCTATAATTCATACCAATTTACTTGGTTATTAAGATACCATGTTAAGCGAGGCCCCGTCAATCCTTTCTTTACCGCTTCAAATGCTTCAATGCTTCGCGCACGCTGAGAGGGGATAATTCCGTCGTTTCAACAAACCGAATAACGGCAGCGGCATTCGTCTTTGCATACTCCCGCAGCGCCCAGCCAATCGCTTTACGAATGAAAAACTCCTCTTCGTGCGCGCATTGCCGAATAAACTGAAACAGCAGCTCCCCATTGATGCGCTCCTTGTAATGCAGCTGAAACAAAATTGCGCTGCGCCGCAGCCACATATTTTCCGAATAGATCCATTTCATCGCATAGCGTTCAATTAATTCCGGAAAACGGGCAAACAAATTTCCCATAAGCTTGCCGGCGATAATATCGACAGTATCCCACCATGATTTGGTCGTGATCATCCATTCCAGCAAATCGATCTGGCCGATCGCCGCCTTTTTCATCCGCCGTTCCAGCAGCAGCATAGCAGAATAGTGAAACTCGCGTTCCGGCAGCAACCACAATTCCCGTACGACCCGCTCCAGCTCATCGTCTGACGGCAGACCTTGTTCAGCGATAAAAGTGCGAGTCAACGCAACTCGTTCCGGGGATCTTATCCCGAGAAAGGGAAAAAGCCCCCGCATATAGGCCGCCATTGGCGCTGCCTGCTCCGGATCGGCATGGCTTCTCAGCCATGACTCAAATTGCGGTACAAAACTCATGACGCTATGCTCCTCCCTCGTCATCTAATATAAACTGCCTTTCTATTGAGTTTACACTTGCAGCACTTCTATAGACAACAAAAAGCCATTCAACGATCCAAAGTTATCGCTGAACGGCTCCCATCACCATTTATAGCACGCCATATTTATCATATACGTCCCGCAAAAATTTGCCCTCCAGCAGCTCCTTGCGGCTGGCGTTTTCCCGTGTCGCCTTATCCATCGCCCGTTCAAAAACCTGATCAAACAAGGCGCTCGGTATAACCACCACACCGTCACGGTCGCCAAAAATAATGTCGCCAGGCATTACACGCACACCGCCGCATTTAACCGGGCAGTCATAATCGATCACCATTCCGCGACCGCGCGAGTCAACCGGTTTCGTTCCAGTTGCAAACACCGGGAAATCAAGCTCCAATATTTTTTTCGTATCCCGGATCAAACCATCGACGACGGCGCCATTGGCTCCGCGCATTTTGGAAGCAGTGGACAACAGCTCGCCCCAAAGGCCGTTGCGCACCGAGTCATTCGTACAGCCGACGATGACCTCGCCCTTTTTCACACTATCGATCGCTTCGATTTCTTTCCCGTACGGATTTTCCGCTTCGTGGTACACATCCACAGCCAGCACCGTTTTTGCCCGCCCGACAAGCACCCAATCAGTCGAAATTGGATTAATATTTTCGCGCATCGCCTGATTCCGGTATCCCAGCTCATCAAGTGTGTCGCAAATTACTGCTGCGTACAGCATTTCCTTCATTTGCGCAAATTTCTGTTCCTCAGTCAGGTTTACATTTGCAGTTGTCATAGTGGCACTCCCCTATCAATTATTTATCGTTAACCTTTTACCGCACCGGCAGACAATCCCTTCACAAAATAACGCTGGAAGGCAATAAAGATCGCCATAATCGGCAGCAGCGTCAGCGCAATTCCACCGAACAGCAGGCTCAAATCCGTTAAACCTCTGCCCCCGAAAAATTTATACAGGCTGATGCTCACGGTCGGATGATCAGCAGAGTTAAGTACGACAAGAGGCAGCAGCAGATCGTTCCAGATGGAAATAAACTGTACGATAATAAGTGAAGCTGTAACAGGCAAAACTAGCGGAAAAATAATTTGGAAAAACGTTCTCGTCGTCGAGCTTCCGTCCAAATAAGCCGACTCCTCCAGTTCATACGGCAGCGCACGCATAAACCCGGTGTACATAAAGATACAGAACGGAGAGAGCATGGCAGCATACATGAAGGAAATGCCGAGAATTGTGTTTTGCAAATGCAAATCCTGCAGCAGGAACACAACAGGAATTAATGCCGATTGGATTGGAATCAATATGGCCGAGGTGTACACCCAGTACATAGAGCCAAAAAATTTATGTTTGATGCGCGCAACCGCATAAGCGGCCAATGCCCCCAGCCCTACCGCAATCAGCAGGGCAATCGCGCCGATGGAGAACGTGACGCCGTACGCCTTGATGACGTCCATTTTGTCGAACGCATTGACGATATTGCTAAAGCCTGCTTCGAAATTCGGGAATGCCAGCGGTTTGTTGACGATTTGTTCATGCGTCTTGAAGGCATTGATCGCCACCAAGTAGAGTGGAATCGAAATAATAAGCGCCAGAATGATGACACCGGCTTCAATGATCCATTTTTTAACCCGCTTCATGCTTACATCACACCCTTCTCATATTGTCTCGATAAGGCAATAAAGAAGAAGGTAACGACTAGTGCCAATACCGTTAAAATAAAGGACGACGCAAGTCCGTAAGATAAATCTGTGGATGCGAAGGCATAACGATATATTTTGACCGCCAACGTCTCGCTTGAGCCGGCAGGCCCTCCTCCGGTAAGTGCAAACGGAAGGTCGAAAATGCGCAATCCATTGGCTAAGCCGATCAGCACGTTAACCGTAATGCCCGGAGCTATCATCGGCAGTGTCAAGCTGAAAAATCTTCTCCATTTTGTAGCGCCGTCAATCATGGCCGCCTCTTTCATATCCTGCGGGATGCCTTGCAGGGCTGCCAAATAAATAATCATAATCGGCCCCCACATTTGCCACACCGTAATCGCTATAATCGAGTAGACAACATAATCAGGCGAGTCGATCCATGGGATGGAGATTCGTCCGCCGGTCAGCTTTGTCAAACCTTCATTCAGCAGTCCTGTATTTGCATCCAGAATGTATCTCCATACAAATGCCGCAACGACAACCGGAACAACGTTGGGAAGATAAAAGATTGCCCGCAGCAAGCTTTTCGTCTTTAAGGATTGGTCAAGCATAAGCGCATATAATAATCCGCTCAAATTAGCCAGCACGGCCGCAGCCAAACCGATAAGCAGCGTTCGTTTCAACGAATTAGTGAACCCTTCATCACTGAAAATGTCCAAGTAGTTCGCAAAGCCGACAAAACTGTAGTCGCCTACGCCTTTCCAGTCTGTGAAGCTATAATAGACAGATTGCAGAATCGGATAGAACAGAAAAATGATCAAAATAATTGTAATCGGGGCGATAAAGAACAGCCCGGTCATAAACATTCGCTTCTGCATAAACTCCCCCCTCCGACCATTTGCGCGACGGCCAGCCACCTGCATACAGAGGGCCGGCCGTCATAGCCTGGTTAGCATTATTTCGCCATCGTTTTGTTATACTCGGCAATAAATTTATCTGCCGCTTTATCCGCACTGCCTTGGAAAGTGAACTCTTGCGCAGCGTTGCCAAGCGCAATCCAGGTTGGGCTAGGTACCGGACCGGTATTGGCAAACGAAATAATCCGATCCGTTTCCAGCCAGCCAGGCACAGCCGCATAAGATTCATCAAGCTCGCCTACACCCGGCATTGCCGAAAAGGAGCCTTTTGCCTTCAAAATTTTCGCATATGTTTCCTTACTGAACAGCCAGTTCAGGAATGTTTTTGCTTCTTCCGGGTGCTTGGATTTGGCATTAACGGCAATGCCGTCCTCCGGAACAAAAATGTAAGCATTCTGGTCTTCCGCCACATAAGGCATGTTCATGAAACCCAGGTTCAGATTCGGATTCAGCTTGCGCAGCATGCCGCCTTCCCATGTGCCGCTGAGCAGCATCGCACTGTCGCCCTCGGCAAAAGCCTGCTGGGCAATTGTAAATTCATTCGTAAAGCTGCCTACGCGCACAAACTCATTCAGTTCTTTGAAACGATTAAGCCCTTCAAGCAATACAGCGCGATACTCCGGCTTGCTCCAGTCAACTTTGTTAGCCAAGTAAGCTTCTTTAAATGCTGGATCTTTGACTGCATAGGAACCGAACGTCCAGTGGAGCACATTGCCCATCATCGTCTCGCCTTTACCAGCGTATACGAGCAAATCCTTCCCTTTTGCCTTCAGTTTTTTGCCCGCATCAATCAGTTCGTCCCATGTTTTAACTCCATCGGCATAACCGATATCCGCCATCATGTCCTTGTTGTAGGCAACGCCAAGCACACCGACACCAAGTGTAAATAATGCCTGCTTGCCATCAATCGACGTAGCGCTGCGGATTGAATCCGAGTAGTTCTTGCTCGACTCATAGCCGCTTAAATCGGAAATAAATCCGGCATTGCTTGCCAACTGAGTCGTCACATGCCCAATATTGATTTGATATAAGTCAGGCACTTCGTTAGTCGAAACCCGAATACGCAGCGCATCAAATATTCCGCTGTCAGGAAGCGTTTCCACTTTCACTTTAATGTTGGGGTATGCGCTTTCAAACTCCTTAATCAAGTCAGTATGAATACCCGCAAACAGAGAATCCGCAAATAGCATCGACAGCTCTACCTTATCGCCTGAATTGCCCGCACCGCCGCTTTCGTTAGATCCGCCATCAGATTTGCCGCAGGCGCCAAGCAGACCGACCACAAGCGTTAATAACATTGCAATAGAAACCCATTTTAACTTCCCCTTAGACATAGCCGGCTTCCTCCTCATCATTGTATGTGCAAGTATTACAATCGACGCTGTATAACGACATTTTGTCTAAATTCAAGTTGCCGCTTCCCCCTCTTAAACGCCGTTTATAATTCACCCCGATTTTAGACTGTATCCCAATTCATTGTCAAGCATAAAATATTATCCAGCCCGGCTCTGCTGAATTCGTTTACAACCAATTGGTGCCTCTACATAATTTTCTCTATTGCCATTCAGGCCATCTATCCACTATACTTTTAAGTAAGCGTATTCAAATCGCATATCTAAACAGCGTTTATAACAACGTTTACCAACAAGGGGGTGCTTCCACGTTGGAAAGCTCCAAAAAATACTCCGTTCCTTCTTTGGAAAAGGCGTTGCTCATCATAGACACTATTGCTGCACAGGACAGTTCTGTAGGCGTATCCGAGTTATGCAAAATGGTCGGTATGCCCAAGACGAGCGCTTTCTTCATGTTGACAACATTAGAGCAGCATAACTATATCGCCAAGACTGACGATGGCAAGTATTCGCTTGGCACTCGTTTCATCAGCCTGGGTCAGCTCGTGCTTGATCGCCTGGATATTCGCCAGCAGGCAAAACCCTTTATGGAGGAGATCTCGCAGGAGATGAAGTTCACCGTACATCTCGCGGTTCTCGACAAGGATGAAGCACTATATTTGGAGAAAGTTGAAGGGCCTTCATTTGTCAAATTTTCCACTTATGTCGGACAGCGGATGCCGCTTCATGTATCTGGGGTCGGAAAGGCGCTGGCAAGCTATTTAAGTGACGAGGAGCTCGAGCAAATCGTGAGCCGCACCGGTCTCCCGCGAAAAACAGAGAACACGGTGACGTCACTAAAGGAATTCAAGTCGATTCTGGCCATTGCGAGGGAACAAGGCTATGCCGTCGAGGATGAGGAGGGCGAGATTGGCATTCGCTGTATCGGCTCCGCTATATTCGGGCATGACGGCAGGCCGCTAGCCGCAATCAGCATTACCGCATTAAGAAGCGAACTGCCGGTACACGACATTCCGATCATTGGCGAGAAAGTGAAGCAGACGGCCATGAAGATTTCCGCCCATCTGGGCTATTCAAGCTGAACGCAGAAGCGGGCAACTGCGAATCATGCGGACATACGATCCGTTATTTGGTCGAACACCGGCTCATTCGGAGGTTTCGCGGACACACGAACCGTTATTGGCTGGCTTTTCCAGGTTTTCGCGGCGTTTTGAGGCCAATAACGGATCTGCGGTCCGCAAACAGGCCGCATCAGCTGTTTTGTTCGCAGATTACGGATCTGCGATCCGCGCAGGTCCGCTACGGTCCGCTTCGTGCTCAAAGTTGGCCGCTCAAGGCGTCTCAACCGCCATTCCCACAATATCGTCGATAAAAGCTTTTAGCGAATGGGTCATGCGCGAGTCGCTGCGGCGAATGAATATTGTTGTTATATCCCGGTACCTCTCGGGCACCCGGTGACAATGCACCATTCCTTTGGCAGCCAGTTCTTTGACGGAGTTTTCCGGGACAATTGTAATTCCCAGGCCCGCGGCCACGCTTCCTATAATCGTATCGAATGTCCCGAACACCATAATTTGCCGCGGGGCGATGCCTTCTTCCTTCAGCCAGGCTTCCAGCCGCCACCGGTAGCTGCATCCTTTATCGTACAACAGCAGCGGCTTGGCCGTTACTTCCTCCAAGGAAAAAGCAGGGCTTTTCGAAACGATAACCAATTCCTCCTGGAATGCCTCATACTGTTCAATTAGCGGATGCTTGACCGGCCCAACTACAAACGCGCCGGCCAGTTTATAATCTAGCACTTCTTGCAGCAGCTGTTCCGTCACGCCTGTTTTCAATGACAGGGCAACGTTCGGATATTTATTATAATAGGATGCCAACAATTGCGGCAAAGAAATAATCGTCTCGACAATGCCGATTTCCAGCATGCCGGCAGGCGATTCCGCACTTTCCCGAAAAACCCGCTGCATCTCCTCGAATTTCGACAAAATTTCCTGCGAATATTCCAGCAGCCGTTTCCCTTCCGTATTTAAAGTCATTCCGCGTTTATGGCGGTCGAATAAGGGCGTTTGCAGCTCGCGCTCCAGCAGCTTGATCCTTGCCGTCACATTGGATTGCACATAGCCAAGCTCCGCTGCCGCCTTGCTGATGCTTCCATAATCGGCAACCGTTTGAAAGATTTTCAAGTCATTCAGATCCACAGGCTTACTCCCCTCCAAACACCGTTTAGAATACAAGTTCAAATTCAATCTCAATCCGAAATCTGCAATGTCATAATATCATTTTAAATGATGATAAGGCTTATTTTCAATCATTTTACCATTCCCTTTTCTTGCATTATGATGAGTGAGGTACAACTTAGACCTAACATGCCACTTAAGGGAGTTATTGTTCAATGTCCAAGATGCAAGTTCTAATTGGTTCCTTGCTTTGCCTGGTCGCCAGCATGTCCTGGGGAGCCATGTTTCCTGTTGCCCAAAGCGCTTTGCAGCAGATCGATCCCTACTATTTCAGCCTCATTCGTTATGCTTCTGTTACCGTTATTTTGTGCATTTTACTGCTGGCGAAGGAGGGCAAGAGGGCGTTTCGTTTCGAAGGAAAAGGGAAGGCGCTGATATTCTACGGAACGATGGCCTTCGTCGTTTACAATATGCTCGTATTTTCCGGCCAGCATCTTATGGGAGAAACCGGCGTCATTGCCGCTTCCCTGGCAGAGGTGCTTATGCCGATGATCTCCGTTCTGATCGTTTGGATTACTACTAGAAAGATGCCGCCCAGGTATACCATCGTCAGCATTGTCATATCTCTGACGGGGGCAATGCTCGTCATTACAAACGGAAATCTGGCATTCTTCGCTGAAGCGGGGAAACATCTCCTGCCTCTGCTGTTGATTATCGCCGGGGTTGTGGGATGGGTAGTCTATTCGATGGGGGGAAGCCGATTCCAAAATTGGTCGACGCTGCGTTATTCGACCCTCACCTGCTTGCTGGGAAGTGCGGTTTCTTTAATCATCGTTGCGGTTGCCACACTGCTGGGCGGCTTGTCTGTCCCTCGCATGGAAACGATTGTTTCCATAAGATACGAGATGGCTTTTATGATCATTCTGCCCGGTATCATCGCTCTGCTCAGCTGGAATAAAGGACTAAAAATACTGTCCTCTTTCAACGGCATTTTGTTTATCAATTTCGTGCCGATCACCACTTTTATTATTATGGCATTTCAAGGTTATCAGATCAGCATGTATGAATGCTTCGGCACATTGCTCGTCATCTTTGCGCTTATCCGCAACAATTTGCATCAAAGAAAAGCCCAAGCGCTGGTAAAGCAGCGTATTCAGCCGGTACGCCGAACGATATTTCCAAAAATAAGCCGGCCATAACGGCAAAGGCAAAGGGGACCGCCGCTACCGGCAAGTCCCCTTATATGTTTATCCTTTTTCATTCCCCTTTACATCAAAAGAGCTTTTCAGCGATACGATCCGGTTGAACACAACCCGCTCAGCGCTTGTCAATTGCGGATCGACATTAAAGTAGCCATGGCGGAAAAATTGGAACTTGTCCTGTCCGGCCGCTTCCTTCATGTTCGGCTCCACGAAGCCCTGCTGAACTTCCATCGAATTCGGATTCACCCGTTCCAGCAGCGGTCTATCATCCTCGCCCTCTCCATCGTGCAGCAGCGGCTCAAACAACCGGAACTCAGCGGCTACCGCCCGGGATGCCTCCACCCAGTGAATTGTCCCCTTTACTTTACGGCCTGTAAATCCGGATCCGCTCTTCGTCTCCGGATCATACGTGCAGCGCAGCTCGACGACGTTGCCGCTCTCATCCTTCACAACCTCCTGGCAAGTAATGAAATAGGCATGCTTCAGACGCACCTCATTGCCAGGGAAAAGCCGGAAATATTTGCTTGGCGGATTTTCCATGAAATCGTCGCGTTCAATATAGATCTCCCGCGAGAACGGGATTTGTCTGCTGCCCATCTCTTCATTCTCGGCGTTATTTTCCGCCTCAAGCCATTCCACTTGCCCTTCCGGATAGTTCGTAATGACAACCTTCAGCGGCTGCAGCACAGCCATTGTGCGCGGAGCCTTCAGCTTCAAATCCTCGCGGATAAAATGCTCCAGCATCCGCTCATCCACCACGCTATATGCACGCGCCACGCCAATTTCGCGGCAAAACGCCCGAATGGCCTCCGGAGTAAACCCTTTGCGGCGCATCCCGCTTACCGTCGGCATCCGCGGATCATCCCAGCCGTCCACCACGCCTTCTTCAACGAGCGCTTTTAAATAGCGTTTGCTCATAATGGTGTTCGTAATGTTCAGCCGGGCAAATTCGTATTGATGCGGCTCCGCTTCCACTTCGCATTCTGCGATCACCCAGTCATACAAGGGGCGATGATCTTCAAATTCCAACGTACAGATCGAATGCGTTACCTTTTCAATCGCATCCCCCAGCGGATGCGCATAATCGTACATCGGATAAATGCACCACGCGTCACCGGTCCGATGGTGATGGGCATGGGCAATCCGGTACAATACCGGATCGCGGAGCGTAATATTAGGCGAGCTCATGTCGATTTTCGCCCGCAGCACCTTTTCTCCGTCCTTAAACTCTCCGGCGCGCATACGTGCAAACAGATCAAGATTCTCTTCAACACTCCGATTGCGGTAAGGGCTCTCCGTACCCGGCGCAGTCAGCGTTCCGCGAGTTTCGCGAATTTGCTCGGCACTCAAATCGCATACATACGCCTTGCCCTTTTTAATCAACAAAATTGCCCGCTCGTACATTTCTTCAAAATAATCGGAAGCAAAATGCAGCTCGTCCCATTCGAATCCCAGCCAAGTTACATCTCCCTTGATTGCGTCCACAAACTCCGTGTCTTCCTTCAACGGATTCGTGTCGTCAAACCGCAGATTCGTTCTGCCGTTAAATTCGTCGGCCAGTTCGAAGTTCAGGCAAATCGATTTGGCATGCCCGATATGCAAATAGCCGTTAGGCTCTGGCGGGAAACGAGTAATAATTTCCTTGACCTTGCCGGACTTCAAATCGGCTTCCACAATGCTTTTAATGAAATTTGAAGATGAGGTCTTATTCTCCACTACTAATCAACCTTTCTCACGACATTTGTCTATCCTTCTATAATACACAATTTTCCGGGCGATTATAAGATCTAACTGGATTAAGCCTTGAGAAGGCCGCAAATTGTTGCACTGAAAAACTAATACAATTATACTTTTGTTACTATCCTCAGAAATGAAGGTGAACAAGCCTAATGGTGAAATTGTTCCGGTTTTTAAAGCCCTACCGCTTTCTCGTCTTTCTCGTCATTTTGCTCGTTTTTCTGCAATCCCTTACCGACCTGCTCCTGCCAACCTTAATGGCCGACATTATCGATGATGGCGTCAAGCTTGGCAACACAGATTACATCTGGAAAACAGGAAGCATCATGCTGCTCGTTGCTGCGCTTGGGGGCATCTGCTCGATCGGCGCCAGCTTCTGGTCCTCCAAAGCGGCAGGGGGCTTCGGCAAAGATTTGCGTTCAAAGCTGTTTACCCATGTTGAGCACTTCTCTTTAAGCGAATTTGACAAGATCGGCACAGCATCGCTCATTACACGGACAACCAATGATATCACCCAGGTACAGCTCGTCTTGACAATGATGATGCGCATTATGGTTATGGCGCCGCTTATGTGCTTTGGCGGCATTATAATGGCGCTCTCCAAAGACGTTCCCCTCTCCTACGTTATTATCGCCATCGTTCCGGTGCTTGGATTAATTATATTCGCCCTGGCCAGCCGCGCAATGCCGTTATTTAAAGCCATGCAATTGAAGATTGACAAGCTCAATCTCGTGCTGCGCGAAAACCTGACCGGCATTCGGGTCATCCGTTCCTTCAACCGCGAGACGCATGAGCAAAAAAGGTTTTATACGGCCAACCAGGATTTAACTGAGACCGCGATTAAAGTTAATCGCCTGATGGCCTTTATGATGCCGGTCATGATGCTGATTATGAACCTGGCAAGCGTCGCTATTATTTGGTTTGGCGGCATGCGGATCGACAGTGGCGCTCTTCAAGTCGGCGAATTAATCGCCTTCATTCAATACGCTTGGCAAATTATGTTTGCCCTGCTCTTTGCCTCCATGATGTTCGTCATGATTCCGCGCGCAGCGGCCTCTGCTACAAGGATTAATGAAGTGCTGGAAATGGAGCCGCAAATCGTCGATCATGTCACCGGCAGCCAAAAACCGCGTGACATGGCTTCAGTTGAATTCGACAATGTCACCTTCCACTATCCGGGAGCGGAAATGCCTGCACTGTCCGGCATCTCTTTCTCGACGGCCCCGGGAGAAGTGACGGCTATTATTGGCGGTACGGGCTCCGGAAAGTCGACGCTGATCAATCTGCTTCCCCGCTTCTACGATGCCAGCGAAGGGCAAATCCGCATCGGCGGCGTGGATGTGCGCAACATGACTCAGGAGCAGTTGCGCGAGAAAATCGGGCTCGTTCCCCAAAAGGCGCTGCTCTTTACCGGTACGGTGGCGGATAATATCCGTTTTGGCAAGGAGGATGCAACTGACGAAGAGGTCCGCCATGCCGCGGCTGTTGCACAAGCTGCCGATTTCGTATCGGAGATGGCTGACGGCTATGATTCCGTAATATCTCAGGGCGGAACAAATGTCTCCGGTGGACAAAAACAGCGGCTGGCTATTGCGCGTGCGCTTGTGCGCAAGCCATCAGTTTATTTGTTTGACGACAGCTTTTCGGCGCTCGACTTCAAAACAGATGCCAAGCTGCGGGCTGCGCTGCGCTCCGAGACAACCGAGGCAACGGTGCTCATCGTCGCCCAGCGAGTCAGTACCGTAATGGACGCCGATCGCATTCTCGTGCTTGAGGAAGGGAAAATTGCCGGTATGGGAACGCATAAAGAGCTGCTGCAAACTTGCCCGGTTTATCGCGAAATCGTTACATCCCAACTGTCTGAGGAGGAAATTGCATGAGTGGACAACATAATGGCGGCTCTGCTTCCGATGCCAGCAAACGGCCTCCCAGAGGACAGCAGGCGGGTCCTGGCTTTGGCCGCGGCGGGATGGGGATGCCTGTACAGAAAGTGAAAAATTTCAAGGCTACGCTGCGCAGGCTTATCGGCTATTTGAAGCCGCATCGCGGAGCGCTCGTCATTGTACTTGCAACCGCAATTTTAAGTACGGTCTTTTCGATCGTCGGCCCTAAAATTTTGGGAAAGGCGACGACCGAGCTTTTCAACACCGTGATGGCTCGCTTCCAGGGCGATACCACTGCCGCAGTTGATTTTACATACATCGGGCAAATACTGCTTGTCCTGATCGCTCTTTATGTCATTAGTTCGCTGTTCAGCTATATCCAGCAATATGTGATGGCCAGCGTAGCGCAAAAAACGGTGTTTGACCTGCGTCAAGATGTCAACAAAAAGCTCGCTCGCCTGCCGCTGAAATATTATGATTCGCGCACGCATGGCGAAATATTGAGCCGGGCCGTCAACGACGTCGACAATATCAGCAGCACGCTGCAGCAAAGCTTGACCCAGTTTATTACAGCGATCGTAACATTAATTGGCGTCATCGTCATGATGCTGACAATTAGCCCGATTATGACGCTTATTACGATCGTTACACTGCCTGTCAGCTTTGCTGCAATTGCGATGATTGCTAAAAAGTCGCAAACCTATTTCAAGGGTCAGCAGGCCGCTCTTGGCGAATTGAATGGCCATGTCGAAGAAATGTACACCGGACATGCAGTCGTCAAAGCTTTCGGCCATGAGCGCAAATCGATCCAAAAATTCGACGCCGTCAATGAGCGGCTTTATGAATCCGGCTGGAAGGCCCAGTTCGTTTCCGGACTAATCATGCCGATCATGGGCTTCATCGGCAACATCGGCTATGTGCTGATCGCCATTGTCGGCGGATTTTTTGTACTGCGCAAGTCGATTGAGGTAGGGGACGTTCAAGCCTTCATCTCCTACTCGCGCCAGTTCACTCAGCCTGTTACGCAAACTGCGCAAATCGCCAACATCATTCAGTCAACGATCGCCTCGGCAGAGCGTGTTTTTGAGCTGCTTGATGAGGAAGAGGAGGTACCGGAAACTGCGAGCCCGGCTGTTATCGCCGAACCATCCGCAGGCCGGCTGTCCATGCGGGGCGATGTGCGGTTCGACCATGTCAATTTCAGCTATAAAGCGGAAAACCCGCTTATTGACGATATGAATATTGATGTAAAATCAGGACAGACAATCGCCATCGTCGGCCCTACCGGCGCAGGCAAGACGACGCTGATCAATTTGCTCATGCGGTTCTATGAATTAAATAGCGGCCGGATTCTGATCGACGGAACGGATATTACCGGGTTGCGGCGGGGCGATCTGCGCAGCCTGTTCGGAATGGTGCTGCAGGATACGTGGCTGTTCAATGGCACGATCCGGGACAATATCGCCTATGGGCGGATGAATGCGACAGAAGAGGAAATCATCGAAGCGGCGAAAGCAGCTTATGCCGACCATTTTATTCGTACACTGCCGGAAGGCTACGATACGATTTTGAATGAGGAAGCTTCGAACATCTCGCAAGGCCAGAAGCAATTGCTGACCATTGCTCGGGCAATATTGGCCGACCCTTCCGTACTTATTCTCGATGAAGCGACCAGCAGCGTCGATACGCGTACGGAGGTGCATATTCAAGAGGCGATGAACCAATTGATGCAAGGCAGAACAAGCTTCGTGATCGCCCACCGTTTATCCACAATCCGCGATGCCGATCTCATCCTCGTGATGAATCACGGCAAGGTTATCGAACAGGGCAATCATGAGCAATTGCTTGCAGCGGGCGGCTTCTATGCCGATTTGTATGAGAGCCAATTTACCGGGCGCAGCCTTTCGCAAGACGCTATCTGACAAATCGAGGCCGTTCCATGTTATCGACAGCGATACATGGAACGGCCTTTATTTTAAAAGTAATCAAGCAAGTAAGTTTGCCGCTGCGGCAGCAGCCGTTCCAGCCGCTCAACATCATGCTCCGCGGCGGCAAATCGCTCGCCTCGCCACAGCTTGTCCGGACGCTGATAACCGATCATCATCGCGGACAGTATTTGGATGGTGCAGCGGATGACAGGTTCATGATCCGGCGCGGCCCCCGCTTTGGCCAACGCGCCTTCGCCTTCGGCGGAGACGGACAATATCCATTCACCATCGTTCCAAGGCGCATAGATATCTTCTACTTGCAAGCGCAGCCGCACTGCTTCCCCGCCCGCCTGGAAACGATACTGGGCGACAAAGGCGGGCAAATCTACG
Organism: Paenibacillus sp. GCM10027626; assembly: GCF_042676285.1. Taxonomy (NCBI): domain Bacteria; kingdom Bacillati; phylum Bacillota; class Bacilli; order Caryophanales; family Paenibacillaceae; genus Paenibacillus; species Paenibacillus sp. GCM10027626. Next base: position 72,596 of record NZ_JBHTHC010000013.1, on the reverse strand, counting down.
ATACGAGCCATAAAATAAGGCATAATCTCATGTCCGATCCGCGGATCGGCAAGCTGCAGAGGCAGCCAGTCATCCGCCGGCCCTTTGGCGACAACCTGCTTAATCATCGAATCGTGATTGGCGATAAACGTCCAGAGTCCCTTTCGCGCCGTCTCGTCCAAATAAATCATCTCTTTCACCGTCAAAACCTGCTGCTCAATACTATAAAGCAAATATCCGCCAGGCTTGCCATTCGGACGATAATACAATGCTGCGTAGCAAGGGTTCCTCAGCACCGATTTCTGCCACCAGTCGTTATGGCGGACAACCATCCCGTTATAGCTAGGCGCATATGCTTCATACACCTCTTGCATCTGAGCGATGGCCTCGGCCGGAGCATGCCGCCGAACTTGCCCTTCAGTTGCTGTACGGGCGGGAAGCTGATCGACGGCGATTTTGTATACCCGCTGATCGGAAAACATCTCCCAGCCGAATTTTCGGTAAAAGTTAAAGGAAAATGGAGCAAGCAACGATACCGCTTGTCCATCCTGCTTCATTTGTTCCAAAGCATGGGTCAGCAGCTTGGCGACATGACCTTTGCGCCGCTCCTCCGGCCAGCTCGCTACACTGGCGATGCCGCCCATCTTCACCTTCTCGCCATGCAAATAAATTTCTAGCGGAATAATACCGAGCTTGGCTTTTAAAGTGCCGTCTTCAAATATTCCCCATTCGCGTTCCGCCTTAAAGCCGGCCCGCAGCGCAGCCAATTGCTCACTTGTCGGCTTATATTGAAATGCATAGGAGGACAGCTCCATTCGTGCCTCGAAATCATCCTGTCTGAGTTGGCGAATTTCCATCTTCACACCCCATTTCGAAGTAAAGACGCGGTACAATTCACCGCGTCTTTTTATTGTACTATATGATTGCAGCTTTTCACACGCTTGCTTCACTAGGCCTTGAAGGCCATCGCCGCCCGGACCGCCCTTTTCCAGCCCTCGTACAATTCCATGCGGCGCTCCTCTGTCATAGCTGGCAAATAGCTGCTGCCTCGCTTCCAGTTGCGCTGCAGCTCGCTGCGATCCTGCCAATAGCCGACAGCAAGCCCGGCCATATAAGCCGCTCCCAGCGCCGTCATCTCGCTGACAGCTTGCCGCTCCACCTCAACGCCAAGAATATCGCTCTGGAATTGCATGAGGAGCGAATTTCCCACTGCCCCGCCATCGACCCGCAGCTTGGATAACTTCAGCCCAGCATCCTCTTCCATCGCACGCAGCACATCTTTGCTCTGATAGGCAAGCGCTTCAAGCGTAGCCAATATGAGATGCTCCTTGCTAGTTCCGCGCGTTAATCCGAACACGGCGCCGCGCACCTCGCTGTCCCAGTAAGGCGTCCCCAGCCCGACAAACGCCGGCACCACGTATACGCCGTCTGTCGATTCAACCTTGCGCGCATATTCCTCAGACTCGGCAGCTGTCCGGATTAATTGCAGACCGTCGCGCAGCCATTGGATCGCCGATCCGGCGACAAAGACGCTGCCCTCCAGCGCATATTCCACCTTGCCGTCCAGTCCCCATGCGATCGTCGTCAACAGCCCGTGCTGCGACGCTATTGCCTGCTCCCCTGTATTCATCAGCATGAAGCAGCCCGTACCGTAAGTGTTCTTGGCCATCCCCTGCTCGAAGCAGGCATTGCCGAACAACGAAGCCTGCTGATCGCCGACAACCCCGGCAATCGGGATCGTGCGGCCGAAGAAGTGCTCCTCTGCAGTATGCGCATAGATTTCCGAGGAGGACTTCACCTCCGGCAGCATCGCCGCCGGCACTTCCAAGATGCGCAGCAGTTCCTCGTCCCAGCACAGCTGATGAATGTTATAGAGCAGCGTTCTCGAAGCGTTGGAATAATCGGTAATATGCGCTTTGCCGCCGCTTAGCTTCCACACCAGCCAGCTGTCGATCGTCCCGAACAGCAAGTCGCCTTGCTGCGCCAGCTCCCGGGCCCCTTCAACATGATCCAGCAGCCATTTAATTTTCGTTCCGGAAAAGTAAGGATCGATCAATAACCCCGTTCGTTCGCGGAAAAGCTCATTATAGCCCGCCTGCTGCAATTGCTCGCAGATGGAAGCTGTCTGCCGGGACTGCCAGACAATGGCATGATGAATCGGCTGACCGGTATGGCGATTCCATACAACCGCAGTTTCCCGCTGATTGGTAATCCCAATAGCGGCAAGTTGCTCCGGCCTGATCGCCGCCTTGCTTACAGCCTCGGACGTAACGGCCAGCACCGAGCGCCAAATCTCTTCGGCATCATGCTCCACCCAGCCTGCCTGCGGATAGTGCTGTGTTATCTCCTGCTGCGCAATCGTTATAATGTCGCCCTCATGACTGAAAATAATCGCTCTCGAACTTGTTGTGCCTTGATCAATGGTCATAATATATTGGGCATCCATCAGCATCCCTCGCTTCCTGCATCGTCAGATGAATTATGAATTCGCCTGGCTTGGCACCGCTGCCTCTTGCAGTGCCTGCTCCAACTGCCCGGTATACCGTGCAATCTGCTCCTCCGTATAGGAGAGCTGGGCAGCCATCGCCTGGATAACTCCGTCTTTCCAGCGGCGCACCCATGCAATGTCGAAAAATAACGCTCCCGTACGCCGGATAAAAAAGTCGACCGGCGCAGTTGTCATCTCATGATCAATACCATACAGCAGAGCCGCATATACTTCTGCCGGCAAACCATATTGATCCGCTTCATTCACCGCTTGCGGCATAAGCGCAAATATTCGGCTTACATTCGTGCCATAGCGCTGGGCCAGTTCAGCAGCAACCTCGCGATCTAACCCTAATTTTACCCCTTCTTGCGTCTTTGTGGCTACAAATTGCGGAAACCCTGCCGATCCGCCCACATCGCCGCCTGACAAAGAAATATTCCTTGTGCTGCAAGGTCTATACCCCGTGCTTCCTTCCTTTCCTAGCTCGGATACGAGCAGATCGACCACCGTCTCGGCCATCTTGCGATAGCCTGTCAGCTTGCCGCCGGCAATCGTGATCAGGCCGGATTCCGAACGGAAAATTTCATCCCGGCGCGAAACCTCTGAAGGGGATTTCCCTTCTTGATAGACCAGCGGCCGCAGGCCGGCCCAGCTGGATTCAATATCATCAACCGTCAGTTTAAGGGAAGGGAACATCTCCTGCGAGGCCTTCAGCACGTAATCGCGGTCAGCCACTGTAGTTACGGGATGCGCTGTATCACCTGTATAGTCTGTATCCGTCGTTCCGACATACGTCTTGCCGTCGCGCGGGATCGCAAACATCATTCTGCCGTCAGGGGTGTCAAAATAGATCGCCTGGCGCAGCGGGAACCGCTCGCCGTTAAACACCAGATGCACGCCTTTCGTTAAGCGCAGCGTCTTGCCTTTTTTGGAGCCGTCCTGCTCCCGCAGCGTATCTACCCATGGCCCTGTCGCATTTACCACTTTCCGCGCACGTACAGTATACGTATGGCCATTGATCAAGTCGGCCACCTCTACGCCGACCAGCTTGCCGTTTTCATAAAGGAGTTTTTCGGCTTTCGCATAATTGACTACATCCGCGCCAAATTCAACCGCTTTTTTCATCGTTTCAATCGTAAGGCGCGCATCATCCGTCCGGTATTCCACATAGTAGCCGCCCCCCTTCAGGTCGGCTTCCTTCAACAGCGGCTCCCTGCGCAGCGTCTCTTCCCGGCTAAGCATCTTTCTCCGCTCTTCGCGTTTGACGCCTGCCAAAAAGTCATAGACTTTAAGTCCGATCGAAGTTGAGAAGGAGCCGAAGGTCCCTCCCTTATAAAAAGGCAGCAGCATCCATTCCGGAGTCGTAATATGCGGGCCGTTCTCATACACAATCGCCCGTTCCTTCCCGACCTCTGCCACTACCTTGATTTCCAGCTGCTTCAAATAACGCAAGCCGCCATGCACAAGTTTCGTAGAACGGCTGGAGGTTCCCGCCGCGAAATCCTGCATCTCGATCAGCGCGGTCTTGAGTCCTCTAGTACGCGCGTCAAGCGCAATACCTGCGCCGGTAATCCCTCCACCGACAATAAGTACATCGTAAAGCTCCTCTTGCTGCATTTTTTTCAATACTGACGACCGTTCCTTGGCTGAAAATAATAATTTCATCGCTGCTTCCTCCTGGTAGTTTAGTTCACGTCTTCGCAGGATTCGACACTTTGCGCCACAAAAAGAACGCAAAAAAGAAACCACGATCATCCCTGCATGCGAGCATGCAAGGTAGACTTGGTTTCTCCAGGGTCTCCCACCAACTATTAACTTGGTGTCATCATATCACGTTCAGCCGCAGAAAGGAAGCCCATTTGCAGAATATAAACAATACAAGCAGTCTGAATGCCGCCTATGCTCCTTAAATCTACTGCTTTAAACCACGACCCTCAAAATGTTTCCAGAGCGTCTTATCCGAGGTTGTCACCGCGCTTGCGCCCGCCTGCAGCGCCGACTCTACATCCGCAATCGAGCGGATCAAGCCGCCGGCAAAGATCGGGATGCCGGTCTTCTCCAGCACCTCGGAAATAACATGCGGAATGACACCAGGCAGCACTTCCGCATAATCGGGCTTAGTGCGCTGCAGCAGGCTGCAGCCCTTCTCCAAGGCGCTCGTATCCAGCAAGAACAGCCGCTGGATCGCGAGCAAGCCGTTCTGCTTCGTCTTCATAATTACCCCGGATTTTGTCGAGATCACGCCCGACGGCCTAACCACCTGGCTTAAATACTCCGCGGCATACTCGTCATTCTTCAAGCCTTCAATCAGATCAGCGTGCAGCAGCGCTTTTTTGCCATTGGCTTTGGCCAAATTAACAATATCCTGCACTCTGCTAATATGGCTGTCGAGCAGGACGATATATTCATAGCTCATATCCATGAGCTTCTCCAGATCCTTCATCTTGCGCACTGCCGGCAAAATGAGCTGTTGCTGAAACACGGCCCGTCAGCTCTCCTCTCCCAAACTGTCTATCCCAAGCGCGCTGCAGCGGGCCTCGAACCCATAAACATCAATTGATCGCTGCTACAGCAATTGCCGGGCCGCTTCCTTCAGATCGGCAATCTCCACGACAGATTCGAATCTTCCCGCCACATGACCGCTCCGGTCAACGAGAAACTTAGTAAAATTCCATTTAATCGAATTATCCTGCATCCATTCCGGCATTTTTTCCCGCAAAAAGCTATCCATCCGTTGTCCGCCCGGTGTCGTTGTATCAAATCCTTTGAACGGCCCAGCCTCGGTCAAATATTGGAAGAGCGGATGCGCCCCTTCATCTCTGACATCTATCTTGGCAAACAGCGGGAAGCTTACCCCATAATTGACTTGACAGAACTGCTCTACTTCCTCGTTGCTCCCAGGCTCCTGCCCGCCAAATTGATTGCAGGGAAAGCCGAGAATCTCCAGCCCCTTGTCCTTATATTGCTCGTACAGCTGCTGCAGATCGGCGTACTGTCTCGTGAAGCCGCATTTGCTGGCCGTATTCACAATCAGCAGTACTTTCCCTTTGTATGCAGACAAGGATTGCAGCTCGCCGCCAATCGTCTCCGCTTGAAAATCATATACTGTCGTCATCTTCTTATTCCCTCCCGGATTATTATTGCCGCTCTGTCTTCGCAGTCTGCTGCAACCGCAAAAACTTGCGCACCATCGTTAACCGCCAAACCAGAATCATGCCGAAAGCAAGGATGAAAAAAAGAGCTGCAGTCTGCGGAATCGTTATATACGCTTCCAATACATCATGAAGTACGAGCCGAATAATCAGCAACGATAATAGTAAAACAATAAACATTTTGGAGCGTATCAAAATAATTTGCCCGTCTCTTAACTCCAGTTTAGACGTTCGTATGAGCGGGTAAGCAAAAAATAACGCACCTGCGGCAAAAGCAGCCAGTGCCCAAAGCCAAGGCACATGTGTTTGCGGTGCTGCAAACATTAGAAAGCCGCTGGACATGGCAACCGGCGGAATCATGATTTTGCGCAACGTCGTCGGGCGGTTGGCCGCGCGCAGCCGCAAAAATACGATTGCAGCCCCAACCGCTATCGAAATGAACAGCGAAGCAAGGTGGGACAGTTGAAAATTAGGCACCGCACTCATGGGGACGAGAATCACCTCTTTTATTGGCCTGCTATTTCTTCTATCGTACTGTATGTACTTACGTGATGCAAGATAAGGGAAAATGCAAAACGGCCCGCCCGGGTTTATCCACGAAACCTTCAGGCGAGCCCATTTCAGTATTAGCGGTATTCCTTTGTTTTCATCTCATCCAGGCTTTTAAACGTATATCCTTTGGCACGGGCATCATCAATAATTCGCGCCAACGCCTCCGCATTATCCTTTGATACAGAATGTAGCAGCAGTACAGCTCCCGGATGAAGCTGTGCCATCACATTATTATAAGCATGCTGTGCTCCACGCTGCGCGTTTACATCCCAGTCTTTGTAGGCTATAGACCAGAACACGCTAATATAGCCGGCCTGACGGCTCACCTCCAACGAACGCTCACTGAAAATACCGCGCGGCGGGCGCAAGTAATGCATCGTCGATTGCCCGGTAACTTCTTGCACAGCCAGCTTGACGCGGTTCAGCTCCGATTGAATCTGCTCGGCTGACAGAGTCGTCATGTCAGGATGGCTCCATGAATGATTGCCAACGATGTGGCCTTCGGCTGTCATTCGTTTGACGAGCTCCGGCTGGTCCTTCACATAATGACCAGTAATAAAAAATGCCGCCGGAACCTGCTTGCTTTTCAGTACATCCAAAATAGGAGCAGTATACCCGTTCTCATAGCCATTATCGAAGGTTAAATACAGCTCTTTGGTTTTGGTATCCCCTAGAAAAATGCCGCCATGCTTTTGCACAATATTCATAAATCCCTCTTCGGCTATAGAAGGCAGCTGACCGTTCTTGCTTTTTTTGAATCCAAAATGGTAAGGCTTCGCACCGCTGGCTTCCGCACGGATTATGCCTGCACCTGCCATCAGTCCAACACATAAGGCGATGGCCAAAGCTTTCCGAAAGAAATTACGGATCGGCATTTTTTTCATACACTCCCCTTTAAAGTCATTCAAGGGGTACTATTTCTCTTTCAGCCTCATTTTATTCAAAGCTTTGATCATTCGTTTCGGAGGCCGGTACAATATGCTTTACCCGCCCGACCGCTCCGCTCGAAAGCCGCACTTTAATGCCATGCGGATGCTGCGGAGACTTCGTCAACAGCTCCTTGACGATTCCCCGCGTTAATTTTCCAGTCCGTTGATCCTGCTTTAATACAATATCGACTGTCATGCCCGGACTAATAGCCGAACGCTGCTGGCCATTCATATGCAATCTCTCCTCCAAAATCCAACGATCATCTAAGCTTATCATGTCATAACACCAAGTACCATTATTATGAGTGACTAATGCCGTTCATTCGATGCACAATAACAAGACGAGCACACGTATTTATGTTACACTATCCGAACAGAAGTTATTATATGGAAAGGTGCGTGCCCCTATGAACGAACAGCTTAGCAAGGCACTTAACGACCAGCTTAATTTTGAATTTTATTCGGCTCAGGTTTATTTGGCCATGGCTGCTTACTGCTCCGGAGAAAGCCTGGACGGCTTTGCCAACTTCTTCATTGTACAAGCTGAAGAGGAACGCTTTCATGCCATGAAAATTTATAAATATTTGAACGACCGCGGCCATCGCGTCACGATCAGCGGCATGGACAACCCCCTGAACGAATATAGATCGGTACTTGACGCGTTCGAGCACGCTTTCGAGCATGAGAAGCTGGTTACCCGCCGGATTTATGATTTATCCGATCTTGCCTTGAATGACCGCGAGCATGCAACCATTCAATTTTTGAAATGGTTTATTGATGAACAAGTCGAAGAAGAAGCGCTTTTCGACAGCATCATTAACAAGCTGAAGCGAATCGATCAAGACAGCAATGCATTTTTCATGCTGGATAACGAGTTTGCGCAGCGTTCCTTTACACCTCCGGCGCTTTAATTTTGTTCACGATAATCCAGCAGCACACCCATCGTCAGTCTTTCGGCTTTCGCGGTGGGTTTTTTGCCGTTGTTCACAAAGGCTTCCTTTTTCCTGTGATTGTAATCACATGTTCTGCATGAAGCAACCTTTACACTTAAAGCATTACTTTAACCGGAAAAGGAAGGCGATTCGTATGTTAGCGACTGCTGCTATTGATATTATCCGTTCCACAGTACCTTTATTAGAAACTCATGGCGAAGCCATTACAAAACGCTTTTATGAGCAAATGTTCGCCGCTCATCCCGAACTATTAAATATTTTCAACCATGCCAACCAAAAGCAAGGACGGCAGCAAGCTGCATTAGCTAACGCTGTATATGCCGCTGCTGTTCATATCGACCGGCTGGAACAAATTTTGCCTGTTGTCAAACAAATTGCCCACAAGCATCGCAGCCTTGGCGTAAAACCGGAGCATTATCCGATTGTCGGACATCATCTGCTGGCAGCTATCAAAGACGTATTGGGCGAAGCAGCTACAGAAGAGGTATTAGCCGCATGGGCTGAGGCTTATGGCGTGATCGCAGATGCTTTCATCGGCGTTGAAGCAGATATGTATGCAGCAGCGGAGCGGCAGCAAGGCGGATGGGAAGAATTCCGGCCATTTATCATTGCCAAGAAGGTGCCGGAAAGCTCCGTCATTACCTCCTTCTATTTGCAGCCGGAGGACGGTAAAGCAATAGCTGTCTTCGAGCCTGGACAATATATTAGTGTCAAACTGTCCATTCCTGGTGAAGTAAATACGCATATCCGCCAGTACAGCTTGTCAGATGCGCCAGGTAAGCCCTATTACAGAATTTCGGTGAAACGCGAGGATGCCGCAAAGGACAAACCGGCCGGCATCGTGTCTAATTATTTGCACCAGCAGCTTGCAGAAGGTGACCGTCTGCTGCTCTCTGCTCCTGCAGGGGATTTTACACTTGGCCGTATCGCCAAACCAGAATTGTCCCGGCCTCTCGTCTTCATAAGCGGCGGTGTTGGCATTACGCCTCTGATGAGCATGCTCTTGCATTTGCAGCAAACAGAGCCGGAACGCAAAGTCACATTCATTCATGCAGCACTTGACGGGCAAACACAAGCTATGCGGGAAGATATGGTCGCCTTGGCCGAGAACAATGCGCAACTAACCGTTCATTTTTGCTATCAGCGCCCTACTGTTGAAGATAAGCGAAGCGCGAATTTTAGCAAGGAAGGCCGTATCGATCTGCCATGGCTGCAAACTGTCATTCCAGCCGCTCCTTATGAAGCGAGCTACTACTGCTGCGGCCCGGTTCCCTTTATGAAACAGATTTATAATGATCTAGGCAAGCTGGGGGTACCGGCTGAACAAATTCATTATGAATTTTTCGGACCTGCCGGCAAGTTGGAGTAAGGAAGTTGTGCAAACACAACGAGCCGTCCTCTCTTGAATGAGGGCGGCTCTTTAGTTAATATGGAACTAATGGAATTTTATCCCATATCCTAGTAAGGGGGAGTTAGCTATGAAAGACAAGGGAGCCATTCATGAGACGCAACCAGCAGAGCAAGCAATTCTGTACCGGGATGAATATTATACAGATGAAAATCTGCGCGCAATCCAACAAATTGAGGGAGGAGGCTCGATAAAGAAAGCTGATTTAAATTCTATGCCGCGCCCTGTGAGGATTTTTGGATACGGTTTTGTTGTAGTAATGGTTTTGATGGCTGCAGCAATAGTTGGAGTCAGTGTGTTCCGGTAGGGAGGCTCGAAGGAGATAGATGGCTTACGTTAACCCTTCGCGTCATCTTTAGCCGCTCTTGCCCGCAATAACCGATTCACCGTCTCGCGGCGCAAGCCAAGAAATTGACCGATCTCCTCCTGTGTCAGCAGCTCCGTGAACGGGATATCTGTTATATAGCTTCGAAACCACTGCTCAAGCCGCTGCAGCCGCTCGCGAGGTTCAATGGCCGTTAATTGGTCAATCCGCTGCTGCATCATACGCAGCTTAGACTGCAGCAAGCTTGCCGCTCTGCGGTAATTGTCCGCTGTTTGCTCCAGCTCCGCATACCATTCCGACGCAGGAATAATCGACACTTCACAAGTCGTTAAGGCAATCGCCGTACCATGATACTCTTTTGGTGTAATTAAGGAGTGATGAGGAATAACTTCGCCAGGTGTTATAATATTGAAAATGAATTGACTGCCATCTTCATGAATGCGAACTACCTTCAGCAGCCCCTGCTCAACACGAAATAAGGGTCCGCTCTCTCCCTGACGAAACAGCACCTCACCTTTATGCAGCCGCACACCAATCGCCTCCACACCTAATTTTTCGAGCAAGAAGAAACGGCTGACGCCGTCCTTGGCGCGAGGCAAGTTTCTTCCCTTTGAAATATAAGCTGTGTATAAGGTGAAACTTATACTTTCTTATATTTAAAAAAAGACCAGACTCCGCTTGCTCTCATCTGGCCGCAATCCTCATATTTACTCTGCTGCTGATTTCGCTTCCCGGTCAGGCAACTGAATAACATAGCTGTCCGAATAGTGAAGCAGCTGCAGCGCCCGATTGTATTCGTCCTCTGTCGCCAAATGACCGGTTCCCTTCTCGCCCGCCAATGGGTCAGCAAGCGGATATTCCGTCCCATCCTCGAAGCCGTTGCCGGGCATAAAAAGCGATTCCGAGCTGAGGAACGACCCGGTCGGCAAATAATAACGCTGAGGCAAAATATTATAATTTTGGTTAAACAGATCCTGTCCAAAATAAATTTGGTTATCCAGCGATATCCCGAGAAGATTGGCAATCGTCGGAAACAGATCCACTTGACCGCCAATTTGTTCATAGACAGCCGGCTTAGTAATGCCCGCCGAGGCGATAATTAACGGGATGTTAATCATATCTGTATAGCTGTAGTCTCTCCCGTAGATCTCTTTCATCAACTGCTCTTCTGCACTATTCAAGGAATACATAGGCAGACCGAGATGGTCGCCATAAATGACGATCAGACTGTTATCCCACAACCCTCTGGCCTGCAAATCGCTGATAAAACCGCCCAATGCCGCATCAGCATAGCTTTGCGCCCGCAAATAATCGCCGACAAGAGTGTCCTGATAACGTTCAGGCAGTGTAATGCGGTCCTTTTCCTTTGGCGTGGAGAAAGGGTGATGCGCAGTCATTGAAATAACATGGGCGTAAAATGGCTTGCCCGCCTGCTGCATGCGATCCAGCTCCTCGGCTGTTTTGCGGTAGAGCACCTCATCCGAAGGGCCGAAAAAGACTGTATCTTCATTGCCGAAAAAAGCCTGATCGTAATAACGGTCAAATCCAAGCCCCTTGTACAGCTCGCCGCGATTCCAAAACTCCACCATATTCGTATGGAAGGTGGCCGTATCATAACCATGCTGCTGGAACGTTCTTGGCATGCTCGGCAATACCTTGCCCGCATAAGCCATCGTCGCCGCGCCGCGCGGCGGAATATAAAACGATGTATTTACGACAAATTCAGCATCGGACGTATTCCCTTGACCGACCTGCTGATAAAAGTTCGGGAAATAAAAATGTTCTTTCATGAGCCGGTTCATATTCGGCGTCACTTCCTGCCCGTCAATTTCCAGCCCGAGCAAAAAGTTCTGAAAAGATTCCAGCTGAATAACAATGAGATTTTTGCCCTGTGCAGCCTTCCACAACGCTGGTGTCGCAGGTTTTTGAATCCCTTTGATGGCCATAATCGCTTTTTCTGTAATTTGCTCTGGATTAACCGGCTCAGGCTTCTCACGATTGAATATCGTGTACGCCTCATAATTCAATATTCCCATCTCTGACGCCTGCTTGATTTCATTCATGCTGGCTCGGTTCGGCCAAATATTCATCAAGCATACCGCAAATGAAATGGTAAACAATACAACGACCGCCGTCCGTCTTTCTTGCCTAGGTTTGAAATTCGCACGGATTTCCTTATATTTACTGCGGAATGACCATGCCATAAAAATGAGAATATCAGTAAATATAAACAGAAAATATGGATCGAGCAATGAAAATACACTATTTTTCACCGCTGTTACTTGGTTGACCTGCTCCAGCGCGTGGTAAGTTACGATGATGCCAAAGTATTTGTAATACATGATGACAGCAAAAAACACGCTAGTGAACAGCAAATTAACTGCATTATAAAGGAGCAGGCGGCGCTTGCCGGCAAAGCACTCAATCAGGCAAAACGCGAGCCACATAAACGGCATCTCAGTAACGAACGGCTGCCAAGTCGGTACCGTATCAAAGGTGACTAACCAAGCGATGTAACTTTTAATCAACAAAACAACAGTAAAAAATATGAATGGTCTTGTAGTTACCAAACGGCTCGCCGCTGATAAAGACATTTCCACACCTCCGTGACTACCTTAAAAATATAGTAGGCGGCAGACTGGTGTCAGAGCTGGGACAACTAATGCCAGTTCTTCTGCTGTGGGCATAATTTGAGCTACATGAACTATTATGCCCTCCTCTTTGTATGATGTCAAAAAAAAGCAAATCTTATAACCGCCGATGTAACGGTCATATTGAGGCTGTCGATTTTCTGCGCACAACGATTTTCTGCCGCAGTAGCGGGCAACTGGAGGTCCTGCGGACCTACGATCCGCTATTTTGTCCAAACCCGGCTCATTTGAAGTTTCGCGGACACACGATCCGTTGATATGAACGATTTTGCCGGGTTTTTGCGCCGTTTTGAGGCAAATAACGGAACCACGGTCCGCAAGCACACCCATTAGCCACTTTGTTCACAGATAACCGATCTACGGTCCGCTCATGCCCGCTTCGCCCGCGCTTACAGATGTCCACGATGAATCGACAGCCTCATATTGCAAACAAACCGCTTCTGAAAGGCGCATGCCGGATAGCAAACAAAGGGCCAGCGCTAACTAACTGGATTTTATGCAGGTAAATAAGCCAAAACAGATGATTTTGGCATTCTAAATGGATATTATTCAGCTAGATCTGACCAAATCGGGCATAACCATCGCTATCCCCCTATCCCCCCAGTTCTAACTGCAGATTTTCCATTTAGTCGGCTATCTAGAGCAAAAAAACGGAAATTACCTGTAGAAAATCCATTTAGCCGGCAAAGTATCCGGGCAGGCCGCGGTACTGGACTGCAGGCAGTGCAGTCCGGTGCCGCTTGCGCTTCGAGAGCTAGCCTCTTGTACGTCTTGACCTTGCGTTGCCGCCTTTTTTGCCCGAATCACGCCCGCGGCCGCGTTCGCGACCGGGATTATCGCCATAACGCGCAGGACGTTCGCCACGGCCCCACTGGGCTTCCTGCTGCTGTCCGCGCGTTTTCGCCGCACGCGCTTGGCTGCCGCCTGCCGCACCTTGTCTCCCCCGTGCCGGGCGAGCCTCCGTCTCCGCACCTTGTCTCCCCCGTGCCGGGCGAGCCTCCGTCTCCGCACCTTGTCTCCCCCGTGCCGGGCGAGCCTCCGTCTCTGCACCTTGTCTCCCCCGTGCCGGGCGAGCCCCCGCCTCCGGACGCTGGCGCTGTCCGCCGCGGCCGCGGCCGCCGGCACTGCTCCTGCCGGCAGCAGACCTGCCCGCGCTGACTCCGGCTTCTGCGCGTTCCCTGCGCCCTTCATCGCGCTCAGGGCGCGCTTGCTGTCCGGCAGCGGAGCCGTCCGCACGTTTGCGCTCCATCGTCATCCCGATGCCCCGCTCGATCATATCGATCAAATTGCGGTCGCGCGGCGCGACGAATGTAACCGCCAGACCGTCGCTGCCTGCGCGGCCGGTTCTGCCGATACGGTGAATATAGCTTTCTACATCATGCGGGATATCATAGTTGTACACATGCGTAACGCCTTCCACATCAAGCCCCCGGGCCGCTACATCCGTCGCCACCAGCAGCTGCAGCTTCGCATCGCGGAACCGCTTCATGACCTGCTCCCGCTTCGCTTGCGACAAATCGCCGTGCAGCTCGTCGCTGGCGTAGCCCATTTCCTGCAGCGCTTCGTTCAGCGTGCTTGCACGGCGTTTCGTCCGGCAGAAAATCATGGCCAGGTACGGATTATGCGCATCAATTTGCTGGCGCAGCGCCGCCTGCTTCCCCCGGTCTGTCGTCTCGATCACGAGCTGGCGAATTCCTTTGACGGTCACCTGCGGGGCACGCACCGTAATGTCGTGCGGCTCCTTCATGAACTGGGCAGCCAGTGCCCGAACACCTTGCGGCATCGTAGCCGAGAAGAGCATCGTTTGCCGTCTTGCCGGAACTTGCTCCAATATTTCTGCCACTTCATTCAAAAAGCCCATATGGAGCATCTGGTCGGCCTCATCCAGTACAAGCATCGTCACCGAACCGAGGCTCAGCGTTCCGCGGCGCATATGGTCGAGCAATCTGCCCGGCGTCGCCACGGCAATATGTACGCCATTTTCAAGCTTTCTCATCTGGGCTTCGACATCCTGCCCGCCATATACCGCCAGTACGCGAAACTCGCCCGAGGAAGCAAGCCAACGCTTCAGCTCGGCGGTAATTTGCAAGGCCAGCTCTCTCGTCGGCGTAAGAATCAGCCCTTGCAGCTTCTGTTTCGCTGGATTAAGCATCTCCAGCATCGGAAGCAAAAAGGCCAGCGTCTTTCCCGTTCCGGTCTGTGCCTGGCACACGACATCGCGGCCTTTTAATATTTGGGGGATCGCTCCCTCCTGAATCGGTGTCGCCTCATGAATGCCTCCTTGATGGAGCGCCGATACCCGACCCGGTGAAATTCCTAACTCTGTAAAACCTGCCATAACTGCCACCTCATCCGTATATAGACAAAATCGTCATTCTGAATCGAATCCATGGAAATCCGCTTCTGAATTTTACTCATCCTATCCTATCATAATTTGCCGACTTTGACTCTCTTCCATACCAGCCTGACAATAAAAAAGATCGCCCGAGCGGGGCGGCAATGCCCGGCCGGACGATCTTTTAGTTAGCCGAATCAAGGGTAAAACGTGCTTTCTTTGGTCGTGCTGGAACACCAGCGAGTACGGAACAGATCAGCTATCAGCGCTTCTTTGGCTTCCTCTGTCCCGATATAGCGCAGAGCCTCCAGCGAATGTGCGCGCACATAGCGATTATCGTCATCAAGAGCATTAATGAGCGCAGGTACAGCATCAGCAGCAGCCGCTCCTACGCGGGCAAGCGCCAGCCCGGCCATGAAGCGTACCTGCACATCCTCATCCTGCAAGCATTGTACCAGTGCTGCGGTCACCTCTTTGGCAGGCGCGCCGATCATGCCGAGCGCATCAACGATTGTTCGGCGAACGGCAGGCTCAGCGCTCGTAAGCAAAGCACTCAAGGCAGGCACAGCCCCGCTTGCTTCCCCGCGAAGCTCGCCGAGAGCAAACACAGCATGCATCGCCACATCGCTTCGCCCAGCTGCCAATGCGGCCATTAGACCAGGCAAGGCTGCCCCTCCTGCGGCCGACAAGCCGTATGCGGCCATCCGCGACACCGCCCGCTGCTCATGATGCAGCGCTTGCAGCAGCGCCTCAATGCCAGCTTCGCCCGCCGCCGCCAATGCGTAAGCAGCATTTAGCGCATCCGGCTCCGCTGTGTCCGTATTTTGCAGCGCGCTGCTCAGTTCGGCAGCATTGGCTGAAGCTGAAGCTGCTCCGCCATTTGCCGCCAGAGAACCGATTTTCCCGCATAACCAGTCCCATGTATCCTTCCACATCAAGTCATGCTCGCAGATCAAGCGGCGAGTGGCTGCCGGTCTTTTCCATTCAAGAGTCTGGTTATCCCATGAAGGCGCCACAGGCGCTTTTGTCCGCATAAATTCAAATTTCAGCATATAGCGCTCGCGCCCGGCTACATTCGCTGTAGACCGATGCCATATATCGTAATGGATCAGCGCGAAGGTGCCCGCCTTGCCCGCTGCAGTAGCCTCATCCGGCGTATCATCCTGCTCAAATTGGCGTTTCTCATAATTTTGCGTGCCTGGCATAACGCCTGTCGGCCCAAGCTCAAGCGGAGTATCCTGAGGGAAATACATAATCATCGCCCACCATGGATGGTGATTGCGCATGCGGTTATATCCCCAATAGCTGTCCTTATGCCAGCCGCCCGCAACTGGACTGGCGTTGAAATGACCGTGGCGGTGCGCATGCAGCATATAGTCCTCGCCCAGCACGCTTGTCAGCGCGCCGGTAATTGCCGGATGCTCGAACACCTTCTGTAGTTCGCGAATGCGCGGCAGCAAATTGTTGCCGGGATTCCCCTCTTCCTCATATACATGATTTAACTGCGATACAAGCTGTTCATGAAATGCCGCCGGAAAATCCGTTTGCAAAATAAGGAAGCCTTCCGTAATAAACGTTCTCATCTGCTCATCTGTCAACATTATTGGCGCCTGCTGCATATTGCCCATCTCGATTCCTCCCGGGTAACAAGTATTCAATGGCCGGGTCCGCCCCATTGCGGCAGCTGCCGCATAATGACGCGAACTTTGCTTGCTCTCATTATAGAAGGAAAGGAGGCGCTGCTAACATGAACGAAGTTAATGCCCGTTTATACAATACTAAGATCATCGCGATCCGCGCCAAAGCTTAATAAGGGTCCTTCTGATAAAAATAATTCGGCGTCTCTATCCGGTTCGGATACGAGCGGTGAAAAATGTGAGTGGCAGCCGGCGAGACGGGCGGGATCAGCCATGTCCAATCGCCGGTCGTCTCCCGCTCCGCGCGCCGCTCCCGTTCTTCAAAGCTGGCAAATTGTCTCGCTGCGGTATGATGATCGACGATCGTCACACCGCTTTGCCGGAACGAATGCAGTACGGCAATGTTCAGCTCAACCAAAGCCCGGTCCCGCCACAGGCTGGCATCGCGGCTTGTATCGAGCCCCATAATTGCCGCGACCTGCGGCAGCTGGTTGTAGCGAAAATCGTCGGCAAAATTGCGTGCACCGATTTCGGTTCCCATATACCAGCCGTTGAAAGGAGCAGCCGGATAACTGATTCCGCCAATTTCCAGGCGCATATTGGACACCATCGGCACGGCATACCATTTTAGACCCAGCTCGGAAAACCGTTCATACTCCGGATGGGTGATCGGCACCTCCAGCACAAGCTTCGCATCGATTTCAAACCATTTAGGCGCCTGACCGGCCCTGCTTTGCAGTACAAGCGGCAGCACATCAAATGCCGTCCCCACTCCTCTCCAGCCAAGCCGCTGGCATATTGCGGTCAGCTTGAGCGAGTCGGGATCGCCAATGACCCCGTTCGGCGTATCGTATCCGGCATAGCGCACCAGCTGATAGTTCCAGATGCGCGGCCCGCCGCTCGCTTCGTCAGCAGCCCGAAATACCGTTATGGCCGGCCGGATCTTACCGCCATTACTCGCATAATTGATATGGAGGTACAGCGCTTCTGCCATCTCTTCCTCCGTCTCCGCCTTGCGGGCATCCAGTACATGAAGCGTCTCCCAAAATAGCCGCCCGATACAACGATTGCTGTTGCGCCAGGCCATTTTTGCGCCATGCGAGAGCTCCTCGCTCGTATGCTCATATGTGCCGCTGCGCAGGATAGACTCGCGCACCTCCCGGATACGCGCCTCTGCCTCGCCAGGTAATTTGCCCAACTCATGGTAACAAGTTCTCACAAACAATTCCGCTGCTTCCATTAGCGTCTGCTGCCCGTCTGCTATTTGCTGCTGCACTGCGCAATCCCACCCGTCCAACGTGATGACAGTATTATATCGCATCCATCAAGCGCGAACGATGGAAGCAGGCCTTAATCCCTAGAATTGTCATTTCATTGTGACATAACTGTGGACGGAGCCGCCTAACCATTAGATAATGCTTTGCGCACGGCCAAAATATATTTGGCCTGGTCGCGGGGATCTACACCGCGGCGCTGCCGCTCCGCCTCGACATCGGCAGGACAAGCCTGATATCCGTCGAAGAAGACGGATAATGTTCCTCTCCCTTTCGTAAGTGACCCAAGCCGCGCCGGAAAGTCCAGGGAGGTCGCCACAGGGAGGCGCCCTTCAATCTCGACACGCTCCTGCCCGACAAGCGGAGCATCGAACTCGCTGCGCATCAACAACAATTCATTCATTAATTTGCCGCTAAATTCCTCCGGGACGGAAAGTCTGAACCGCAGCATCGGCTCCAGCAGCCTGGTACCCGTTTTAGCTAGGCCATCCATAATTCCCATCGGAGTGGCAACAACAAAATCGAGCGGATGGGTATGCCACACATGATGCTCGCCCGCGACTAGCGTCACGCGCAAATCCGTTACTTCCCAGCCTTTCAGGCCTTGCTGCAGCGCCTCAGGCACGCGCCGCGCCACCTCATTTTGATAGCTGTCCAGCAGATCCTCCCGTCTCACAACGGACCGGTATTGCAAACCGCTGCCTGGCTCTCCGGGCTCAATGAGAAAGCGCAGTACAGCCCAGCACGGCTTGGGCATCGTATAAGCAATATAGCCCTCGCCCGCCGACGCCGGTGTCTCCTTATAAATAACGGACGGCTTGCCGAAGCTGACCTCCAGCCCGTAGCGCGTCTGTACTAGACGAGTCAAAACTTCCAGCTGGATCGGCCCCATCACCTTGAGATGCAGCTCCCGTTCATCAGCAAGCCATTGTACATCGAGCAGCGGATCCTCATCGGCCAATTCTTGAAACGCCGCCACAACAGCCGGATATTCGGCTGCATTTTGCCAATGCGCCTGTACAGTCAGCAGAGGCACCGCCAGCGTCTTGCCGCCGGGAATACCGTCGGGAGAGCCGATGATATCGCCGATGCGCGCCTGGTTCAGACCATATACTGCCGCAATATCGCCCGCGCGAACGATGCCGATGTCTTCGGTCTTCTGTCCCAGTATTCGCCGGATTTGCGTAACCTTCTCCTCCAGTTCAGCGGTTGCATTCCAGACGGTGTCGCGATTACGCAGCATTCCGTTATATAAGCGGACGAATGCGACGCGTCCCATCGCCGGATCGCGCTCAATTTTGAACACAATGCCGGATAGCGCCTTCTCGGCAGCTCCTTCAGCCTCTGGAAGCAGCTTTACAATCGCATCCATTAAAGCCTCCACACCGATGCCGCGGCCGGATGCCCCGAACAGCACAGGAAACAGCTTGCAGGCTGCTGTACCTTGCTGAACGAGCGGTAGCATTTGCTCGCTTGTCAGCACCCCGTGCTCCAAATACCGCTCCATTGCCGCGTCGTCGAGCTCAGCCAGCGCTTCCATCAGCTGCTCGGCAAATTCTGCCGCCCAAGCAGCGTTCGGCTCGCCGCTCAACAAGTCAGCCGCCCCGCGGTAAGCGGCCTCTTGCCCGTCAGGCGCGCTGATCGGCACTGCCTGTGCAGACAGCAAGCGGCGAATTTGCGCCAGCACGGTTACAGCATCGGCGCCTATCCGATCCATTTTATTAGTGTAGATTAAAGTAGGAATGTTCAGTTCCCTCAGCGCTTGCCAGATAACCTCCGTCTGCGCCTGGACCCCTTCGGCAGCCGATACGATCAATACAGCTCCATCCAGCACGCGCAGCGAACGCTCCACCTCGGACAAAAAATCGACGTGCCCTGGCGTGTCCACCAGATTGATTGCAGCATCCCGCCATACCAGCCGCGTTACGGCCGCCCGCACAGAAATGCCGCGCTCGCGCTCGACATCAAGCCAATCTGTCTGCGCTGTCCCGCTATCGACGCTGCCCAGTGCCCTAAGCTGCCCGCTTTTGAACAGCATCTGCTCCGTAGTCGTCGTCTTGCCTGCATCCACATGGGCAAAAATACCAATATTGCGCAGCCGTTCCTCCGCCATCAGACCGCCTCCTTCAATTGCTGCGAATGACCTCATAAGGTTGCCACTCTTCCGGCAAAAGCCGCTCATAATTCGGCTGCAAATAACGGTCATCAATCAAGACAAGTGTGCCGCGGTCCTGGGCGGAGCGAATCAGCCTGCCGCCTGCCTGCAGCACCTTGTTCATACCGGGATAGATATAGGCATAATCGTAGCCATTTCTTTCTGTCCGTTCATAATATTCCTTCATCAAATTGCGTTCCACACTAAGCTGCGGAAGGCCTACGCCTACTACAATAACGCCAATAAGCCGCTCTCCTGCCAGATCGATCCCCTCAGAGAAGATGCCGCCCATTACGGCGAAGCCGATCAGCGTCTTTTCATTTTTCGCGTCGAAGGCCGCCAAGTAGTTTTCCCGCTCCTCCTCCGTCATGTTCGGCTGCTGCACAAGCAGCTCCGTCCCAGCAAGGCTCCCGCTGTATTCCTCCACTGCCAGCAGTGAGGCATACACTTGCTCCATATATGCATAAGACGGAAAAAAAACGAAATAATTGCCGCGTCTTCTCCTGACAGTGCGGGCAATGATCGCAGCAACCGCCTGCTTCGTGCGCTCACGGTCCTGATAGCGTGTCGACAGCGGATAGATTTGCACCGTCAGCTGCTCCCGTGAAAAGGGGGACGGAATGCCGAGCGTATAATCCTCCGCTCCGCCGCCCAGCAGTTCCTTATAAAAGGCCGGCGGCGACAGCGTAGCTGAGAACATGATTTGTGCACGGTAGCCCTTGCCCATCTGAGCGAGCAAATAGGATGGATCGAGACATAGTAACTGCAGGCGGACGGCGCTGCCTGAGCATTCCGTGAAGGTAACGTACCGTTCATCATACAACTTGGCGACCCGTAAAAAGCGCTGCACCGCAAAATAGACATCCAGCAGCAGCGATTGGGCATTCCCTCCCTGTGCAGCGCCCCGATCTGCAAGCATATCAAGCTGCATCGCAACCGGCGCTGCCAGCACCTGCTCAGCTGCGGCCGAGAACACCTCAGCCAACCCGACCAGCTCTTCCGGCAAGCAGGACTCCACCTTCATTTTTTGCTCGCCGATCGCCTTGCGGCTACTCAGCAAATAATCATTGATGGCCTTGGCTGCTTGGTACAGCTCTTTATGCACCGTTTTGAAGGTACGCTGCACAGTCAAAAAATCAGATTTGGCCAATTCGGCGGAATACATCTCTCTGGCACGGTCAACCAAATTATGCGCTTCATCAACAAGCAGCGCCGTTTGCCGCTTTTGCTCCTCCGGCTGCCGCTTCAATTGGACGCGCGGATCAAAGATATAATTATAATCGCAAATGATCCCGTCCGCCGCATACGCCGCATCCAGCGACATTTCAAACGGGCAAACCCGATGCTTGCGGGCATAACGCTCAATAACCAGCCGCGTCATCGCCGTCTCCGCAGACAGCATGTCCAGCAGCGCGGCATTAATCCGGTCGTAATAGCCGTCGGCAAATTCACAATGCTCCTTCGAGCAGCGCATTTCTTGCTGAAAGCATATTTTTTCCTTGGCCGTTATGGTAACTACGTGCATATGCAGTCCGCCAGCGTGCATGAGCGCGAACGTATCTTCCGCCGCAGTACGTGTTATGGTCTTGGCTGTCAAATAAAACAACCGCTGCAGCAGCCCTTCACCGATCGCCTTTACAGCCGGAAATAAGGTTGAAACCGTTTTGCCAGTACCTGTCGGTGCACGCGCGAACAGCTTCCGGCCATCGGCAATCATCTTATACACCGCACCCGCAAGCTTGCGCTGTCCTGCGCGATATTCGGCAAACGGAAACGGCAGCGCCTGAATGCTGGCGTTTCGGGCAGCAATATGGCGCTGCCGCAGCTCTGCATATGGCGCATAGCCGCTGATCGTTTCCATTATAAACCGCTTTAATGCCGCCAGATCCATTTCCCGCATAAAGCGGCGCTGATTGCCCGAAATCGTCTGAACGTAAGTGAGCTGGATGCGCATGGTGTTCAATCCGCGTTCCTCTGCAATCATATAAGCGTAGCA
The DNA here is from genome assembly GCF_042676285.1 of Paenibacillus sp. GCM10027626. NCBI lineage: Bacteria > Bacillati > Bacillota > Bacilli > Caryophanales > Paenibacillaceae > Paenibacillus > Paenibacillus sp. GCM10027626. The sequence continues at coordinate 50,762 of NZ_JBHTHC010000013.1, read as the reverse complement.
GATAGCTTGCGCCCAGTGAACGGGATAGTCGTTCTCGCTGATCGCTTCCACTGGCCCTGAGGTCGATTTGATCTCCTCGACCGTCAAGCCCGCCTCTGTATGGAGCAGACCGTCACAGCGCCCATCGATGACGAAAAGGAGGTCGCCATAAGCCACCTCTGTCTTCACATATACTTCCTTGCGGTCAAGCTCGCCATATTGCTGCTGAATTTTCTGATGAGCCTTCGTCCCGTCCGTCAGCGCAGTCAAGCTGCGGAACCCTGATTCGATACTGCCGCTCATATATACATATTCAACAAGCGATCTTACGGAAATATGAACTGCGCGACTGTCCATTATACGCCTCTCCTGCCCGAATAATATACTAGTAACGATCATACCAAACAAACGTTCCGGGAGAAAGCGGAAAGTTATTCACATGTTAATAACATTTCATCCACATATCCCTTTAATTGTTCACAACCACACTGCTTCCCTTGGTATTTATCCCCATAGTTATCAACAGGTTGTGCACAATGTCCACATTTCTACTATTTTTACTCACAGGCATCGGCTCTTTTGGTTTTTTTTAATCCATTGACGATATGTAGGCAGCCACTTATTATGGTATATTAGATGTTAGCGCATTCTATGAGAAAATAGATGAATGATAGAGAGGAGTCGATTTGAATTGAAAAAATTGACATGGCTAGTGCTTGTCCTGTCCTTCGTCCTGGTCGCTGCAGGCTGCGGCAGTAAGGCAGGCAATAGCGGAAGCAATGAATCGAGCGGCGCTGGGGGCAAGGAAGGCCAGAACGCAAGTACGAATGCGAACGCAGATAACAGCAAAAAGACGTTCAAAATTGCCATTTCACAGATTGTGGAACACGCTTCCCTTGACGCAACGCGCCAAGGCTTCTTGGATGCCCTGAAGGATGCAGGCATCGTAGAGGGAGACAACTTGAAGGTAGATTACAACAATGCTCAGGACGATCCAAACAACAACTTGTCTATCGCCCAGAAAATTGCCGGCGACAAGGATAACGATCTTGTCTTCGCGATTGCAACACCTTCGGCAACTGCCGTCGCTTCCAAAGTGGAAGATACTCCGGTCCTGTTCGCTGCAGTTACTGACCCGGTAGACGCCAAGCTTGTTGACAACCTCGATAAGCCGGGCGCCAACATTACAGGCGCTGCCGACTTCAACCCTGAAGCAACTGTAAAGCTGATGGACTTTATCGCCGCTAACTTCCCGAACATCAAATCTGTCGGCGTCGTCATCAACACCGGTGAAGCTAACGCTGTCGTTATGGCGAAAAAAGCAGAAGAAGCGCTGGCCAAGCATGACATTAAGCTGGTACAAGCTGCAATTACCAATACTTCTGAAGTTCAGCAGGCTGCAGAATCGCTCGCTGACCGCGTCGACGCTTACTACGTTACGCTCGACAACAAAGTTGTCAGCGGTGTAGACGCGATTCTGAAAGTGGCTCAAGACAAGAAGAAGCCTTTCTTCTCTGCAGATCGCGACACGGTTGAAAAAGGCGCCTTCGCTACAGTCGGCTTCAAATATTATGACCACGGCTACCAAGCCGGCCAAATGGCGGTTGAAATTTTGAAGGACGGCAAAAAACCGGCTGACATGAAAGTCAGCTTCCCGGACAAGCTCGACTTGATCCTGAACCTGAAGGCAGCTGAGCTGTACGGTATTGAAGTGACGGATGCCATGAAGCAAGAAGTCAAGGATCCTGAACAAAACCTGCTCCAATAAGAAATCCGCAGCGGGAGTGAACGCTCTGTCGTTCACTCCTTTTGTGCTTGTAAGACTTTATTTTGAGAAAAGGGAGGGCCACTATGTTCGACTCAATGCTAGGAGCGATTGAGCTCGGCCTACTATATAGTTTAATGGCACTAGGTGTTTACATCACCTTTCGCATTCTTGATTTTCCGGATTTGACGGTTGACGGCAGCTTCACGACCGGCGGCGGGGTTGCCGCTGTTATGCTCACAAACGGTTATTCCCCATGGCTTGCAGTTATCGTCGCCTTTTTGGCCGGAGCGGCTGCAGGCGCTTGTACAGGCTTGCTGCATACGAAGGGCAAAATTAACGGTTTGCTGTCCGGTATTCTGATGATGATCGCACTTTATTCCATCAATATGCGTATTATGGGCAAGCCGAATATTTCTTTGCTTAGAATCGATACAGTGCTGACACCGTTCAGCTCTGTATGGGTCAAGCTCATCGTACTAGCCGTCGTTATTTTTCTGATCAAGCTGCTGCTTGACCTGTTTTTCCGCACGGATCTCGGAATGTCGCTGCGCGCTACTGGAGACAATGCCCGCATGATCCGCAGCTTCGGCGCAAATACCGACAATACCAAAATTTTGGGCATTGCCCTTTCCAATGGCCTCGTTGCCCTGTCCGGCTCATTGATCGCTCAGCAGTCCGGAGCCGATATTTCTATGGGCATCGGCATGATTGTTATTGGGCTTGCGTCTGTCATTATTGGCGAAGCGATTTTCGGTGCGCGCGCCGTCTTCTGGGCAACGCTTGCAGCTATCGTCGGCTCGATCATCTACCGAGTCGTCGTCGCCCTCGCTTTGCGCGTCGAATGGCTCGATACTTCCGATTTGAAGATCATTACCGCCGTTATCGTTATTATCGCCTTGACTTTACCTTCGGTACGCCGGACTATTAAGCAAAAGAGCGCAGCAAAAAAACGCGCCTCGCAATTGACTGCCATGTCACAACAAGCGGGAGGTACGCGCTCATGATCCAACTATCTAATGTTTCCAAGCTGTTTTTTTCCGGCACTCCGGATGAAAAAATCGCCCTTTTCAATATTAATCTGAAATTGAATCCAGGCGACTTCATTACGGTTATCGGCAGTAACGGCGCCGGCAAATCAACGCTCATGAATATAATTTCCGGCGTTCTGACACCAGATGTCGGCACTGTCCACATTGATGAGAACGACATTACACAACTGCAGGAGCATCAGCGAAGCCGCTGGATTGGCCGCGTTTTCCAGGATCCGATGGCCGGAACGGCCCCCAATATGACGATTGAGGAAAACCTGGCGATGGCTTTTGCGCGCGATAAGTCGCGCGGCCTGCGCTTTGGCCTTAACGGGCGCAAGCGATTGTTTTTCCGTGAGCAGCTTGCGCGGCTCGGGCTCGGTCTGGAGGACCGCCCCCGCGCGAAAGTCGGGCAATTGTCGGGCGGTGAGCGGCAAGCGCTCAGCCTGCTGATGGCCACCTTTACAAGGCCGCAAATTTTGCTGCTGGATGAGCATACCGCTGCGCTTGATCCGGCGCGTGCTGAACTCATTACCACTTTAACGGAGAGCATCGTCAAAGAAATGAATTTGACGACTCTGATGGTTACGCACAACATGGAGCAAGCGATCCGCTTGGGCAACCGTCTTATTATGATGGACAAGGGGCGCATTATTCTCGATGTTCCGCCCGAGCGCAAGCAGGATCTCACTGTAGCCCAGCTTCTCGGTGAATTTGAAAGAATCAGCGGGCACAAAATGGCCGACGACCGCGTCGTATTCGGCTAGCCCGGCTGCCGGATGCATTGAAGAGGCCCGCGAGTACTTTGTGCCCCTCTCGCGGGGCCGATTCAACCTATCGCTTCCTACTCCCCTTTTTATCCATTACGAAATCGACTCCTATACACAACAATTGGATACTTACCCATTTACAACCATATTTTCTCACCAGAATATCCCTCTCACATAATGATCTTTGCCAACTAAACAATTGCCCTCTCAATCATAATGTCCTAGAATGATAAGACAATCAGATTAGGGGGACAGTATGCGAATGCTTCGACGATTTTTCTCGTACTATAAGCCGTATAAAGGCTTGTTTATACTGGATTTTTCCTGCGCTGTCATCGCCGGGCTGCTCGAGCTGGCCTTCCCGATGGCGGTGAGCACCTTTATCGATGACCTGCTGCCCGGAGGCAACTGGCCGTACATTGTATTGGCATCGATCGGGCTGCTGGCGATTTATGCACTTAATACGGTGCTTCAGTATATAGTCACCTATTGGGGGCATATGCTCGGCATCAATATCGAAACAGATATGCGCCGCAATCTGTTTGAGCGCATTCAGAAATTGTCATTCAAGTTTTTTGACAATAACAAGACCGGCCATCTGATCGGGAGAATTACGAACGATCTGAACGATATCGGAGAGCTTGCCCACCACGGACCGGAAGACATTTTCATAGCCGTTATGACACTTACGGGCTCCTTCTCCCTGATGGCATATATCAATTTGGAGCTGGCGCTGCTGACCTTTATTATGATCCCGGTTATGGCCTGGTTCATTATCGTGTTCGGCGGCAGAATGACAAAGACCTACAGGCAGCTGTTCGGCAATGTGGGCAGCTTTAATGCGCGGATCGAGGACAATGTAGGCGGCATTCGCGTCGTCCAGTCATTTGCCAACGAGGAGCATGAGAAAAAGCTGTTCGCCGCCGACAATCAGAAGTTTCGGGAGACCAAGCTGTTGGCCTACAAAACAATGGCGAAAAGTCTCTCTGTTAACTACATGATGATGCGGCTTGTAACGATAATCGTGATGGTGGTTGGCGCCTGGTTTTTCCTTGAAGGCAAGCTGGAAATGGGAGAATTCATGGCCTTCCTGCTGCTGTCCAATATTTTCTTCCGCCCGATCGAGAAAATAAATGCCGTGATTGAAAGCTATCCTAAAGGCATCGCCGGCTTCAAGCGCTATGTGGAAATTATGGACACCGAGCCTGACATTGCCGACGACCCGCAGGCCGTATCGCTGGAACAAGTGACAGGCAATATCCGCTTTGAAAATGTAACCTTCGGCTATGAAGGCAGCCGCAAAATATTGCGCAACATCAGTTTGGAACTGCATGCCGGGGAAACGATTGCCTTTGTCGGCCCGTCCGGGGCGGGCAAAACGACGATCTGCAGCCTGCTGCCGCGCTTCTATGATGTGGACGAAGGGCGGATTACAATCGACGGCATCGATACTCGCAAGATCAAGCTGCAATCGCTGCGCCAGCATATCGGAATCGTACAGCAGGATGTGTTTCTATTCTCAGGCACCATCCGCGAAAATATCGCCTATGGCAACCTGAAGGCGACGGAGGATGAAATTTGGGAGGCGGCGCGCCGCGCATCGATGGAAGACTTGATCAACCGCTTGCCGGAAGGCATGAATACGATTATTGGCGAACGCGGCGTGAAGCTGTCAGGCGGACAAAAGCAGCGGCTGTCGATCGCCCGGATGTTTCTGAAAAACCCGCCGATCCTCATTCTCGACGAAGCAACATCGGCGCTGGATACAGAGACGGAAGCAGCGATCCAGCAATCGCTTTCCGAGCTGGCAGCCGGCAGGACTACACTCGTCATTGCCCATCGATTGGCGACGATTAAAAATGCCGATCGCATTATTGTCGTGAATGAGAAGGGAATTGCCGAGCAGGGCAAGCACCAGGAATTAATCGCTTCAGGCGGCGTCTACAGCCGCCTGCATCATGCACAATTTAACCATTAGGCTGTCAACGGGTTCTTTCTATATTCAACCGGAAGAGAGAACCCGTTTGTATGCTTGTCGGCCTAATCTTCTTTATTTTCCTTTTACATCCGTTCGCAAATATTGATATAATGACAAAAAAGATCAGCTATCATCGATCGTTGCCAACCGGCCTCGGAGATACGGACAAGATCTTTAATCTACATTGGAGGTCCATTTACGGTATGAACAAACGCATCAGAATTGGAATCGTCGGTTACGGCAATCTAGGACGAGGTGTCGTTTCCGCAATCGCACAAAACTCGGATATGGAGCTTGTCGGCATTTTCTCCCGCCGCGATCCTGCTTCGATTTCTAATCCGGACGGATTAAAATTCTTACATGTCGATCAAGTCGAGCAGTACACCAATGACATTGATGTCATGATTTTATGCGGCGGATCTGCAACCGATCTTCCTGAGCAAGGTCCTCATTTTGCCACAATGTTCAATACGATTGACAGCTTTGACACACACGCCAAAATCCCCGAATATTATGCGCTTGTCAATGAAGCCGCCGCAAAATCCGGCAAAATCTCCATCATCTCCACAGGCTGGGATCCTGGAATGTTCTCTATCAATCGCTTGATGTCTGAATCGATCTTGCCGGAAGGCGAAAGCTATACGTTCTGGGGCAAAGGGGTTAGCCAAGGACACTCTGATGCGATCCGCAGAGTAGCTGGCGTAAAATATGGCGTTCAATATACGGTTCCTGTGCAAGAGGTTATCGACCGCATCCGCAGCGGCGAGACGCCGGAGCTGACTACGCGCGAGAAACATCTGCGCGAATGCTTTGTAGTTGCGGAGCCAACGGCCGACCAAGAAAAAATCAGACAAGAAATCGTTTCTATGCCGAACTATTTTGCCGATTACGAAACAACCGTTCACTTCATCACAGAAGAAGAAATGAAGCGCGACCATGCAACTATGCCTCATGGCGGCTTCGTCATTCGCAGCGGCATAACTGGACAAGGGCAGCGGCAAATTGTCGAATACTCCCTCAAGCTTGGCAGCAATCCGGAGTATACTGCAAGCGTCCTTGTTGCATATGCCCGTGCAGCCTATAAACTGCATAGCGAAGGTGTGAGCGGCGCCAAAACCGTATTCGATATCGCTCCAGGCTATCTGTCGCCGAAGTCGCCAGAGCAGCTCAGAGCTGAGCTTCTGTAGACGATTTGCGCTTTCCGGGCTTGTTTTTGACCGTAAAATTAGCCCAATTTAAGCAAATTTTCCGGGCTCGCCACGGCCAAGAAACACTGATATGCCGCATAATATCGGTGTTTTTTGGCTTTTTAAGCCGACCTATCACTTTTTTCTTTAGGGGCAATTAATAATTTTTTTATTTGTTTTTGTTGAATCTGCCTTTATAATAAGGTATCAAAAGTATCGATCATATGCGTATTAATGCAAATGAGAAAAAATGAATGGCGTCTCTATTACGACGATCCGGCAGTTTCACTATGTTGATGATTATCAGCAAAGTGCATGTGCGCGACATGCACTTCTGGTATCCAAAATAAATAAAGATAGGAGCAACCGAATGATTATTACGACTGGAAAAGGAACAGATTATGTAAAAGCCGTTTATGAAACGGTCATCCGCCGCAACCCCAATGAAGAAGAGTTCCATCAAGCCGTTTATGAAATTTTGTTTTCGATTGCCCCTGTATTTGACCGGCATCCGGAATTCATTGAAGCAGGGATTCTTGAGCGGCTTGTAGAGCCGGAGCGGATGGTGTCCTTTCGGGTACCTTGGGTAGACGATCAAGGAAAGGTGCAAGTTAACCGCGGTTTCCGCGTACAGTTCAACAGCGCCAACGGCCCGTACAAAGGCGGCCTGCGCTTCCACCCTTCCGTTAATGCAAGCATCATCAAGTTTTTGGGCTTTGAGCAAATCTTCAAAAACTCCCTTACCGGGCTTCCGATCGGCGGAGGCAAGGGCGGCGCGGACTTCGATCCGAAGGGCAAATCCGATATGGAATTGATGCGCTTCTGCCAAAGCTTTATGACAGAGCTGTATCGCTTTATCGGCCCGGACACTGATGTACCGGCTGGCGATATCGGCGTCGGAGCGAGAGAGATCGGCTATATGTTTGGACAATACAAACGGATTCGCAACGCTAACGAAGCTGGCGTCCTGACCGGTAAAGGTCTGGATTACGGCGGCAGCTTGATCCGTAAAGAAGCGACTGGCTACGGCGCTGTCTACTTCGCAGAAGAAATGCTGCAATCCAAAGGCGACAGCATGAACGGCAAGCGCGTCGTTGTCTCGGGATCGGGAAATGTGTCGATCTATGCGATTGAAAAAGCACAGCAGCTCGGCGCACTGGTTGTAGCGTGCAGCGATTCGGGCGGCTATATCTATGACCCGGAAGGCATTCAGCTTGAAACAGTCAAGCAGCTCAAAGAAGTTCAGCAAAAACGAATCAGCGAGTACGTGCTTGCTCATCCGCATGCTGAATATCACCAAAACTGCACTGATATCTGGTCGATCCCTTGCGATGTCGCAGTTCCGTCCGCTACCCAAAATGAAATTGACGCCAACTCGGCTAAGAAATTGATTGCTGGCGGTGTCAAAGCGGTCGTAGAAGGCGCTAATATGCCGTCCTCCCTGGAAGCTATCGATCTCTTCCTTGACAACGGCGTACTGTTTGGCCCGGCTAAAGCGGCCAATGCTGGCGGCGTAGCGGTCTCTGCTCTGGAAATGGCGCAAAACAGCATGCGCTTTGCATGGACAGCCGAAGAGGTTGATGCCAAGCTGCTGCAAATTATGAAGCGGATCTATTCCGAGAGCATAAAAGCTGCCGAGGACTTTGGCTACAGCGGCAACCTCGTAGTTGGCTCCAACATCGCCGGCTTCATGAAAGTAGCCCGCATCATGCTGGCTCAAGGCGTTATCTAATCATAATCATCGCAATCTGATTTATAGTTATATAGAAGCCATCTCAGCAGAGTTGCCAATCTGCTGAGATGGCTTTTTTACATGACTTTGCGTCCTTATTTTTCAATAAGTTTGCCTCTAACAAAATATAGTTCTTACCGCAAAAAAACAGTTCCAATTATCTATTATGCATTAGGTCATTAAACCTATTATATGAGTCGCCGCAGCGATCTGTCTACAGATTCCGACACGGATACGACAAACATTTGCAGCAATCGGCAAATCCTGGAGTTTCAAGGCTTGAATTGGCTGCAGCGGGCAGTCCCTCTGCTCAGTAATGGAAGGAAGGAACTGGATTATATTTGTAGAAGTTATCAGCATCAACTAACTTGGGGTGCTTGTTATTGACTCATGTTCATGGGACTTATAATGTTGCGCTTATCCTCCTTTCCATTGTAATCTCGATCTTTGCGTCCTATTCTTCTCTCAATATAGTCGGCAGAGTGACGACTTATGTCGGCCGTTCGAGAACCACTTGGATTATATTCGGATCATGTGTCATGGGGCTTGGCATCTGGTCCATGCATTTTGTCGGCATACTCGCCTTCCACCCGACATTTGATATTTCTTATAGCACCGATCTGGTCATCATCTCAATGCTGCTCCCTATTTTCGCCTGTTTTCAAGCCTTGCTGCTCGTTACCAGAAAGCGGCTCACCTATATCAGCTTTATCGCGAGCGGGCTGTTTATGGGAACGGCCATTGCAGGCATGCACTATATCGGCATGGCAGCGATGATCATGCCGGCGCATATCTCCTATGATCCATTCTGGTTTGCAGTGTCGCTTGTCATTGCCTTTTCCGTCTCATTCGCCTCATTGCGCTTTTATTTTCGTTTTCGCCAAGATGAACCAGGCTTCTCCGCCAAATTAATTGCCGGCTGCTTATTTGGTCTGGCTATTGCCGGCATGCACTATACAGGGATGTACGCAGCTTCCTTCCATGTCATCCCCAACATACCTGTGGGCGAGCTGCGGAAGCCTATCCTTAACAATTTGTCACTTGCCCTATTAATAAGTACAGTAACCCTGCTTATTTTGTTACTGATCATTTTTAGCCAATTTTCGGAACGCAACTTGTTAAGAAATATATCCGTATTGAACGAGCGGCGCTATCAATCCATTTTTGAACATAATCCCGATATGGTGTGTGTGTTTAGCCCGAACGGCGCCTTGCTGCGGATTAACCCGGCAACTGAACAAATTACAGGCTATACCTTTGAAGAGCTGTGCAGCCGCAGCATTATACATTTCGTGTCATGGGAGGATCAAGCGGCCGTCAGGGAAGCGTATCAAAAAGTCATTGCCGGGGAATCGCAAATGCTGGAGTTTTCTTTTTTGCACCGGAAAGGATATCCTATCCATGTTAGCATGACGATGGTTCCATTATTGATTAATGGAATCATCAGCGATATTTATACGATCTCCAAAGACGTTACAGATCAGATTACTGTCGAAACCCAGCTGCGCCAGGAAAAGGATATTGCCAGCCAGTATCTGAACGTTGCCGGCGTTATCCTGCTCGTGCGGGATGTCGATGGCACGATTTCACTAATTAACCGGATGGGCTGCGATATTCTCGGCTACGAGGAAGAACATCTACTGGGGAAAAATTGGTTCGATCTGGTCGTCCCGAACGATGAGCGGATCGCCGAACGCCGATTTTTCCGCCAGATGCTCGCCGAGCATGAAGACGGGACATCCCTCGGCAGCCTTGCCGGCAAGCAGCGCCAGCTTATCGAAAATACCATTATAACGCGCCAAGGCAAGCAACTGATGGTCTCCTGGCATCATACCGTTATTACAGATCATACTGGCCGCAAAAAAATATTAAGCTCAGGTGAAGATATTACGGAACGCCGGCTTGCCTTAACCGCGCTCAAGAAGAACGAAAACAGTCTGGCCGAGGCGCAGCAGATCGCCAAGCTGGGCAACTGGGAATGGTGTTTAAAAACGAATACATTTACTTGCTCAACCGAGCTGCAGCTCATCCTTCATCTGGATGTCCCGCCGGAATCGATCCGCATAAATACGATACTGAACCAAATCTGTCCGGAGGACCGGCAAAACATGGTAGAACGCATCAATAAAGCGATGGAGGAGCCCTCTAATCACTCCTGCGATTTTCGCATTGTACTGCCCGGGGGAACAACCAAATACTATTATGGCAACTTCTGCAGCGAAGCGGATGAGCACGGCAATATTCAGCGGATGCTCGGCATTGCGCAGGATATCACCGACCGCAAGCATCTGGAAATGAAATTGGTGGATGCCACCACAGCCAAAAGCGAATTTCTTGCGAATATGAGTCATGAAATTCGTACACCGATGAATGCAATCGTCGGCCTGACCCATCTCGTGCTGGAAACGGAGCTATCGACCAAGCAGCATGATTTTGTCAGCAAAATTCAGCTGGCCTCGCGCTCGCTGCTCAGTGTGATCAATAATATACTTGATTTTTCCAAAATAGAAGCCGGCAAGATTGAACTGGAGTCCACTCCCTTTGAGCTTGGCAATGTGCTCAATGAAGTGACTAATGTGATCTCATTAAGCGCGGCCGAAAAGGGACTCGCCGTCTATGTGTTCACTTCGCCTGCCGTGCCGACCAGGCTTGTCGGCGACCCTTTGCGGCTCGGGCAAATCCTGATCAACCTGACGAGCAATGCGATCAAATTTACCGAGCAAGGAGAAGTCGTGCTGCGCATCGAACTGCTGTCTGTTCATAATGATACTGTGCAGCTGTCGTTTTCCGTCAAGGATACAGGCATCGGCCTGAGCCTAAAAGAAAAGGCCAAGCTGTTTCAGCCCTTTCTGCAAGCTGACGGCTCAACAACGCGCAAATATGGGGGGACCGGGCTAGGATTAATCATTAGCCGGCAATTAGCCGAATTAATGCATGGGCGCTTTTTTGTAGAAAGCGAAAAAGGGCTAGGGAGCCTCTTCACTTTTACAGCTGAGTTCGCGCTGCAGGCTGACGCACAGACAGCTCTTCCTGCCCCGCTGCCAGCCTGCCGCGCTCTGCTCATCAGCGAAAAAATCACCTTGCAGCGGATGATCGGACAATGCTGGCCGGTCGGCAAGCTGGAATTATCCAACGCGTCAGACAGCTCAACCGCATTGCAGCTGCTGACAACGGATCGGCATTCGTCGCCCTATCATTTTGTCATCATGGATTGGAACATGGAGGACATGCAGCAGCTGCACGCCGCCAAAATGCTAAAGCAGCGGCTGAGGGCTGACGGTATTCCTTGCATCAATCTTATTGACAGCCTGCAGCGCGATGAGGATAACCTGTTGACAGAAGTGCGCAAAACCGGGCTTACAATAGAAAAGCCCTTCAATAACCTTATATTTATCGCGCGTGTCCGGCAGCTGCTTGTCCACAACCCGCGGAAGGAGGCGGCGGCTGACGAAGATGCGCGCATCGCTTCCCCTGCGGCCCGGCAGCAGACCTTACAGCATGTCCGCTTGCTTGTAGCCGAAGACAACAGAATCAATCAGCTTGTACTCGAGGAACTGCTCAAAAGCCATGTTCACAGCATTCAAGTCGCCGATAACGGCAAGGAGGCAGTAGCGGCCTATCTGGCTCATCCACAAGCTTTTGACGTCATTTTAATGGATTTGCAAATGCCTGAAATGGATGGCTACGAAGCGACGCAGCTTATTCGGCAGCATGACCCGGACATCCCGATCATCGCGGTCTCGTCGCACGTCCTGTCATCGGAGAAAAATCGCTGTCTGGCATGCGGGATGAACGACTATGTGTTGAAGCCAATCGACCCTGAGCAGCTGCTGCTTATTCTGGCCCGTTGGACAGCTGTCAAGGAGCCGCAAGAGCAGCCCGATGACACCGACTCGGCCAGACAGCCCAAGCCTGATCATTCAGCCCGTAGAGAAACAGCTGCAGGCAGCGCCGCAATGGAGCCGACGGATGGAGAACCATTGCTCAATGCCGAGGCCTTGCTCGCCCGCTTCAATGGCAACCGGGTGCTGTTCCAGCATATCCTTCAGTCCTTTCAGGAGGAGCACAGCCAGTTCACAGAGCAGCTGCAGCAGTTTTACTACAGCCTCAACTATGTTGAAATGAAGCGCATGCTGCATAATTTGCGAGGCGTCGTCAGCAATTTGTTCATTCTTCATATCTGGGATACTGCGCTTGATTTGGAGGAGAGCCTGACAACCGCCCATGCCGATCTGCTGGAGAAAAAGCTGGGAACCCTGATCGCGCTAATGGATCAGCTGCTGATCCAAATTCCCGAAATTCTTGCTGAGATTCAAAACAGCCATATGGCGCAGCATACGAGCCGGCAGCAAGCCATTCACGCCTCATTCGGCGATCCGCTGCGCTTGATCCAGGAGCTCGACCGGGCGCTGAGCAGAAACAGCCTTGAGGCCTTGTCGGCATTGGACCGTTTGCATGATCAGCTGCAACAGCAGGCCGAGGTATCGAGCTATATTGTTCGCTTGGCCGGTCTTATTCGTATGTTTGATTTTCCCGCGGCTAGAAATGTTTTGGCTGAGCTGGAAGCCCAACTGATCGCATCTGACAAAATAGACTAAAAGTGCGTGATCAAAAGACGACTCTTTGAACAACCTCTAAAAGATAGGTGGAAAAATTAATGACGAAAGACGGTACATTACTCATTATTGATGACACAGCCTCTATTTTTGCCTTTTTCCATGCCTTTCTTGGGGAAGAATATGAAATTTTATTTGCCCGCCATGGCGAAGAGGGCCAAAACATTGCAACCAACCACCAGCCTGATTTAATCTTGCTTGATGTTATGATGCCCGAGATCAATGGATTCGAGCTCTGCCGCCGCCTCAAAAAAAATGCGCTCACCGCCCATATTCCCGTCATGTTCATCTCCATCCTCGATCATGAGGACGATATGATCAAAGGGCTCGAGGCTGGAGCTATCGACTACCTTCCCAAGCCCTTTCACCTGCCCAGCATCAAGTGGAAAATCAAGAACCATCTTGCCTACCGCGCCTTGCTTCTGGATAAAGCGAAACAGGCCCCGTAGCCAAATAGGGGGCATCTCAGGCTACCTTTCTGATAAATGCCTGGGATGCCCCTCCTCTCTGTGCTACAGCATACGGTGCCGATTGCGATAAGCGCTCGGACTTTCCCCATAGCGGGCCTTGAACAGCCGGGAAAAGTAATGCACGCTGTTGAAATGCAGCTGGCTTGCAATCTCCGTAACCGACTGTCCGGATTCCTGCAGCATCACTTGCGACAGCTCCAGCTTGCGCGCCAAATGGTAGGCATGCGGCGCTTCGCCGTAAGTGCTGCGAAATAATCGCGATGCATAGTCGTGCCCATACGGAGACCAGCGGGCAAGCCAATCCGGACAATAGCTTGCCCCGGCATGCTCCTCCAGCTTTTGCTTAATAGCGGCCATATGGGCCTGCCGCGGATCGGCAGCCCGTTCATTGGCCGTCACAGTCCTTTGCAGCCGTCCAATCAGTTCCGCCATAATCCCTTGCAAAATAAGCGGGCTGTAGCTGTCGTTTTTGCGATATTCAGCGACAATTTCCTGCAGCAGCGCCCGCGGCCAGCCCCCCGTATGGCAATAAGCGGCAAGCCCTGGGAAGCGCGGCTCCGCCCCCGGCAGCTCCCGCACCTCCCGGCAATCGTCCACCTGGTCAATCGTCACGATCCCGCGCTTCAGGCGATGCTCCTCCCCCGGCTTCACAAAAGCGGAAAAATGCAGGCCGTACAGCACGAACGGATCGCGGTCATCCGCACGAAACCAGTGCGGCTCGCCAGGACCGTAATAATACAGCTGGCCAGGCTCCACCTCATAGCTCTGCCCCGCAATTTCCGCTTTGCCGCATCCGCGCTCAACATAAATAAATTGATGGTCATGAATAATACGCGGGCCAAACGATTCTCCCCCGCTGCATATTAACCGGTTCACAAAACGAACAAAAAAATGGAGCTGCTCTGTACTGCGGCTGCCAGTCACCACATCCATTCTCTTCTCCCCCGTAAGCAAACAATTGCCTCGAATGTAGCATGTTTTCCGGTAAAGTGCAAATCGTGCCGATCATAGCTAAAGACGGATTCCTCCTCTTTATACTATGCTTGCAATAACAAAGCTCATCAGGAGGTATTATGCTATGATCAATCAGCCAATCGATAATGACAGAAAGCCGATCACCTCTCAATTGTTTGATGCGACTCCGCTGCTTGGCGATGCGGAAGCGCTGCGCGCCCAGGCGGCCGCAGACGGTTATTTGTTTTTGCGCGGCTTTTTGGAGCGCGATGACGTGCTGCAGCTCCGACAGGAAATTTTGCAAATTGTGGCGAATGACGGCCTGCTTAATCCGCAATATCCGTTAATGGCCGGCATCACCGATCCCGAGCAGATCCATCGCTATTCCGAGGAGGAAATCTCCTGGATCGGCTCCGGCATCCCGCAATATTTATACTATGAAGTGCAAAAGCTGGAATGCTTTCATGCGCTTGCTCACCATCCCAAGCTAATCAAATTATACGAATCTCTCTTCGGCGAAACGCCATTCGTGCATCCGCGCAACATCAGCCGGGTTATGCTGCCCCATCGCAAGCAGAAAGCTACCCCGTCCCACCAGGATTTTCTGCATATCCAAGGCGCAGAAAATACATGGACGTGCTGGATGCCAGTCGGCGATATTCCCCGTAAGCTGGGGGGACTGGCCATTCTCAAAAGCAGCTTCAAGGAAGGTTTGCTTGGCGTCACGCAAGCGCCTGGCGCCGGAGGGCTTGAAAGCATTTTATGCGGTATGGACTATGAGTGGCAGACGACAGATTACGAGGCAGGGGATATTCTTACTTTCCACAGTCATACCGTGCACAAATCGACTGCGAATCAAATGGAAAATCACATTCGCATTTCCTGCGACTATCGTTATCAGCCCATTAGCTCTCCGATCGAGCCGGGCTCCTTGCAGCCGCATGGCCCCTACAGCTGGGATGATCTGTACAAGGGCTGGAACCGCAGCGACCTGCAGCATTACTGGGTAAACAATGCAATGGAGCATACGGCGTTCGATGAGTCGATCCGCTGGCAGAAGGACAAGATTTGTTAAGTATAACGGGGGATGCTAGCAGTGCTATGCATCCCCCCGAGATCCGCGCGGACCTGCAGCTTTCTACTCCTTCACATGCAGCCCTACATAGCGATAAGCATTATTGGCATTATGCAAGGCGAACTGCGGCAGACGTTCCAAGCTGCTCCAGCGGCCGCTGCTGCCCGTTTCTCCATCCGCGCGAACCTCGATGACCATTTCGGCGCGCTGACCCCCCATATTCGCCTGAATGATGGCGATCCCAGGCTTGATCGCGCGCACCTGTCCATTCGTAACCGTGGCGACATCTGTTTGCTCGGTATGCCATAATACCGGAAGGGCCGGTGCCCGGAATATCCCGGAATTGGTCAGTTCAGTTACAGAAAGCATCGCCTGGCCATTCGGGGCAAGCACCTTATAAGCTTCGTTCATGATTAAGGCTGCAGCGCTTGGCGCCGAAGGCTGCTTGATCCTGAAGTTCAACTCCGCCAGTCCAAGTTCCAGTGCGCTCCCATCTTCTTTTAGCATGAAAATATCGGTGTTCTCCAACCTCTTCCCCCGAAAAGCCGAGACGTCAATATCAAAGGAATTCAATAGCCCGTCATAGGATACCTGATACGATTGATAAAACGGCTGCGACGGATCCCATGAACGCATAAAAAACGTTGCCGTTTTCCCTGCGTAATTGTCATTTTGGACAAAGCCAAACTTGCCTGTCAAATGAACCTCCGGCTCATCCGGCACTGTCATCGCAATTCGCCCGTTGACCCCTGTTCCGCCCTCAGCGCCCGAAAATACGATCGGATTCGGATAAGAGCGGCCATCTTCAAGCGTAATCGCCTGAGGCTGATATGCCCCTCCGTACGGTGTACTATCGCCGAATGAGAAGGAAGCAAAGGTAGGCTCGACCATCCATACACCCTCCGCGGCATATACAGAAAGCAGGTCGCTATACGTATAGTCATTCCCGATGACGTGAACATAGCTCCTTGCCACAAACTCGTCCGTCACTAAGGTTATTTCCGCCGTTCCTTCGCCTAGCGCCTCTACTTGCCCTTGCGCGGAGACACGAACGAGATCCGGACGATTGCTGTAAAAGGATGCTCCTGATCCCGATCCCGGCGTCCACAGCGATTCGCTGCCATCGCTGAACAGGCTGTTAACCTGCAGCTTCTCCGTCGCCCCCAGCTGCAGCGTTTTGTTCTTCGCGGCGAACTTCAGCCCCTGCAGCTTCCGCTGCGGCAAATCGTCCTCGTACACCAGTTTCAGCGACGTCAAATCCACCTTGCTGTACGTGAGAACAGTATCAGGCTTGTTCCGCACATTGATATCCATACGAATCTTCTGGCCGGCGTAAGCCGATAAATCAACCTCAAGCGTCGTTCCCGCCCCTGTTACAGACAAATCCTTCTGATGAACAAACAGGCTCCCCGCTCCGCCTTCCTTATAGCCTTCTACAATGAGAGAGTTGTAAGTTCCGGCAGGAGTACCGGCAGGATAACGGAAAGTAATAATCGCCTTTACCCCGCTTTTATTCGGCACTTGCAAGCCGTCCAGCGAACCGCTCACCTGCTCTCCCGATTGCAATGGCTCATACCGGTATACATTGCTGTAGGTATTCCCGTCTTCAGCTGCGGAATCATTCAATGCATGCGCTGTGCCAAAAGTATTGCCCGTGCCTAGTTCGAACGGATGCCAGCCATTAGCCATTGACCAGGTGCTCCAGGCTGCATCGGCCATCGAAGGCAGGATGGACACCTCCTGCGGCTGCTTGACCGTCAATGAGAGCGTGCCGCTAACTCCGCCTGCAACAGCTGTAATCGTTGCTTGCCCCGGGGATAGAGCTGTCACTTGCCCGCTGGAATTGATCGCCGCCACAGCTTCATTGCTGCTCGACCAGACTGGCAGCGCCGGCATCTCATCTTTGTAGAAATAGTAACCATCCGGAGTGATTCCGGTGACATCGAATTGCATCGCCGATCCGGCCGTCACTTCCACAACACGCGGCTGCTCTTCATCCAACTGCTGGTGCTGCAGCGTTTCACCTGAGAGCCGGACTGCGAGGCGCCCAAGTACAGTCTCATAACCGCCGCCGTCAGCAAGATTAAGCTCTTCCTTGCTTCCCTTGTAATAGACCAATGTCTGCGGCCCTGCAGCTGAAATCGCCAGCTTTCCACCCGCATCAGGCTGTACAACCCGGTCGTTCATCACATCGTACCTCGGCTCCGCATCAGGAAAATAAAGTGTATCCTGGCCTGCTGCCGGCAAAGTCACAACGACAAACGATTCATTCGCATTCACCTGTTTATTGCTGCGGGAATAAAGGTGAACACCGGCATCCTCAGCTATATTGCGGTAAAAGGCTACCGACGAGATAGATGGTGAGCCGATCCATATCTCCTTGCCGCCCGTATGCGCCGTATAGGCTGCAGTGACCTTCGTCCCTGTACGGCCCAGCACATGAACGCCAGCCGTCTCCTGCACCGTGAAGAGCCGGATCGCGGTACTTGAACCGCCCAGCGCTTCGCCTGGGGTGATCTCTTGCAGCAGCGGTTCAGCAGCATTATTTACAGCTTTAATCGTGTAAGATTGCACTTCTCCTGCCGTCGTAGCCAGGCCGGTAACGTCACTGATCTGTGCAGCAGTACGGTGATCGATTTGATTCGCGTCCCGCTTCCAGTAACCGGCCGCATAAAGCCACACTAATGTTTTGCCTGACTTATCCCATTGACTTAGCACCAGCCGCTGCTGATCATCCAGTGCGTAGGCATTGGCGAACAGATAAAGCTTGTAGTGACCCGCTCTGCCAGCAATAACATCGGATAACAGAACAATATCGTAGGGCGCCCCCGCCTGCGACAATTCCTCCCGAATGAGCCGCAAGCGCTCATTGACCGATGAGCCAGAAGTATCCTGCACCATTTGTGAAAATTCATCGACGACCAAGGCGATTTCCGCACCAGATTCACGCGGCAGTTGTACAGCCGCAGCAGCCAGCTGATTCATTTTCCGTATCTCATTGACCATGCGGGCATTATTAAAGCCGCCGAAGCCGGTGTCGTCATACCAATGCAAGCCGTAAGATTTCGTCAGAGCAAAGCCGAAGTTTCGCCAAAGCAGCGCCAGCGAGCCTTCAACCGTTTCAGAAAGCGGCGGCGCTCCATGTGTATCCGAACCAATATGGGTCGCATAATCATCCTCTCCGACATAAAGCTTGCCATGAAGGCGCGCCGAATCCATCGCACCATGGACACTGGTGTAGCCGCTCGCCAAATCTCGATGCGTATAATCGAGCGGGGAATACAACAGATCGATATCAGGACTGTTCAGCAAAGTTTCAAGATCCAGCTCGCCGGAAATAGGTCCAAATCGGCCGAATGCCATCGTATACCCGCTATAAACAGCCGTAATTTTTTGATGATTAACCTCCTCTTTGACAATCGCAGCCAGCTCAGCCACAAACCGCGAGAGCTGACCGTTCTGATAGTGCACATAATCGATTACACTGCGATCGTCACCGGGTTTAAGAAACGGGTCTCCTTTCGCCTTGGGCGGTATGGAAGCGGATTCAAATGTAACCGACGAATCGTTCCAGGCCGAGCGAAGCTTGTTGATGTCCCCGTTGTAGACTTGCTTAAGCCACATGCGGAAGGAGGCCTGATTACCCAAACTGCGGTCAAAGTCGCGATCCGCCCACGTATCCACATTAAACCACTCTCCGGTGCTGCCGCCGGTAAGCATGTAGCCAATAATTCGATTCTTCACAGGGCTTGCTTCATAGAGGCGGATTTGCTCCCGCAAAAACAGCTCTGCCCGATTCTTCCATTCGCGCGACCCGTATGAATTTGCTCCCCAGGAGGCGCCGCTGTCGACATTGACCTCTGCTGTATTCGCTTGATCAAAGCCAAACGAAAAATCAGAGCCCAGCCATAAGACTGGAATAAAATAAGCTTGCGGATCTTCGCTTGCGATTTTTTCCATTTCCGGCAGCCATACATCGAGTGTCGGGAATCCTGTTGTCAGCCTCGGCTGATAAATATGAATACCGGCATGCATGGCCGTTTGCGTCATATTCGGATACCAATTCCATTGAAACCACGCTACTAGCGGCTGCGGCTCATCATTAATATGCAAGGTTGGCTCGCCGTTCCATTGCTTGACGGCTGCAGTCTCCACAGGACGAAACATTTCATTCACCTCTTCGTTAGCTTGAACCTGCCTGCTCGCCAGCGGCAGAACTGATGTTAACAGCATAACACAGAGCAAAAGCCTGCTCACCCATCTCATTCGTCATTCCTCCCCGATAATTGAAATTGAAGCTGTACCTCCAGAAGGCCGATCGGGCCGTCTGGAGGCTGAACACCGTTAACTGATAACGCCATCGGCAGCTTGCAGCTTGACAGCAAGCTCATAAGCGACCGCCTCTGGCAGCATCCTTTCTTTGCCATTCGGCAGCAAAAGCGATACAGGGATGCCCCGCGGGGCATCTACGAATATTCGGAAGCCATGCTCCTCCAGCAGCTCCCACCTCACTTGCACGATCCCTTGCGGTATCGCCACCTTGCCTTCCGCCCAGGTGAGCCCGCCCAAATTCGGAGCAACTTGAATGCGGGCAAATCCGGGCTCTGCCGGTGTAATGCCTAATATTTCGGCAGGAAATTCGTAGAGCGGCGCCGCCCCCCAGCCGTGGCAATCGCTGCGCTGCGAGACCGGATCCTCGACCCATGTCGTCAAATTGCAGGCCGCCAGCTCGCGCCAAATATCCCATAAAGGAAAAGCATGCGCATACAGTTTCGTTTCCGACAAAGCGCGGAACAGGAAAAAGGCCATCGCATACGACACTTGCGGCATTGACCTATCCTCCAGCATCTGCACAATCAATCGGCGTGCCGCATCGCCGGCGGCAACTTGCGAGAGCACGGCCCAAATCTGCACATGCTGTGAATAATACTCGGCCGAAGGGCCATCCCGGAACAGCTGGCGCGGCTCAGACCAGCAGTGCCGCCGGATCGCTTGCCCGACCGCGTCCGCCCGCTCCCGGTATTCAGCGGCGGTCGACGCTCTGCCTGCGGCATCATTCAGCTCAGCCGCAACTTGCAATGCCCGCATATACTGCAAACTGGAGATCGTAAGCGGCCCGTGCTCGCCCGCAGTCGGAACGCCAGCGGAAGCCCGCCAATCCTCCACCCAATCGACGAACGGCCAGTAACCGAGCGGCATTGGGCCGACCAAGCCGGACGCCGCTTCCACCTGTTGTTCAAACCAGCCCAGCACGGCGTCAACCGTCGGCAAATAACGCCGCACCAGCCCTAAATCGGCAAAGTAGCGATAGTGATCGTGAATCATCATAATCCAATAGACGGAAAACCCGGGAATAATTTGCGGAAACGTGGACGGATAGCGGCTTTGCAGCATCCCGTTAGGCAGCATGGAACTGTGGAAATCGAAGATGGCTTTTCGCGCCAGACGATCGTCCGCACTCAAATGGTACGTAAACAAAATTTGCAGCCGGGTATCCATGGCATATTGCAGCTGCTCATAGAACGGACAATCCTCGTAAGTCTCATGCATGCAGCGCTTCAATGTACGCACACTAATGTCCCACAGCTCATGCATCGTCTCATCCGAGCAGCGGAATTCCGCAGCTGTCTCTAACGGATATCCCGTCTCTCTGAAGCTGAGACTATGAATGACGAGCGGTTCACCGCCAGCTTCGGCCGTTAGCCGCACAAAGCGAAAGGTGCGGAACCAGAATGGCTCATAGCGCTCCAGCCCGCCCTCTGGACCTTCCAGATCACCAATGCCTGCTGCAATATAAGTATCTTCATCACCGAGCAAATAACCTTTGGATACATCATCGCGGCGCCCTTTGTTGCGGCGAATCGCCGATTCCGGCGCATCCTCATAGCACTCGGAGCTAAGCAGCTTTACTACTCCTCCCTGCCCGCCGGAAACCGCAAGCTGCAAATAACCGGTTGTAAGCTCTCCGGCATCCAGCTCAATCATTACTTTCCCGCCCGCCGGAACCGTGTACGGCCGCCCGGAGGACAGCAAATGAAACGTCGGCTGTTCTGCGCCGAAACCTTCACTGCGCATAACCTTCCGAAATCCCCGCTCAACCTCATACAAGGGAGGAATCGGGCGCGGCGCCAATGGCCAAGGCGAGAGCTGCCCGTAAGTAGGATCGTAAGCAGCAGATATCTCCGCAGCCGGGCTCCAGACTGTATCATCGAATGCCACCTCTGCCCAGCCATGCGGGTGCAAAGCCCCTTCCATATGCTCAACCCCGCCAACATACAGCGTCTCCAGTTCACCGGGAACAAAGCTCAGCCCCTGCTCCTCAAAATAACTCCATTTTGTATCACTGTTAAGGCAGTCAAGCACCTGTCCCCACCCATCGCATAAGCTGCCTTCAAAAAAAAATGCGCCTGAATTCGCTCGCCATATCGATGCTGGCCCGCCAGCCCCCATCTTGAAGGGCTCGGACACGGTAAAATGCAGCACCTTCACAGCGAGCACATTCGCCCCTGTCCGCAAATATGGCGATAGGTCCACCGTTTCATAATGATGGGTAAACCGATCCCCCTTACAAGGCCCAACCGATACCGAATGCCCATTCAAAAAAAGGCGATACCGGCTGTCGGCCGACACATCGACTACCAGTCTTGCCAGCTCCCCTTCAGGCACTTCAAAGCGCCGGCGAAAATAGACAAGCTCATGGCGCCCTTCCGTCGAAGTCACTGTTTCTCTTTGCTTCCAAATCCATCGTGCCTGCCAGTTCTTCTGCTGCTCCATCTCTACCTCCAGCTTTCAGCTATAATCATAGTTTCAATGCGCCGCTCGTCATCCCCGCAATAAATTGCCGTGATGCAACAACGAAAAATAACAGCAGCGGCAGACTCGAAATGATGTAACCGGCAAATAGCGTACCGCCCTGCTCATTAAATTGCGATGAAAAACTCAGCAGGCCAACCGCTACCGTTTTGTGAGCGTCATCGGTCAAAACGATAGACGGCAAAATGACGTCATTCCATACATTGAGAATGTTCAAAATGATCAGTGTGGTGAAAATCGGCCTGCTCAGCGGCACAGCCACTTTCATAAAAGATTGGAAGACAGACGCTCCATCGATATAAGCCGCCTCAAACACTTCGCCGGGCAATTTCTCCATAAACCCGCGCATCAAAAAAATGCCAAAAGGGATTCCTCCGGCGATATACGGCCCGATCAATCCCCAGCTGGAATCGATTAACTGCAAATCGCGAATCAAAATAAACAAGGGAATAAGCGATAAAATACCCGGAATCATCATCAAGGAAATCACAATATAGAAGATAACCTCACGCAACGGAAAGACAAAGCGCGCTAAAATAAAACCGCTGATGGAAGACAGAACAACAATCCCTGCCGTAGCCAAAACCGTAATAATAGCTGTATTCCACAGAAAGGGGTGAATCGTCTCCCAGGCCAGCGAATAATTTTCGAAATGAAACGGAAAAGTGATCCACCAAGGACTATGCGTATCCTGATCAAAGCTTTTGAAGCTTTTAAACACCATCGAAACAAACGGGTAGATGGTTAACAGCAGCAAGAGCCACAACGTCAATTGCGCCATAAGCTGCCCGGTTAGCCGTTTGGAAAGCACGTTCATGTTCATTCCCTCCGAACCTATTGATCCGCTTTAATAAATTTCATATTAATAAATGTCACCAGCAAAATTACGACAAAAATGACAAATCCGATCATCGAAGCATAGCCGAAATTGCTAAACGAAAAAGCCTGCTCATACATCAGCCAGCCCGGGACCGCCGTTGCCGATCCCGGTCCTCCTTTAGTGAGCACCAATTGCGTCCCGAACCCTTGCAAGCCGCCAATAATGCCCAGCACGATCATCAGCTTGATTTGCCCCGTGACAAGCGGCAGCTCAATGCGGAAAAACCGGCGAATGCCGACGGCACCCTCCACCTCGGCCGCTTCAAGCACCTCTTGGGAGATGCTTTGAAAGCCGGCCAAATAGACCAGAAAGCCCATCCCCGCAACCCAAGGGAAGCCGATCAGCACCATGGAGGTCAGCGCCATCGACGGATCGCCAAGCCAGCCATATTCATGGGGCAGTCCCAGTGCTTGCAGCATCAAATTAAACAGCCCTGTCAGCGGGTCCATCAAGCTTTTCCACAACAGCAGCACCACAACCCCTGGCACAACCATCGGCAAAATGAACATATAGCGAAAAAATCCGGACAATCTGGCATTTTTCAAATTTACGACCAGCGCCGCTCCAACTAAGCTGAACACATTTCCGCAGATCAAACCGGCAAAAAGCAAGTACAGCATGTTCCAGATCGATTCGAGCAGAAAGGTATCTTCCAGCATATAACGGAAATTTTGCAGCCCGATCCATTCAGCTGTCGCTCCATTCCAGTTCGTAAATGCGTGGTACAACGCCGACAAAGGCGGATAGAAGCCAAATAGGAGCAAAATGATCAATGTAGGCAAAAGAAACAAATAATACAGCTTGGCTCGATACAGCTGCCGCATATAACTCATACTATCTACTCCCGTCAAAAACTGTTTTCGGTCGCGAGACGCCAAAGGTGTCCGCCTTATGCGGGCGAACACCCTTAGCTATTTTCACACTTCACTCACGGCTACCACTTCGATTCATCATACTTATGCTGCTGAACCAGGTTGTCAACGCTTTTCTTCATCGACTTATCCAGCTCGATCAGCATTTTATCCAGGCTAATGGAGCCTAACAAATAGTCAACAGACAGCTTCTCATAGGTTTGCAGATACTCCGGCCCTGCCAGTGTTCCCGCATAGAACGCCCCCCAGCTCAAGTAACCGTCCTTATAGTCTTGCTGGAATTGGTCATACATCGGCTTGAACATTTCGACCGCTTCCGCGCCGTTGGCCGCCGGAATTGCTGCTTCCAATGTGTTAACAAGACGCGAATTGTTCTGCGGCGCTGTCAAGAACATGAGGAAATCGGCAGCAAGATCCGCTGTACCTTTTTTCTCCGCCGTATTCGTCAACTGCCATGCCGTGCCGTAGCCGGCCATCCCTCTGATCGTGTTCGTGCCGCCAAAAGGCGAATCCTCAGCAGACAGTACCGGGAATGAGGTAGTGCCGTATTCAAACTTGCGATCCTTGTCATCCTTAACATTGCGCATATGAATGCCAACCGCCTCGATCATCGCAACCTTCCCTGTGACAAACGCTTTATAAGCGTCTGTACTGTTCCAGCCGTTCGGATAGCCTTCGGCTTTTTGCTTTTTCAGCTTGAAATATTCGCGGTTTTCCGGTGAATCTACTTTATAAAGGCCCTTTTTGTAGGCGCGGACGAACTCTTCCTGATCGACGACACCATCCTTGGTAAGGACGTCCCACTCTTTAATCTTTTTGGCGAAGACGGCTGTCTCCAGCGTAATATCCGACCAGCGGTAGATCGGCATATATGGCGCCACGCCAATTGCTTTCAGCTTTTTCTCCGCCTCGAAAAAATCATTATAGGTTACGGGAGCGGTATCGATGCCCGCCTTGGCAAACAGCTCCTTGTTATAAATAATGCCGATTGGTACAGCATCAATGGGAACGTAGTAAACTTTGCCGTCTCCAGATTTATTCAGCCATGCTTCATTGTAAATTTCTTTCCATTGCTTATTTCCTTCTACGTAAGGATTCGGCATCTCCAAATATTTGTCGAATGGCAGCACCCATCCTTTCGGATAATCTTCGTTTTTAAAGACGCCGATTTGATAAATAATATCCGCTGCCGTGCCAGCCGCAAGCTGGGCAACCGCTACTTTTCGGTCCTTCGATTTCGTAGGCGACAAAATTTCAATTCTCGCTTCCGGGTGAAGCTTTTCCCATTCATCGGCCAACACTCGAATTTCATTGTACGGATGCGGGTTTGCATCCGATTTTTCTTGGCTGACGGTTGGTGAATAATCGGTAAAGTCGCCGCCTGGATCAACCACAATTACCTTTTGCTCCTGCTTATTCGGCTTGCCTGTCTCGCCATTGCTTCCCGTTTCTTTGCTGCCGCCATTTCCGCCGCCGCTGCAAGCAGATAGCAGCAGCATCGAAATCGTGGAAACAGCCATCAATTTGTACCAACGATTCCCTCTAACCATTAGAATACCCCCAATAATTTATTATGTTAACGCAACCATTTTGATTTTGGAAGACACGCTCAATGTTCTTTTGCCAAGAGCAGCAAGACTTGTCTTCCAAAACCTATAGCTGCTATAACCGTCCAGCGTTTTTCTCCAGCATTCAGCATAGCCGACCTGCTCCAGCTAAAACTTCCCCCGTTAGATCACCTGGAAGTTGAGAGCACATCATTCCTTCCGAACCGTTAATGATATCGCAATCATTTTTGTTCGACAAATTTTACATTATGTACAGCTTGGAATAGTGATGGAGTTTCTTTAAACTTCCAATTTGAAATGGTAACGCAATCATTTCGTGTGTACATCATACCTAGCCCAATTATTTTTGTCAATAGCAACTGTATGGAGTGAAAGTGAAGTTTTCGTTTTCATTTACTTTCAACAAAAAGAGGAGAAGCGCATTCCTCGCAAATGAGCTTCAGAGCTTCTCCACTGCGGCGGTACTCTCACGAACCAGCAATGCAGGCTTTAAAATAATGCTGCTGTTATCGTCGTTGCCATTAATTTTATCAAGCAGCAATTGCGCGGCTACTTCGCCGACCTTGCTTTGCGGGTGGGCCACTGTTGTGAGGCGGGGGTATATCTGGTCGCCTACATTAATGCCATCGATTCCGATAATCGATAATTGCTCCGGAACGCGGATTCCCAGCCGATGCGCTGCATGCAGTGCTCCAATAGCAAGCAAATCATTCCCGGCAAATATCGCTGTCGGCCGGGGAGTGCACTGGAGCAAACGGGTCGCCGCCGCTGCCGCCGCCCGGACGTCCTCTGTTTCAATCAGCTCAACGAGCTCCTGCTGCAAATCCAGACCATAGCGCCTATACGCATCTTTGAAAGCGCGCATCCGATCGATCCAGACATTGGCATCGCGTTCAACCGAAAGATGAGCAATCCTTCGATGACCAAGACTATGCAAGTGATCCATCGCAATTCTGCCAGCCAAATAGTTATCCACTTCCACACATGATAGCAGCGTAGAGCGCGGATTCGGATCCATCAATACGATCGGAATCGACTTCTGCTTCATATGGACCAGATCTTCCAGCTCTGCATGAAATTTCTCTTGCAGCTTCATGGATGCAAACTCAATCGATGTTATAACAATGCCGTCGACACGCTTTTCCAATAGCAGCTCCAAATTGTGCGAGGCTGTATCGTAATCCTGCGCATTGCAAATAATGACATTCTTGCCTTGAGCGCGCGCATACGTTTCTAATCCGAGAATAAACTCCGGATAATAAGGGTTAGCTATATTCGACAACAGTAAACCGATTGTATCTGTCCGATTCGTGACCAGGCTGCGGGCAATATTATTCGGTTTAAAATTCAATTCCTCGATCGCTTTCATCACTTTCGCCTGAGTAGCAGGCCGCACCTGCTCAGGGGAACTGATAACCCGAGAAACGGTTATTGGCGAAACTCCTGCAAGCTTTGCCACATCTTTCATTGTAATCATAAAAATCCCCATCCATCTGCCATTTTGCAATGATTGCGTAATCATTTACTATATTAATGTTTAAATTGTGGGGAGTCAAATGAGTATGGTTTGTGCTTTGTACAAGAAGCAGCGGCAGGCTCCTGCCAAGTCTCCCATGCCGCCTTCTGTAAAACCGATGGTTTAACGGGACTTGTCAGCATCATCGATCTTCAGCACACAGGCTTATCTCTTATCCGGAGCATTGCCTCCCCGCTCAACCTTCGATCGCGGCCGATACCAAGGCCGGGGTATGCCCTTCTTCCTGTGACTTCCTCCTATCCGTCATTGAAAAGCGTTTCATCAGCGATGACCGCGTATGGATCAACATCATCGGAACGAGTAATTCGGTTCTTCGATCGATGCGGCTCTTCCCCTCGGGGTGCATGACAGATAGCAGCATGCGAAGGTACGAAGTCGTTATTTTGAGAAAAAAGTCAGGTTTCATCACTTGATGCTCAAAGCCAAGACCATGCGTTAATCCACGGTGCAGCAGCGTAATCCCGATCAATGCGCTGACCTCGCTGAACTCGGCCTGGCTTTCATAAGCGCGGCTAATCTGCTGGATGGACTTCCTTCCAAGCCTCGCTATTTTAAGAGCCGCACGATCCGGCCCTTCCGACCGAATTAACTTCAGAATCGTCTCATTATCCAAATGAAGCTCACCCACCAGATCTCCATTCTGAATGACCGTGGAGTCCTCACAGATGATGCGCTCCCCCCGATGCTTCTTTATCATTACCGTGCATATGCCAAAGCGCGAGATATGCGAGCTGCGGAATCGTGAAATGAAGCTAAAGATACGTTCCCATATCATCCAGGTACTTTGCATGACGGTTTTAAGTAATTTTTGCAGCAGTTGCAACACCCCATTATTTTTTTGATTGAATATTTCATTCAATTATTCTCCAGAAGAAATCCGTTAATCTCATCATAAAGGAGATCTGCACAGGTTCATTCCGTCTCAGGTACAGAGTTTTACTCGGTCTCGAGGCGGAGATGCGGGACATAACATGTTGCAGAACTTATATAGACCTTAAATACTGTCATTATTTAAGCTGGAAATAAAGGTTACTTCGACAAGAGAAATATGGTATGTTTTGGTCATAGCGACCGGAGGACTGTAATGGCCTTGAGGGTTGTGAGTATTTGCAGCCGGCATCAATTCGGCAAAGCTAAGGGGGATCGAAAATGTCAACCAAAACTGTAGCTATATGTACGGCGGTTCTGTTCGCACTCAATTTGATCGCAATTCAAGCCACTGATATATTCACCATTAAAATGAGACCGGGCCGAGGCATATCCGGTAATGGAAATCCAGGACTTTTACTATGGTTTTGGGAAATCCCGCTCTATCTGCTGCTGCTCGCCGGGATTGTTTATCTGGTGGTGAAAACGAAGTTTTTTGCCCGCCGTGGCTTCTTCTATCCGTTCTTCTTCCTCATCTTGTTGCTTGCAAGCGGTTATTTGCAGAACGGTCACGCTCATCGCATTCTGCTGTCCATAGATGGAAAAATTGATGAGTTTGGGGCGATCAATCAATATACTAATACGATCTATATCAACTACTATTCTTTCCTTATTGGCATTTTCACGTTGCTGATGATCCTGTCCTGTGCGCAAATTCTCATGGCCCGCTCGCTAAGAAGACGGCGCTGACCACAGCACAAAAATGAACAAAGCAAACTTTGTTCATTTTCCATGCGATTATGATGAAAACACCTTTAGCATTACTGAGTAACCCAAAGCATCACTTAAACTTGAATATAAAAGTAACACCAAGAAGCCCTAGGTATTCCCTAGTCCTACTTGGTGTTACCGACGCTATTTATGTCCAGGATTCGATATCATCATCGTCAATATCGTCTTCGATTTGCTCCACTTCATCCTGCTCTTCAGCATAAGCTGCTACGTCTGCTGCAGCAATCGGCTCTTCCGCAGCCGCCGCCGCTTGAGGCGTTGCAGACGGCTCGGCAGTTGGCTCCTCCTGAGCCTGGTGCACATCTGCTGCTTGCACATCAGCCACAACAACCGTCTCCATCGCTGCTGCCAGCTCCTGATTATGTACGACAGCCGCTTGTCCCACAGAAGTTCCAGCCTCAACCGCTGCACTATCAGATAAACTGAACGGGCGTTCCGCCGGCACAAAAGTTTGCAAATTTCGCACTCCATACTGGCGCACTTCATTCTCGATTAAATACCGGATCGAATCCATCAAGTTGCTCTGCGCATTCAGCCACTGCATAATGGCAGGATCTTCATTCTTCTTCGTTTTCAAGCTAATATTGCCACCTGGCTCTTTCAATTTTTTCATGCTTATCACCTTCTGCCAATCTCTGTATTATCGAAAATTCGGCGGGCATGACTTTTATACCGGCTGAGCAGCCTTATTTTTCAACGCCTCGAAAATTTTCCCACGGACAAAGGCATCCAGTCCCATTGCATTCAATTGTACCGCATATAGCTCAGGCACGTAGAACAGCTTGATTTCACGCTCATCGCAGAGCTCCTTAAGCAATGGATTAAGGATCGGTTCCATAATGATGCTGCCGCCGCCATATACGCAGATTACGTCGATTTCGTTCCGCGCCTTGGTCAACTGACGCTTCACATTTTGCATAATTTGCCGCGCTTGCATTTCCAGAGGGCGCTTCAAAGTTTTTAACGCGCGAGCATGATATTTATGCTTTGGATTTTTGACGACATCGCTGAAAAATTGCCGCGGGCTGTCTGGCAAATGTATCAATCGATTAAAATCATTCAGCGCTTCCTCGATTGCGTAGCCAATGCCGTGATGGCTGCCATGAACGAATTGGCGCAAAAATTTGTTGCCTTCCGTAATCGGATATTCTGTCGAACCGTCGCCGATATCTACATGTAGAATACGCTTGTCCTTAAAAAAGCTGCCGTTAAATTTTTTGTCGATTCCATATGTTTCCGTAAAGGCTTGGAAAATTTCGCCTTCCCGCCAGTTGCCTTCGCTATCCTTCTGCAATGTAAAGATGACCGGCGTCGCTTCGGGAACAACCTTGGCGAATGAGAATACAATCTTGACCGCCACGCGGTGAATCCCCAGATGAACCGTCACATGATGGGTGCCGGACATAAAACGCTTTTCGAATCTGGCTGCGTTCTCGTCTGTATGCTGTGTGACCGGAAGCGCGGTCGCCATGTCGACTTCCAGCTCGATATGGTCCGGAACCTTCTTCTCATCCTCGTAAGCCTTTTGTACGGCAACCGCGGAAATTTGCGCCAGCGTATTAATGATCGGCAAATCCATTTCGCTTTTCAAATCGATTCCGATCTGCAAATTATCGAGGATTTCACCGCTCTCCAGCGCAAACTTGCCCACATAGTACATACCAGGGCGTGTTGCCGGGGAATCGATTGTAACGACCAGCTGCTCCTGAAGGTTCTTAATAAAGCTTTCCGGCGATTGCTCCTCGCTCCACGGAAGGGAATCTACAGCACAATTCACGTTCGGCTGCTGGATCAGCTTTCCATCCACAATTATATCGTGCTCACTATTCCCGTTGTCATTCCCTACATAAAAATGGTAGTTCATCGTCAAACAGCCTCCTCTACATTTATTATCAAGTATTACTTTACCACACTTAGAAACACTAAAGCTGTCGATTTTTGCGCAAAAACAAAAAGAATCTATAAAATTTTTTCCCAGTCAAATTAATAGTATAGAAACTATTCCATTCCCGCTTCCCATTTTCCTGCCGCAAAACAAATATAATGCCAATAAAATTGCAGTTTGCATAAAAGATATGATACGGTAATCACAATAGATCGTTTGCAGCTTTTTGAAGGAGAGATCATAACAAATGATAGAGCTATCCATGGACTTGTACCGCGATTGGATTGATACGGCCCGTGTTGTTTTTCGCGGTTCGAATAATCCGCTTCCTGAGGAATGGAGCGATCAGGAGGTTGCCGAGATGTACTTTCGCCAAACCTTTCCGGAAGAAGAGGCGGTTGCCCAGGCAGCAGCCAATGAGCAGCGGATCCGTGGGCTTGAGCAAACCATTGAACTAAACTTGGAGACCGTCATTATTCCGGACATCCGCGCTCGTACAGGCTATAAAGGGAATCGTTTTCAATTCAGATGGGTCTACAATCAAGGCGAGCATCTTATTGAAACCCATTCCCAGTATAGGGTTCCTCTCGGATAACGCCATGCAATTAACGCTGCAGAATGAGGTCGCCTCCGTCTCTGGAATGAGGACAGCACAGCATCATACGTGATACACTGAGATTAACGAATCTTGAATCAAGGAGGAACTGAAACGTGAATACTCGTACAGTTCTCGGCCCTCTGCTTGTGCTGCTTGGCGCCTATCTGCTGTTTAACTCAGGCACAGGCTTGTCATTTGGTCCCGGGGAAATTTTCGGCTATTTCTGGCCAACGATGTTCGTTATCCCGCTCGGATTGTTTTTTCACTGGATGTATTTCTATATGACCAATCGGCGCGGGGTCGGCTTGCTTGTCCCTGGCGGTGTACTGCTCACTGCAGGATTTATCTGCCAAGTCTCCATGCTGTTCGATAGCTGGGGCTACACCTGGCCTGGTTTTATTCTCGCTCCGGCAGTCGGCCTGTTCGAGCTTTACTGGTTTGGCGGACGAAACAGATATTTGCTCATCCCGATTAACATTCTGACTGTTTTGTCCTTGCTGTTCTTCTTTGTCTTCTCAATCGGCGCGATCCTAGACAAACTGACATTCGGCGGACCGTTTTTAGCAATTGCCGTCATTTTTGTCGGCGCGCTACTGATCATTTCCCGTAAACGGGAAGTATAAGCAAAAATAAAAAGAAGATGACTCCTGGTTATCAGCCCAGAAGTCATCTTCTTTTTATTTATTACACCGTCGACTTGCGCAGCAGCAAATACGAGATCAGGGCATAAACAATTGTCAGCGGGAACAGCCAGCTTACAATTTCCAACGGCGTTTTCTCCAGCAGCGGCGAGAAGATCGTCTCCCACCAATGATTATAGGTAGCGATCAGGACAGCCAAGCTAGAGAGCAGAAAGGAAACAATCGTCAAAATAAGCATACCCATCTTGCCAAATCTGCGATGAACACTCGAAATAACGAAACCGAGCATAAACACATGAAGCAGCAAGGAGCTCATCATCCAGAACTGGCCGATCGCCGGGGCGTCATTCCAAATTGGCAAATGAAAGAAATGCAAGCCAACTCCCCAGCCGGATGCCCATTCATGCTCGATTACGCTTAAGAGCACAAGCAGCGCAGCCGTAATTACACTAACTGCAGCCATTACAACTAGTGTACCATAATAAAAATCCTTCCTTCGCATGCTAAGCCCGACCGAAAAGGGAAACATCTGCGGCAGCACAATCAAGCCGGCGATTAGCATGTAGACATAGATCGATATTACTCCGCCCGTATAGACCTCTTCCGTTACAAAATAGCCAACAATGAGATTGACCACAAAGCTTGAGAAAACAATTAACCAAGGTACAAACAGTAAAAACAGCTTGAATTTCATGTACATTCTAAGCACGCCGTTTAAGCGGATTGTCCCATTCATACTCATATCGCCGCCTTTCTTGTCTGTTTGCCGCTTGTCAAATGAACGATCAGCTGCTGCAGCGATACGGCAGTCAGTTCCAGTCCAAGCTCAATTGCCCGACGCTGCTCGGCAGCAGCATCGCCGCCGCTTACCACGGTCGCCTTCAACAGGCCGCCAAACGGTTCCCGGTCAATGACCTCTTTGCCGGCAATGAATTGTTCAACCGCCGCGGACGCGCCGGCAACTGTGTATGCGCGGCCGCGCAGCGTTTCTGCTTCATCATTGAGCAGCAACCTGCCTTGATCGATGACGATCACATGCTCCAGCAATTGGCTGACCTCATCGATGAGATGGGTGGACAACACAATTGTCCGCGGATGCTCGGCATAATCTTGGATAAGCCGGTCATAGAATAGGGTGCGCGCTACAGCATCCAAACCGAGATAAGGCTCATCGAACAGTGTCAATTCGGCACGACTTGCCAGTCCTACAATAATGCCGACAGCGGACAGCATGCCGCGAGACAGCTTTTTCACTTGCCGCTTCAGCGGCAGTCGAAACTCCTCGATCAGCTCCAGCGCATAATCGCGATCCCAGTTCGGAAACGTCGCCCCCGCAACATCCAGTACATCGCGAACTTTAAAATGATCCGGATATTTTTGCCCCTCTTTGATGAAGCATACGCGGCTCAGCACACGGTTGTTCTCATAAGGCGCCTCGCCAAACAGCTTAATATCGCCTTCGCTCGGAAATTGCTGCGCCGTTATCATATGCATAATTGTCGTCTTGCCCGCTCCGTTACGGCCAAGAAAACCGTATATTTTGTCGGCCTCCAGATGAAAACTGACGTTGTCCACAGCCTTCATTGCGCCGAACTGTTTGGTTAAACCAGTAACTTCCACGATTTTGCCCGCCATGCTATTCACCTTCCCCTCGTTGAATCATCGCCGTCAATTGCTCCTTGGTAATGCCGAGTTTCCCAGCTTCACGTATCATCGTCACAACATACTGCTCAAAAAACTGTTCTTTCCGCTTTTCAATCAGCCTATCTCTGGCTCCTGTTGCCACAAACATGCCAATCCCTCGCTTCTTATACAAAATTTGCTCATCAACAAGCAGGTTTACACCCTTTGCCGCCGTTGCCGGATTTATTTGATAAAACGCCGCGAACTGATTCGTCGAAGGAACCTGCGTCTCTTCAGGCAAATGTCCAGCAATAATATCATCTTCGATCCGTTCGGCGATTTGGACAAAAATCGGACGACTGGCATCCATTTTGGCATCCGCCTCCTTGCAACCTAACTGGTTAGTTACTCATGTAACTAACTATATAAGTAATGAACGAAATTGTCAAATCAAAATTTTGTTGGCTTGTCCGATCTAATATGTACGGAGCATCGACGCCATGCTCCGTAATCGGTCTCCCAGTATTATCTTGCACTATGTCTGCCGTAGCTTTTGGCGAATGAGAGCATTCGATTGTATGCTGCCCGGTCGATATTTTTGATCGGGTAAAATTGCGGGTGATTGGAGTTCACTTCCAGAATCCATAAATGACCCTTTTTATCGTATGCAAAGTCAATTCCCAGCTCGCGCATGCCTGAACGCTTACGGCTCAGCATTTTGGCTACAGTGAGTCCTTTGCTCGTAATTTGCCGGGTACGCTCAGCGGCGCTTTCAGCAGTCAAGCCTTGCTTGCTATGCAGTTTAGGGAGCGTGTATACCTTCCCGCCCTGATAGACGTTCGTTACAATTTTGTTCGGCTTGCCTACCCTGACTATAAATCCTGTGCAGGTCCATGCCCCCTTCGGCTTGCGCTGGATCATGCCCCGAATGTCATAGGAGCGCCTGTCTACCTTGTCAAGCGGGATCGCTTTTTGAATGATCATTTTTTTCTTCTGCTTGGAATGGATATGACGATGTACAGCGGACAAAGTCTTGAACGTTTTTTGGACTTGTTTTTTCCCCGAGATCATCTTCAGCATATATCCGCTTGGCTGGCGGCTCATCTTGAAAATTCCGATGCCTAACGACCCGACATCCGGCTTAATATAGAGTGACCGATGCTTTGCTGCCATCTGCTGCAAATTTGTCTTAGAAAACGAGACTGTTGCTGGGATCATGCTGCGTGTGGCTCGATTAGCCGACAAATAGCGGCATACACGCAGTTTCCCCCAAAGTGTAGCGCTTTTGTACTTCTTTTTGCTCAATTTGATCACCTCTCCTTACAGTATGTTTGTCGCGCTCAAGGAAACTGTACGTATGTGGAGTTCGGATGAAAAAACAAAAAGGACGCCTCCGGCGTCCATGATCAAGCATGGTTCCGAAAGCGTCCTCTGTAATCTAAAGTGTATTAATAAGCCGTCCAGCCCGCATCGGCTGTAATGACCGTGCCATTGACGAAGCTGGAGTCCTCTGATGCCAGGAACAGCGCGACGCCGGCGATTTCCGAAGGCTCGCCCACTCGCGGCATTGCCGCTGCACCTGCCGTAGCCCGTCCCAGGCCAAATTCATTCGGGACAGTGTCGCCTGTGCCGATATTCGTGTTAACGCCGCCTGGCGCGATAGCATTGCAGCGAATCCCTTGTGCCGCGTATTGGAAGCCGACATTTTTCGTCAAGCCGATAACCGCATGTTTGGATGTCGTGTAAGCCGCCCCGGCACGAGAGCCCTGCAAGCCGCCAATAGAAGCGACGTTGATAATATTGCCCTTGCCTTTGGCAGTAAAAATAGGCAGCGCCAAACGGATTGCCCGCATCGGTCCGGTCGTATTCACAGCCAGAACACGCTCCCAGAGCGCATCGGTCACCTCGTGCAGCGGTGTCATATTGTCCATAATGCCCGCATTGTTGACCAGAATGTCCAGCGTACCGTATGTATTGACAGCTGCATCAATCATGCGCTGGGTGTCTTCTTCCTTGGCGACATTGACTGCCACAGCAATTGCGGTGCCTGATTCTTCTGCAATAGCCGCCGCCGTTGCCTGTGCAGTAGCTTCATTCAAGTCTGCAACGACGACCTTCGCCCCCTCACGGGCGAATAACAGCGCGATTTCCTTCCCCATGCCTGACCCTGCTCCAGTGACAATCGCAACTTTGCCTTCCAATTTCATGCGCTATCCCTCCTAAGAAAGTATAAAAAATCAGCATTACTGTACCATTATATGCTAAAAGCGTCTGTCAGGCTGCGATATGGATCACAGCCAAATCCGCGCAGCAATGCTACACCACCATCAATCCAGCTTGTGCATAAACCGTCTTAGCAAATACCGCAAGGCCAAATAATGGGCCGCCAACCCGAGCAGACAGCAGAGTAAGCCCGGCAAAGGCGGCGAAACACTCATGCTGGCCGAATGTGCCGCCGCTACCCAAAAGGACGGGACAATCCCGCCGAGCAGCTGCCAGGGATACGGAACAAAATGGACAACCGCGGGAACAAACAGCAATATGCCTAACCCTTTTGATAAAGCGAGCCCTTCAACCTTGTTGGCGGCAAAAGCGGCCATAAACAAGGTGACCAGCGGCGTTTCCAATACAAGCACAGGCATGGTCAGGAGGAAGCTGCCCGCACGCACCGGTACCAGCCCGTTTAATGCCAGCAGCAAAAAAACGTAAATAAAGGACAAACTGATCGGAAGGAGGAGCCGGTAAGCAATATAACCGGTCTTGGTCAGCGGGGTAACGGCGAAATAATCAATCAGCTTCTCGTCCCGTTCATCTAACAACAAGAAACCGTTCATCACACCCAAAATTAACGGAATCATCAGCAGAGCCACATTCAGCACCAATGGATAATAAGCAATTAGATCAAACCCGGCCTCCCTCTGCAAAAGGACCGCAAACGCAGGAATGCCAAGACTGACTGCCGCAATCAGCATGAGCGGGGCAACGAGGAAAAAGATAAGCATCGGATCATAAGCCAGCTGCCGCAGATCCCCGCGAAGCAAGATGAGCACACGATTCATCAGCCTTCCCCTTTCCCGATTTTCAGGATGACCGCACGGGTGAACATACGGCGCGTCCACAAATAAGCGAGAGCAATCCAAGCTCCCAGCTGCAGCATCGCATACAGAAGGGTCAAATTGCTGACAGGCTCAAACGGAGATTTGAGCAGCAGCAATGTGGCATGTGTCGGCAAAACGGCGTATAAAAGATGCAGCCTGTCGTAGACCCCGACTATTTCTAGCAGCGGCAAGTAAAATACTGCTGTCACAAGCATGGATTGCAGAAAAAACCCGTTTAAGGTTTGACAGCCTGCGGCGACGCCAAGGCCAATCAGGGTAAAGAAAATAGAGGTCAGCCCGACTCCGGCCCAAAAAGGAAGCAGGCTGGAACCGGCACTAAGACCGAAAGCGCTTAAATGTATGACAGTACTCGTCAGCAGTGACAGCAGCATTAAGGACAAGGTTTTCGACCAAATATATTCGCTTGTCGTATAGGGCGTAACAAATAAGCTGTCATGAATGCCCTGGCCTTTCTCCAGCAGTACGAGCCCGCCAATAAAGAAAAAGCCCAGAGCGCTGGGATCGGAAAAGGTTAATATTATACCGGTCAACTGCCGGTATTCCCCGGGCAGCGCCTGCAGCAGAATAATATACAGGATGCTGATAATCAAATAAGCGTAGTAAAAGCCGTGTCTGGCCTGCAGCTTCATATCATAGCCTAATGCCGATACGAATCTCATGTTAGCCGCCTCCCCGTGACCGCCAGAAAAATATCCTGCAATGTCGCCTCCTGGGAATGGATCGTCTCGATGGGCTTGTTGCGCAGCAGCTGCAGAAAGGATTTGTTAGCGCCAATACCGTCCAGCTCGAATTGTTCCGACACCAGCTTCGCCTCCTCGCGAAACTCAATACGGACGCGCCGCTTGCCATGCCGCAGCTTCAGTTCGCGCGGCGTATCAATCAAGCTGATGCCGCCGTCGACAATGAAGGCGATCCGGTCACAGATCTCCTCGGCAGCCTGCATATTGTGTGTGGTCATGACGATTGTTTTGCCTTCCGCTTTT
This sequence comes from Paenibacillus sp. GCM10027626, assembly GCF_042676285.1. Lineage (NCBI taxonomy): Bacteria > Bacillati > Bacillota > Bacilli > Caryophanales > Paenibacillaceae > Paenibacillus > Paenibacillus sp. GCM10027626. The sequence continues at coordinate 13,027 of NZ_JBHTHC010000013.1, read as the reverse complement.
TTCTCCAGAATCAATTGTTTCATCACTTGCGCGTTAACAGGGTCCAGCCCTGAGGTGGGTTCATCCAGAAAAAGGATATCCGGCTTACTGAGCAGCGCCCGGCAAAAATTGAGCCGCATTTTCATTCCCTTTGAAAAACCGGATACCTTCTCATCAGCAAATTTCCCGAGATCGACCATCTCCAGCAGGCGCTGCGGCTCTTCCGTCTCCCCTGCATAAAGAGAGCGAAACAGCCGCAGGTTCTCAAGTGCTGTAAATCGGCTGTAAAAATTGGGGAATTCAAACGCAACGCCGATTTTTTCATAATAATCATTTTTGGCCTGCCGCAATTCCCGCCCCATGACACGAACCTGGCCCTCGTACTGTTTCAAAATGCCGATCAATATTTTTTGAGTGGTGCTTTTGCCCGCTCCGGAGGGGCCGAGAAAGCCGAATATTTCCCCTGGGCCAATCGAGAAATCAATGCCGCGAAGCGCCGGCTCCTTGGCTCCGGGATAGCGAAAGCGTAGCTCTTTAACTTCAATCATCAAGCCTCCCGCCTTTCTCCATCCTTACCTGTGTATTGCGGACCAGCCCGTCTGCAATCATGCTCATCAGCAGCTCCATCGTCTCCCTGTACTGTTCCTCGCCGATCAGTTTGCGCTGCAATGCAAGCAGGACAAAGGAGCGGAGCAGGCTGACGATCGTGGCCGGATTCGACTCAATAATCCACCCTTGCTGCTGGGCCTCTGTAATGAGCGGCAGGAAGAAGTCAACGTCCTGGTTAAAATGCTGGGCCAGCTTCTCTTCCGGCAGCTTGCGGAAAAGAGCCGCCAGCAAGTCCTCATCATACATCTGCCGGATCAGCGGATTCTCCTCCATCACGGCCAGCGATTCCCGTAAAAAATGCTTCATCGCCTCAGCCGACCCTGCGCGGAATGCCGCCAAAAAGCTTTCATTCAGCTTGCTGCGGATCACTGCCTCCTCCCGCTGGATAATCTCAAAATAAAGCTCTTCTTTTGAATTAAAAAACAAATAAAACGATCCCTGAGCAATACCTGCTGACCGCGTAAGTTCCTCAACACTCGTTTTTTTCAAGCCAAGCGTGATGAACCGTTCTTTTGCCGCCTCCAGCAGCTTGGCTTCGATACGCTGCTTCTCCGTTTCCGTAAACTTGGGCATCGATCTGGCTCCTTTTAAAATTATATGAATAATTTTATTTTATATTCATAATATACGACTAGGAAATAGTGATGTCAATAGCAACCCGAATAGCAATGCCAGGATGATTCTGACTTGCTAACGGACCCAGATGCTAAGCTTGCCCCTCAACGCCTACACGCTTAGACGCTTAGACGCCTAGATGCCTTGATGGCAGCAGCCGACACTTCAGTAACAACAGACCTTTACAGACGGGCGACATCACAAAAAAAGGCCGAGCCATGGAGCAAGTTTACGCTCCGGTTCGACCTTTTTTCTATGCGGCGGTATGCAGCAGCTAGCTCTCATATGCCGGAATTGCTTCTACATCCGCAGCCGTTTATACTGTTTCAGCAGTCCGTCCTCATGACGAACCATCCAGTCCGCCAGCGCTTCGCGCATCGCTCTCAGCTTATCTGCATAAGCAGGATCGTCGACCCGGTTGCTCAGTTCATGCGGATCATCGGCTAAGTCATACAGCTCGTCCAGGTCGCCGCAGTTGAACACGTATTTGCAGGTGCCTTTGCGTATCATGCGCTGGGTAAACATGACGCTTTCCAAGCCTGCCCCTTCAGTTACCACGCTGTCCGGCCATTCTTCCAGCAGCCCGCCTTCCAGCACGGGCGCAAACGATCTGCCGTCTGCTCCCTGCGGCAGCGTCTCTACACCGGCCAAGCCCAATATAGTGGCATGAATGTCGCAGGTACCGACGAACCGCTCCTCCCTGCGTTGTGTTACATTTTGTCCGGCGGGCTTCACCAGCAGCGGAATCCGGCAAGTCTCCTCGTACATAAAGTACGATTTGTCGCACAACCCGCCATGTATGCCAAGCGATTCCCCATGATCCGCCGTAAAAATAATGACCGTATCTTCATAGAGCCCGCGCTGCTTCAAATAGTCGAGCAAACGCCCGATCTGCTCGTCAATGCTGCTCATGAAGGCATAATAGTGGCGGATATACGGAACAAAGTCGCTCCATTCCTTCGTATTGCCCATTTTAATCCGGTGAATGGAAGGCTTGCCTTCGCCGCTGTCGCAGAAATTCGGCCAAGGCTCCAGCTCCTGGTCGCGGTAGAGATCCAAAAAGCGCGTCGGCGCAATATACGGCTCATGAGGCCCCCAGAAATTGAGCGAAAAGAAGAACGGCTGCTCCCGCTCACGGAACTGCTCGATGTGATGGATAGCCCGGTCAACCAAATAATGCTCCACCGTGCCTGCTTCCGGAGATGTCAGCTCGGCAGCATAGTGGCCTTCGAAGTGGCCGGATATTTTGTTCTCCAGCTTCCATTCCAACCCATTCTCCTGCAAATATTGCTTGAAGGCCGGATAAACCATTCCGCCAAGCCCGTGTCCGCCGAAATTGTCGCCCTCATATCCGACATCTGTCGGCAAAGTCCGCATACCTGCAGCAATTTCCGGAAAATGGACATAGGCTAGATTGGCGTCCAAATGGCGCTGTTCATCGGATTCAGTGCCCAAATGCCATTTGCCTGTATATCCGATGCTGTAATTCTGCTCAGCCAACTGGCGGCTTAACAAGCGCGGCGTATCAGGCAGTTCCTGCACCATGCTTCCCATGCCGTATCCGTTTGTCTGCATGCCATGCTTGAACGGGTACAAGCCCGTCTGCATAGAAGCACGCGCCGGTGTACAGACCGGACAGCTTGTATATGCGTTGTCAAACACGACACTCTCTTCCGCCAGACGGTTCAAATGAGGGGTCTGGCATACTTTCCCGCCGTACACCGCCATCGTATCGACACGCTGCTGGTCAGTCTGAATAAACAAAATATTAGGACGCCGTCGGGACGGCTGCGTTTGATCAACAATCTCTCGTTGCATTTGCTCCATGGTCTCTCCCTCTCCTTGTCTACGCCGGCAGTACCAGCACATCCCGCATAAAATCTCCGTTCTCGTCCATCCAACGCTGCAGCTCTGCCGCCAGGCGCTTCAAATGCGGCTCATTGGCCGCCACGCCCGACACATCTTCTGTCTCCCACGGGTCCTCGTCAAGATTGAATAATTGCAGCTTATCCGTGCCCGTATTCGTGACAGGAGAACGATAGTAGCGGATCAGCTTCCAATTGCCGTCCTGTCTGCTGAGCACCATGCGCTGGACATCCCGGTAAGCGGTACATACCGCCGGTCGGCCATTCGCCGCCGTTCCTCTAACAAGCGGCGCCAGACTGACCCCGCCGCCACTGAACCCGCCGCCGGTCTGAAACGGCAGCTCAAGCCCACACAGCTCCGCTACGGTCGGAAAAATATCGATATTGCTGGACAGCTCTGTGACTTGCTTGCCTTCCGGCACGCCGGGCCCCTTCATAATGAGCGGAATATGCGTGCTATGCTCATACAGATTCTGCTTGCCCATCAAACCGTGCTGGCCGACAGCAAGCCCATGGTCCGCCGTATAGACGATCAGCGTATCCTCATAAATGCCTTTGGCTTTCAGCGTTTCCACCACCCGGCCAATCTGGGCATCCATATGCGTGATCATGGCATAATAGTCGGCAATATGCCGGCGGATCTCCGCTTCATCCCGCGGATGCTGCGCCAGCCGTTCATCCCGGACTTCCAGCTCGCCGTTGTCAAAGGGGTGCGCAGTCTGGAAATTCGGCGGCAGCGGAATAGCTGCCGGGTCATACATCGAAGCGTACAGCTCAGGCGCAGTCCGCGGATCATGCGGTGCCGTATAAGCTATATATAAATAGAATGGACGATCCTCATTGTTTTCCCCGTCATATCCTTCAATAAACGAAACCGCCGCATCCGTAAACAGTTCCGTCGAGAACGTTTCCTCGATATATTCTCGCTCCTTGTCATAAACACCTGTCGGGTCGTAATCCTGCACCGGCACCTTTTTATGGTCGCTCATGCCATAAAAAAACAGCTTATCTCCGCCTTCAAAGCTGCGGGCGAAGCTTGCTTTGTCATTATGCCATTTGCCTACTGCATGTGTACGGTAACCGGCTTCGCGCAGCGTCTCCGGCATGAGCCTTACTTCCGGGCGGATCACGACAGAGCGCTCCCACACTTGAATATCGCTGCCGATCATCGACTTGAAAATCGATTGCCCAGTATTCACACAAGCCCGGCTGGGAGCGCAGACCGCCCCGGTCAGACCGCCGAATATATGCGTCCCGCACAGGGATGTTCCTTCAGCGGCAAGAGCGTCTAGGACAGGCGTGCTCACCTGGTGATTACCGAATGCGCGAATGGCGTCATAACGATGATCGTCGGCGATAATAAATACGACATGCGGTCTTTTTCCGCCCGCAGCTGCAGCAGGTTGCTCCATAAACGTGTGCCTCCTCCAAACTTCTTAAATCAACCTTTCACAGAGCCGAGCAGCATCCCTTTGTTGAAATACTTTTGCAGGAAGGGGTACACGACGAGCAGTGGCAATGCGGTTGCGACGACAGTCGCCATTTTAACCGGCGGGCCGTACTCAAATCCTTCGATATCGAGCGACATCGACGAGTCGGCGGATTCGATCAGCATTTGCCGTAAATAAACTTGCAGCGGCCATTTGTCCGAATCGTTAATATAGATCAAAGCGTTGAAAAATGTATTCCAGTTTTGCACCATATAAAACAAAGTGAAAGTCGCGATCGCCGGCATCGACAGCGGAACGACAATGTTCCAGAACAGGCGCAATTCCCCGCAGCCGTCAATACGCGACGATTCTTCCAATTCGACGGGAAAGCTCTGGAAGAAGCTACGCATCACGATCAAATGGAACGGCGCAATTGCCGCTGTCAGCCAGATCGACCAGTAGCTGTCCAGCAAATGAAGGCTGTTTACAATTAAATAAGTCGGAATAATGCCGCCATTGAACAGCATCGTAAAAAGAACAAGCAAGTTGATCGTTTTCCTGCCGACCAGCCAGCGTTTGGCCAAAGCGTACGCCATCAGGCTGGTCAGCACCATATTGATGATCGTACCGACAAATGTAATCCAGAGCGAGTTTTGAAAAGCTTTCAGAAAATTATGCTCCCGGAACAAAAATTGATAGGAATTAAGCGTCCACTCCTGCGGAAAAAGGAAAAATCCTCGCGAGAGCACCTCATGCTTGGTGGCAAATGAAACCAGTACTACATAGAGAAAAGGCAGCAGCACCGCCAATGTGCAGACGGCTAAAATCGTGTAGACCGCGCCGACAAAAATACGATCCGTTCCTGTCGTTTTCATCAGTAAACACCCTCTTCTCCCTTACGTTTGGCAAAGCTGTTCGCCGCGATAATAAGCACGAGGCCAACCAAGGACTTGAACAGGCCAACAGCCGTAGTATAACTGTACTCAGCCGACAAAATACCGACGCGATACACATAGGTGTCGAACACATCGGACACATCCATGTTTAGCGTGTTCTGCATGAGCAGCACCTGCTCAAAACCGGTATCCATCGTCTGCCCCAGCCGTAAAATGAACAAAATCAGAATCACGTTTTTCAGAGCCGGCAAGCTGACATGAATCATTTGCTTCCAGCGGCTCGCTCCGTCCATGACAGCCGCCTCATAAAGCGTCGGATCAACAGAAGCGAGAGCAGCGAGAAAAATGATCGCACTCCAGCCCGACTCTTTCCAAATATTCATCAGCGTGTATAACGGGCGGAAATAAGCGGGGTCCGTCAGCAGCTCGATCCTGTCCCATCCCCATGAAATAAACAGTTTGTTAATTGCGCCTTCCTGCGTAGAAAATAGCAATACTGAAATGCCGACAACAACGACCCAGGACAAAAAATGCGGCATATAAGTAAGCGTCTGCACTGTCTTGCGGAAAGCCCGGACCCGCGCTTCATTCAAAAGCAATGCGAGCACGATCGGGGCAGGGAAAAATAAAAACAAATTCATAGCGCTCAAAATTAATGTATTCCTCAACAATTGCCAGAAATCTGCCTCGCCAAACAAACGCACAAAATGCTCTAATCCAACCCATTCACTATGCCGAAAACCGTCGAAAGGCTCATAATTTTGAAAAGCAATCAAAATCCCGCCCATCGGCAAATAGCGAAACAAAATAAAATAGAGCAATCCGGGCGCAATCATAAGATAGAGCGGAATTCCCCGGCGGAGGAGCTTCTTCGTATCGGACATGTTAGTCATCTCCCCTGATCATAAACCTAAGGCCGCCTAAAAGGGCCTCGCCCCCGCCTCCGCCGGAAGCTCTCTTGCTCAATCCCTTCCGGCGGAGTATCTCTCATGGCGAGGCCCTATAGCAGTTCGTTTCTTTAATCCTGCCGATCCAGCTCTGTTAATGTAAACGATGCCGGCTCAGCTATGCCCATCTGTTAGTGCAGCTCAGCATAGATAGCATTGGTTTCTTCAATAATTTTATCGCCGCCGCCTGCTCTCCATGCTTCAATCGCTTTGTCGATTGACTCCACAGGCTCCCCGCCGACGATAACCTTGACAACTGCCGCCACCAGCTTTTGGTCGATTTGCGCCCCTAATTTGGAGGCCGTTTCGGAAATCAGCCCGGCAGCCGGATCGGTCCAGCGGTATTGCTCGGTATTACTAAACCATGCCATAACTTTGTCGGCATAGGCCTGATCATCCCACAGCCGAATTTGGATACCTGGATCGAAGCGGCGGATAAACCATGTCGACAATATTTGCGGGCGGTCCGTATCAAACGCGTCCAGCTTGGTGTAGGTATCGCCCTCTTTCTTATAGTGGATGCCCTCAATACCATTTTTCGTCAAAATAAAGCCTTCATCCGAGAAAATATAGTCCAACACCTGCAGGATACGCTGCTGCTTCTGCTCATCCAGCTTGGCGTTCAAGACAATTTTCGCCGTGCTTGTAATTGTGTTGGCAAATTGCAATCCTGTCGGCCCTTTCGGCGGCGCGAGCTGCACAATATCCGCCTCTGGCGCAAGCTTCTGAAGCGTAGGCAGAGATTGTTTATACACCTCGTTCGGATTGACCTCAGCAATACCGCTCGTGTTTGCCTCCAGCTTGTTCCACGGGTCGCGTTCCTTGTTCACTGCGAAGTCTTTATCCAACACGCCTTCTGCATAAGCTTTGCGCAAAAACTCGGCCAAGGCTTTCCATTCTGCCGCCTGCACCTGTTGAGGCACCAGCTTGCCGTCCTCCAGCTTCCAGTTGTTGGCCAAGCCGAAGGCGCCCTTCAAATAATCGATGCCGACAAGCTGATTCGTCCCGACGGACATGCTGAAGCCGATCGTATCCTTTTTACCGTTGCCGTCCGGATCCTGCTCGGCGAAAGCTTTGGCTACCTGATAAAATTCATCCACAGTCGTCGGCATTTTCAGGTTCAGCTTATCCAGCCAGTCCTGGCGGATAGACAAATTGCTGCGGAAAGCCGGCGCATACATCGGCAGCCCGTAGATTTTGTCCTTCGGATTCATCATCCGCAGCGCCTCTTCTGTGACATTGCCGGTGATGTTCGGATAGTCCTTCAGCAGCGGCTGCAGGTCGAGAAATACACCTTTGTTCATCCATTTGCTGTAAGTCGAAGCATCCCAAACTTGAAATAAATCAGGAAAATTGTTCGAAGCCGCCAGTACGTTCAGCTTCTCGTTATAGCTGTCGCCCGGTACCCACTGAAACTTCAAATTAATATTGAATTTCTCATTCAGCAGCTTGACCATCGGGTGGTCATCCGACCAGCCGCCGCCTGCCGCCGTACTGACCATTATCGTAATATCCAGCTTCTCGGACTGGTCATCCTTGGATGCATCCGCTTGCGAAGAAGGCTCATTCGCAGGTTTCTCGTTCCCGCCGCCTTTGTCTCCGCAGCCTACCGCTACTGTTGCCAGCAGTGATGCAGCCAATACAGTCAGCCATACTTTTTTCACCCTGTATTCCCCCTTGAATGCGGTGTCTGTTCTTATCCAGTATAAAAAAGTCCCCTTCAAGGCGCCTTATTCGAATTCACGATTTCCGACTCATTTTCACGAAGTTATGCCAAAAGGTATGTCCGGCTCGCCTGTCCGCAGCGGAATCCGCACAGAAACGACCGTTCCTTTGCCCAAAAATGAATCGATGCGAATGCCGTAGCGCTCACCATATTTGAGCACCAGACGGGCATGGACATTCGCCAGCCCCAGTGAGCTGTGCGGGTGCGGCACGGCGTCCGCATTGCGCATAGCTGCGGCCTGTGCCAGCATCTGATGAATTTCCTCCAGCTGCGCTGCCGGTATTCCTTTTCCGTTATCGGCAATTTCGATGACCAGGTCGCCCTCGTCTTCATAGGCGCTCACAATAATGGTTCCGTCCCCTCCATGCGGTTCGATCGCATATTTCACGGCATTTTCCACCAGCGGCTGCAGCGTGAGCTTCATGCACAAGCAATCCAGAAACCGTTCGTTAACCGTCACGGTCCGGTGAAAAGTGGCCGGGAAGCGCAAATGAATGATTTCAAAATATTTATTCATGATGTCCAGTTCCTCGCGCAGCGTCACCTCCGACTGTTCGAAACGAGCCGTATACCGGTAAACGTCTGCCAGGTTGCGGGCAATCAGCTCGATCTTGGGCATATTTTCGAAATAGGCCATACTTTTAATAATGCCCAGCGTGTTGTACAGCAAATGCGGATTAATCTGATTTTGCAGCGCCCGGATCAAAGCTTCTTTTTGCCGCAATTCCAGCCGCATCTCGTTCATTTGCAGCTCGTAAACTTCGCCCATTAATTGCTGCAGGCGCGAAACCATGTTATTGAATCCAAGCTGCAAATATTGAAACTCGTCCCGTCTTTTCTCCAGCTTGGCCCGCACGGACAAATCGCCTTTGGCTACCGTGGCCATCATATTTTTTAACCCGGTTACACGTTTGACGAATTGGTGGGTCAGCACAGGGACAACCGCCATAATGGCAAGCGTGACGACAAAAAACGACACGTAAATGGCATTGCGGACCGCCTTCAAGCCCGCCTCCATCTCTGAGGAGGGAATGACGGAAACGATATTCCAGTTCATCCGGTTGGATTTATTGACCGATACAAACCATGGTTCACCATTCCAATCCTGCTTATAAGACGCACCGGCGTCTGAAGCCAATTGCAGGGACGCTAGCGGCGTCTCGGCCCGAGGAAGCCCGACATAGGCATCATTTGGATGATAAACGACGATATCGTCGGCCGAAACAACGAACGGATACCCGCGCTCGCCCATCCCCGTTTCGCCAAACGTCTCGATTACCCGCTTCGGAATAATGTCCAGCACCAGCCGTCCGACCACCTCAATCGTGTTGATATCATAGATCGGGATGACGACGGTAATGACCGCATACTTCGTTTGATTCGGATAATTGGTGTAATGCGTAGGAATGATTTGCGGTTCGGATTGAAAAGGAAGCGAAAACCACGGTTCATTGGAGTAAAAGTCTGAACGCGAATAATAATAGCTGAAAATAGAAATCATTTTGCTCTGTTTGGACATCAGAAACATGCCCGCAATTTCCGGACGATTGGTGGCCGCGAATTTCTGAAGTTCACTGGAGATGGCTTCCGTCACCTCCGGCGTGGAGTTTTCTGAAGTTAAATAGGCTTGTACTTGTGGATTGGCCGCAATACCTGACGTCGATTCCATCAAGCGTTCGATGTAAGAATCCATATCGTAATTAAAGCGCGCCGCAGCATCGCCGGATAAACCTTGAAAGTCTTTGGCCGCCACATTGTTAAACAGATGGCTCGCAATCGCGAGCGCCAGCACCAGAGACAGCAGGTTTACCACCAGAAAAGCCAGCGTCATGCGAAATTTAAGGGAATGCAAGTAGCGTATTTTCAAGTCAATCCCATCCCTTTGCGGTAATCATTAGGGGTCATGCCCGTATTGGTCTTAAACGTCCGGTTAAAATGGGGCAGCGACACAAATCCGACCATCTCCGCCGCTTCATAGATTTTGATGTCCGCTTCCATCAGCAGCGCCTTCGCCTTTTGAATGCGCACCCCGTTTAAATAGCCGATGAAAGCTTGTCCTGTATACTGCTTGAACAAATGCCCAAAATACGAAGGGCTTAAATTCGCTTGCCCGGCCATCTTCACCAATGTAAGCGGCTGCATGTAGTGATGCTCGATATAGTCGCAAGATCTGCGGATGACCTGCCGCATTTCGTGGCCGGATACCGCGCTGGCTTTTATCGACCATCGTTCCATCAGATGCTGAAAATAATGCAAAACCGCTTCCTTATCGCCCCAATCGGGCTGCTCCGGAAAAGCCGCGTCTGCCTCAATCCCCTGAATCAACTCGGTCAATTTGCCTGCGAAGACGATTAAAGCCGATTTCCGCGACTTGGGGAACGCCATTTGCGACTTCCATATCTGATTGATTAAGCTGCCCGTTGCACCGGTCCGTTCAGCCGGGTCCAGCTTGGGCAGCCGTTCGATGAATTCATTGACGATTTTGAAGCATTCATTCAGCTCTTGAAACAAGGCGAGGCGCTCTCTTGATTTGAGCAGCGCATCCTTCAATTCATCCTGCATGACAGGCTTCAGTAAATATTCGGATACCCCGTAGCGGACCGCTTGCCGGGCATAGGCGAATTCATCGTAACCGCTAATAATAATCGACACGATCGGCAGACCGGCTTCGTCCATCTCGCGCAGCAGCTCCATTCCATCTTTGCGCGGCATGCGGATGTCCGTAATTAAAATCGCCGGCCACAGCTCATGCACCATATTCCAGGCATCTTCCCCGTCGACCGCTTCGCCGACAACGGTAAATCCATTGCCGATCCGTTCTATCATTTCTGTCAGTTCACTGCGCAGCCAATGTTCATCTTCAGCAACTACGATTTGATACAATGCCAAAACCCCCTTGATCCATGTCTTCCTGCAAGCCTCTGGCATGCCGACCTATTTTGAAACTAATAATAATCAATTATTGAATGGAATGAAACCGGTGCGGACCGGAAAATTTCTGCCATTTGATCGGGTGGCTGCCTGGCGGATTTACCAAATCTTTTTTTGGTTACCGCAAAAAAAATGCTCCCTGCCAGTAGAGACAACTATTCTATCGGTGCTATAATCATTTTACTAGAAAAATCTCGAGCGGCTGCCGTGTTGCAATTTGTGTTGACGACCGGCAGGTTTACAGCAGATTCTTGTTGATGCAAGAGACAACAGCAACAATAGTTACAATAACCGACATCATACAGATTACAGAGGAGGAACCGTATGTCAATCGTTTCACAATTAATGGAGTTCAACAAGCAGTTTGTTGAAGAAAAACAATATGAGGCTTATTTAACCGATAAATTTCCGGATAAAAAGATGGCGATCTTGACCTGCATGGACACCCGCCTGTCCGAGCTGCTTCCGCGAGCGCTTAACTTGCGCAACGGCGACGCCAAAATTATTAAAAATGCCGGTGCGATTTTGACACAGCCTTTTGGCAGTGCGATGCGCAGTATTTTGGTGGCGATTTATGAGATGGGGGCGCGTGAAGTGCTCGTTATCGGCCATCACGGCTGCGGCATGACCAATTTGGACGCTGCCGCTATGGTTAACAAATTCCGCGAGCAAGGAATCGACGATAAAGTGCTGGAAACGCTCGAGCACTCCGGCATCCGCATGGAACGCTTCCTCCGCGGCTTTGCCAGCCCGGATGAAGGCGTCATGCACAGTGTGCAAATTATTCGCAATCACCCGCTGATGCCGCAAGATGTGGAAGTTCACGGCTTCCTTATGCACCCTGATACAGGAGAATTGGAATTGCTGGTTGAGGATTACCGCGGTTAGCAAGCGGCAGCGGCATGCCCGCTTCCTTGGGAACGCCGATGTCCGGTGAAGTGACGAGGGGCGAGCCCCCTTAAAAATATAAGCTGAGTATAAGGCAAACTTATACTCAGCTTATATTTTGAGAATTTATTTGAAATCCGGCGATATTTGCTACAAATGATGAAATTGACTCATTGGTGCCACTTCGAAGCAGCGCATTAAGAACCGCGCACTTTTTCCACTTCGTCCAGCGGCAGTTCTAGCGTGTCCGCAACCTTCTCTGGAGTGAATCCTTTCTCCAATAGCTTATGAATAATCAACCGGCGTTCTTCTTCTCTTCCTTCTTCTCTGCCTTCATCCTTTCCTTCGTCATAGCCCCACTTTTTCCAGGCAGGCATCAGCTCCATAATCCTTTCTCCTTCCTCTGGGTAATGTTTTCTCAGTTCGCGCAATATCTCTTCTCCTTCCGCTCTATTGGGCTTATAATACAAGTCAGCCCCACTGACATGATGAGTGCGAGCCGCGCGTCATCCAATTTGTTTTGCAGGCGCAGAATCATTCGCAGATAAGCAATCCGTACTTCCCTTTTCTCCTTTTCATTATAGCCCATTTTGGCAAGCAATGCAGCGGAATCGTCATGCGGTGTCACTGTTCTTTTGCCAGTTTCTTTAGTCGTAAAGAACTTGCCCAAATTTCACCCCTCCTTTGAGTGCCATACGAGTACATATGCAATAACACAAAAAAGCACAACCAGCTACGGGCATTGCCCGCAATCGGAAGTGCTTCTTCACGCGTACTTTTTATCAAATACAGACGAGAAGACTCCTTCGCTCAAAGTGCAAGCTTAGGTAGGAGATGAATCGTCTTCGGACAAGGGTGGCAACTTTGCGATCTCAATTGTCCGACATGATTTTCAAGCAGTCCCCCCTACTTGAAATCGAACTGGTGTTCTGATATAATGATAGATATGGGGGGATTGGAAATGAGGCTGAATACGATTACGATCAAACTTCCTTTGTATCGGCCCACATTGGCGAAACAAGACATGTATAGAACCATGAGATCCCACTTTTCACAAGCTAGCAATCAAGCCCTTCAATACCTGCAGGAAGTCCCAGTACGTAAGGCAACAGAGCTGGATCGCCTACTTCGTTCCATACCA